>JACTND010000306.1:0-11542 GCA_014584305.1 Planctomycetota bacterium | reverse complement strand
CGACATCGAGCCCGGCGAAATGGGGCATTCGATCAGCATCGAGTTCACTCCAGCAGGAGTTTTGGCTTTGAACATGGCTTTGGGTGATCTGTTTGTTGTTGGAGGACGCTTGACCGAAATCCATCCCGATTCTCCAGGCATCCCGCCATCGGAACTTGTGTTCGCACACAGCAACGTTGGAGACGGGACACCGATGCCTAAGCTGTTTCTCGTGACGGCTATTCCTGAGCCAAGTGCCTTCCTCCTCGTGACGTCCTTTGCTTTTCTAGCGATTTGCGGGCGAAGAACGCGGTAGTAATCTCGGACGTCCAATTGTTCACAAGTAATGACGACAGACGCACATACAAGATTCATAACCGTTTGTATGGTTAATTATCCGCCATTTTAACATCTCACGGGTCGAGTCCCGGAAATCCTCTGCGAGGATAAGCGATTAGCAAACGTTTGCCAGGAAACACTTCCTTCCTTCCGACCGACCCTAGTTGGACAGCGCCACCTTTGGCCCGCAAGGCCGTGAATACAAGCACGCCGCGCGAGCAAGTGAACGTGATAATCTCATGCCATAAGCTGTTCACGCGCTTGCGCTGCGGGCTTGTATGCGTCACGAAGTGGGGCTGTCCAACTAGTGCTTGGTCAAAGCTCGATCGTAGGAAGTTCTTAGGAAGTTTAAGGGGTCAGGAGTCAATTGCCGGAGCGACCCTGCGGGTGCTTGGCACCATTGACTCCTCAACCTCTTAACCCAAATCACAATGTTGATGCAGCACTAGCTTACTCGGCTAAGCCCGCCTTGCGAAATTCGCCAGCCAGCCGTTGAGATTGAGGACCATTCTAGCCCGTTGCCAGCACGGTGCTCCCAGAATCGTACTCGTACTCAAAATCGCCTGCCAAGCCAGTACGAATACGAGTACCGCCCACGGCTGAGTACGAGTAAGATGGAAACCAACCGTTCATGGCCAAAGGCCGTGAGCGGTCAAAAATTCTTGTTATGGCAGCCTTTCTCCCTTGCTCCTGGCTTCAACCGGGCGCAAAACGAACACGGGTGCCATTTAGATGCTTGACTCCGCCAAAGTGCCTTGACATGATGATGGGTAGTCAATTGTGCATTTGACGACTCGTTCCAAGGAAGCCCCATTGTTTGATCGCCGGTTCATTTTCCGCTCGATTACATGGGCGACCATCACCTTGTACCTAGGGTGGTCGGCCGGTGGCCATTTTTTGCACTTCTGGTCGCATCAGTTGGAGGCGGTGACAGCGCCGCAGGGCGGTCATGGTGATGCTGGCCATTGCTGTTGCGGACAGCATGCAGAACCGAATTCGCAACTGCCCCACGAGGCCGACCGGTCGGCCCATTCGCGCAGTCACCGCGAAATGTGGCGCGGAGCGATTGGCTCGAATTCCCCTTGGGGTTGTCGCGACGCCAATTGCCGATTCTGGCAGACGCTGACGCAATCGCAGGCCAAAAGCCAGCCTGTGATGATGTGGCAGATGGGTGAACCGCGGCAGCTTTCCGGGCATGTTCGCTCGACCGCGCGCGTCGTTCTCGATGGTTCTCTTCCTTCGCCTCGTGGTCCGCCGATGGCCTGATTCCAGGCGATGGCGCGCGCGGCGCTCTCTGTTGATGGTCGGGCCTTCCGTGGCGGAATGGTCCGGTGTCTGTTGGGCGCAGTCCGTCGATCGTCTGCGCGTGTCGGTATCTTAGTCTCTCCGTTCGTCTCACTGTTTCGCGCCACGTGCGGTTTGTTGAGATCTTGGAGAGGCAGGCGTTCTTGGTGGCGTGACCTGCTGGCAATCCAACGTTGAGCAACGCGGTCCCAAGTGGCGCGATAGCGATTTCAGGTGGGCCTTGGCCGTCGCAGCTCGGGACGGACCCGGCTGCCAAGTGAGTGGAGGGGTGATCGAACAAGATGACACAGCGGAGAACTGAATTCAGTTGGCGCGATCGGTGGACGCGCCTCGTAGGGGCTGCTCAGCATGATTTTTGTCCGTGGGCGAACCGGTACGTGTACTGGTCGAAACAGCCGATTGGCTGGTTTGTGATTGCCGCCGCCGGGTCGCTGTTGGTGGGTATGTTCCTCGGGCCGCAAGGCTATGTCTATTTCGCCGCAATCATGGCAGTCATTGCCTTGGGCGTGGCCTGGCCGTGGCTGGCCATGCGCGGATTGAGCTGCCAAATGCGGTTTGATCGGCGCACGACGAGCGAGGGGAACGCGGTGCGCGTGATCGTGACCATTACGAACCGCTGGTTCATGCCGGCGTGGGGTTTGGGGATCAGCCGCGGCATGCAGCGCGAGGACGCCGAACATCCCCTGTTTGTATCCTTGAGCCTGGTCATGCCCTGGAGTCAGACCGAGTTTGAATGGGAGTTTACGCCGTCACAGCGCGGCGAATACCCGTTGGTGCAACCCCAGATTTCGACGGGGTTTCCATTTGGACTTTGGGAGTGTCGCCAGCCGGTGTCGGTGCCGGCGGTGCTGACGGTGTGGCCGCGAAGTTACACGGTCGCCGAGTGGCCGCAGTTAATCGGCCCGGCCCGATCGCTGCTGGGCGCGCTCGCCCCGCGTACAGGCCACGAGGGCGACGTGCAGGCCCTGCGACCTTTCCGCCAAGGAGACTCGTGGCGTGACGTCCATTGGCCGCAAACGGCGCGACAGGGTGAGTTGATTGTCCGCGAGCGGCACGCCCCCTGCCGCCGCGAAGCCCTGATTGTGATCGACGCGATGCCGGAACATCACCTCGGCCAGGGAGCCGATCATTCCTTTGAGTGGGCGCTGCGCGTGGCAGCCAGTCTGACCCGCGAACTGCATCGCCAGTTGTTTGCCGTTGAGTGTCGGATCGGAGAGAGCGTGGCTCAACTTCCCGTGCAGGCCGCTTGCCTCAGTCCCATCATGAACACGTTGGCGGTGGCCGTCATGGATGCGAGGCGCGAACTACTCATCAACGATGTTGATAGGGCCGCGACCGGCCTTCGTCCCGAACGGCGGGGGTCGGCCGCACCCGACGTTGGTGGCGGAGGTCCAACACCGCGCCGTTTGACTTTCCTGATTTCTACCAATTTGAATTCCCAATTCCAAGCCGAGAATTTGCGGAGGGGGAACCGGATTCCCATCGTGCTGATCGACGCGCGGGCGTGCGGGGAGCGCGCGGCGACGCCGGACTGCATCCGCGAGGCGTGGCGTTGGCCACCGCCCGCAACCTTTTCCTGGGACGGCGATCAAGCAGTTAGGCGAGGGGCCGCGGCGGCGACACCCGCAGTGTCCCTGGAGGTCAATTCGTCGAGTTTGGGAGGAGTTGCTCATGCCATCCCGGCCGCCTGAATTGCTTCGCCGAGGTGCGCCCTTGCTGATGGCCTTACTGGCAGCCGCCGGTACGCAGGCCTTTCGTTTGAGCTGCCAATGGAATCCGAGCTTTGTGTATGTGGAGCTGGGTGTCGTAGCGGTCCTGGCGGTGATGTTGGGTTATTGGTCGCGCCGCGCGCGGCGTCGCGCCCTCCAGAGCGGGGTACCACGCGGTTGGTCGCGCCTTGAGATCGCCTGGACGTCGTGGATGGTGTTGGTACCGATCTTGTCGCAATGGATCGCGCGACTGTGGGACCTGGGAGACGCCCATGAGATCGTGGTCCTGTCCGTGATTCAAAACGGGGCGCTGGCGGCGGCTCTGTGCGCTCGGGAAATCCGCTCGCTGGCCATATCGGTGATTCTCAGTAGTTTTCAATTGCTCTTTGTCAGTTTCGTTTTTCCAGCGGCCACGACGTATTGGTTGGCGGGGTTGGGAACAGTCACGGTGTTATGGTGGATGATGGAGCAGTACTGGAGTCGCATTCAGGCTTATCAAGCCGCGCGCGTCGCGGTGCGGGTCCCGCGCCGCGTGCTGGTGATCGCTGGGACACTACTGCTGCTGATCGCCACGATGGCGATGGTCCGCCCCTTAGTTCCACAGCAGGCGTGGCGGCAGTTGACGGGATGGATTCCATTCTCAGGCGGAGATCGTTGGGGCGACGTGTTTGCCCGCGACGGTCTGGGACAAGGTGAATTGTTGACTGGAGCCACGGATCGTACCGACACGATTGGTCCCGTGGAGACCAACATTTATTTGAGTTCGCAGCAGCCCAGCCTGTATGACATGGTTAGCCGGGTTTATGGCCCACCCAGCAAACGCCGCGAACAGCGGATTGACGTGGATGGGAGCGACCAGGCCCACCAGCATGAGATGATGACCTTTCAAACGGCCAGCCGTGAGTTCACGACCCTGCGTCGTCCACGGCAGAAGGCCGCATCGACTGCGCCGCGCGAATCGGTGGCGATGTTGTTCCTCGATGGTCGCGTGCCAGCCCATCTGCGAATGCAGACATTCGATGAGTTCGACGGATCGACGTGGACGCTGCGGACTTCCACGGAGCGAACGCTGTGGTTGTATTCGTTGGGGGCGGAGCCGTGGGTCGGCGTGCGGGCGCCTTGGAACGAAGGGACGACGCCGGCCGCGATTCACCGGCATGAGGTGACGCTGGTCAACCTGCAGACGTTGCGCATGCCACTCCCCAGTTTGCCACAAGCCTGGCATCTCGACCGGGTCAATCGGTTGAGTTTCTTTGGTTGGAGCGAGGATGACGTACCTGAGATGCGGGGGCGCGAGCAAATCCCACCCCTGGTGCCTATCCACTGCCTGTCGATCGGGGTCAACTACTACGACCTGTTATTTGGATTGGGGATACCCCAATCGACGACGGGGGTGGATGTCCTAGGGGAAGCCTCCCCGGCGACGAGTGCCGCGTTGGCGCGGTGGCAGCAATCCAGGCTGGAAGGGTTTCAACTGGTTGAGCAGGTTGAAGCCTGGTTGCGGCGAGAGTTTGTGCACGACGACGCCCTCGCGCCGCCGGAGACTTGCACGGATGTGGTGGAGTGGTTTTTGTCCGAGGGGCGCGGGCCGGATTATGCGTTTGCGACGACGGCCGCAGTGCTATTGCGCCGGATGGGGTTTGCGACCCGCTTGGTGCAGGGGATTTACGTCGATCGGCGCCACTATGACTCCAAGGCCAAGAAGTACGTGGCGTGGGAAGAGGATATTCACACCTGGACGGAAATCCAACGCGGCGATGGCGGCTGGATTCCGCTTGAACCGACCCCGGGTTTTGAGTTGCCGGTTCGCCAATTGACCCTGGTGCAGCGCGCCCAGTGGTGGGGCTGGGCAACGCGCGTGTGGATGCAACGGCATTGGTTGGTTCTCACTGTGTTCGCGGGTGGATTGATTCTGGCTGTTCGGCACCGCGTTGGGTTGGCCGATTGGTGTATCCGGTCGATGGCGCCGCTGTTGGTGGCGTTGCCCATTCGCACCCAAGTCACCTGGAGCGCGCGGATCGTTACCTGGCGGTGGCGGTTGGCGGGAGAGACTCGCCGGTCGCATCTCACATGGCGCGCCTGGCTTGAGAGATTGGTCGCGGCGCGGCCGGCCAGTTCACCGGCGCGCAAGGCCGTGTCCAATTGGTTGGAGATTTGGGAGCGCATGCATTACGGCCAGGGGCAGGCATCCCAGGAGTTTGTGGGGCAGGCGCGGTCGGCCTGTCAGGTTTTATTACGGGAGACGTTTCGCACGCCATGATCGCAAGTCAACCATCCGGGGTAACCCAATTTCAGAATGTGTCCAGCGTCATGCCTATCGTGGAGTCGATGCGGGTGAGCTTGAACCAGCTCATCTTGGGCAAGCCCCAAGTCATTGAACTGGTCTTAGCCTGTCTGCTGGCCCGTGGCCATTTGCTGTTTGACGACTTGCCTGGCTTGGGCAAGACCACCTTGGCCAAGGGCCTGGCGGCGCAAGTGGGCGGCCGATTTGGCCGCATCCAGTGCACCCCGGATTTGCTCCCCAGCGACGTGACGGGCTTTAACATCTTCAATCAGCGCGAACATGAGTTTCAGTTCATGCCCGGTCCGGTGTTTGCCGACGTGCTATTGGCCGACGAGATCAATCGGGCCACGCCCCGCGCCCAGAGTGCGCTGTTTGAGGCCATGGCGGAGCGACAAGTCACGATCGATGGCCAGTCGCGGCGGCTGTCACCCAGTTTCTTTGTGATCGCCACACAGAATCCCGTCGAAAGCCATGGTGCTTATCCGTTGCCCGAGGCTCAGCTCGATCGCTTTGCCATGCGACTGAAGATTGGCTATCCCGATCGCGCTGTTGAGGTCGACTTGTTGGCGGCGCAGATAGGATCCGCGGCGCACTCGGTGGAGTCGATCGCCGCCGTGTTGACCCCGGAGAGTCTCGATCGCTTGCAACAGTTCGTCGAATCGATCCATGTGGCCGAATCGGTCAGAGAATACCTGGTGGACTTGGGGCGTGGGATTCGCGCGCACCCGATGGTGCGGTTGGGAGTCAGTCCGCGAGGATTGATTCTGTGGCAGCGCGTGGCACAGGCGTGGGCCTGTCTTCATGGCCGCGATTTTGTTACGCCGGACGATGTCCAAGCGGTCGCAGTCCCAACGGTTCCCGTGCGGATTACCGGCGATTTCGACGATGGGGATGTGATCGTCCAGGAAGTCATCGAACAAACTAAAGTGCCCGTATGAAACGTGTCAGTTACTGGTGTGGATGCCGGTGGGACCGTGGCATTTTCGCCGCGATCGCACTGGCAGGGGCGTTGTCGCCTTTCGCGACAGGTTGCTCCCCTGGCGACGGGACTTATTACGTGGCGGCGGAGCATGACGTACCCGCGCACAAACCCGCCGACTTTCCAACTGCAGTCGCGCGCATCGAAGGACTCCTGCAGCGTCACTTTGGGGTTCAATTGAGCGAATATCCAGGTGAAATTGTCATCCCAGAACCACTGGACACCTCTACCGAACCGATGGAAGTCAATGAGGTGTGGGCTTGCCTTGACGAGTTGGCCGGATGGCTGGCCGAATTGGCCATCGATAGCGATCTCGATGAAGCCAAGTGGCTGGTGGCGCGCGATCGCGGAGCTGCCATCCAGGCCTGGTTGGCAGACCATGCCGGGGCGCGCGATCCGCGAGCTTCCATCGCTCAAAACGCCGAACAGTGGCAGCAATGGCTGGTCGACCTGCGGCACGTGACCGAAGCTTACCGACAACTTCACGCGCCGGCGACGGAGGAGGAGTAAGCAATGGACGATTGGTTCTGGGCCTTCTATTTGCGGTTTGCCAGGAATTTCATGCATGCCGTGCCGACGCTATTAATCGGCTTCTTGATCGCTGCCGTATTTGCTCAGATGATGCGCCGCGAGAACGTGCAGCGGTTGTTCGGGCGCGGTTGGCGCGCAATGGGACAAGCCTGGCTGGTGGGCATGTTGCTCCCGGTCTGCGGGTTGGGCGTGCTGCCCGTCCTCCGCGAGATGAGGCGTCAAGGCGTTTCGGCGGGCGCGATCCTCGCCTTTGGATTGACGGCACCGCTCTTCAATCCGATCTCGGTGATCTATGGCCTGACACTGGCGAATCCCTGGGTGATCTTAGCTTTTTGCGCGGGCTCGCTGGTGATTGTCGGGGTGGCGGGTAGCTCGTGGAATTGGCTGTTTGGTCAATCAGAGGTCTCTGAGGCTCAGCCGCGCGCGATTGCCCCTGGTTTTCGTAGGATGGTTTCGGTCGGCTGGTATTTGGCGCGGGAGATGACTGGCCCAGTGATGCTGTTCGTATTGGCGGGCTTGGTTGGCGTGGCCTTGCTGGGTTTGTTCCTGCCTTTCTGTAGTCTGCAATTTTCAGCGGAGGCGCATGATCCCCTGGCACCGCTCGTGATGGGGGCCGTGAGCATACTGGCCTATACTTCGCCGATTCAGGTGATGGTGATCATTGCCGGCATGTTTGAACACGGCAATTCGGCCGGCGCGGCGTTTTCACACCTGGTGTTGGGGGCGGGATTGAATCTGGGAACGATCGTGTGGCTTTTGGGTGCCTACGGTTGGCGGCGCGGCCTGACCTGGTTGATGTTGTTTGTCGCCGTCACGATCGCCGTGGCCTATGGGTTGAACAAGCCGCTTTTTCCACACAGCGTCTCACCGGCGGGCCACACGCACGCGTTTGACGATTATTGTTATCCCTTCTCGGCCAGCGAGGAAGAACCCCGGCGGGCGGCCCTCACGCAGTTGCATTCAAAAATCGAGCCGTATGAAAGTCTTTTTTTTCAAGCCTGGTTGGGATGTCTGGTGGTGGGGATTGTTTTGCGGATCAGGCCGATCAATGCGCGGGTTCAGGCATGGTTGGAACGAGCTCCGGACGTGACGACGGGCTTCGATCCGTACTTGCCGCCGGCGATCTTGTGGATGGCCAGCCTGGTTGGATTGGTTGCCTTTAGTGTGATCGGGTGTTTTCTTTATTATCCTCACCCACGGCAAGCACTGACGGAACTGCAGTCGGCAAACATCGCGCTGACCAGCGCTGCCGTGTCTGGCGAATGGGATGTCGCCTTGCACTGGGTGGGCATCAATGAAAGTTGGTTGCACAAATTGTCGATTGGCGCGGCTTTGCGCGGCATCCAGTTGACGCCGTATCAACAGGCCAAGGCGAATTTGCTTTCGGAGAAGCTGGAGTTATTGGAGCACGCGGTGAAACGGCGTGATGCGAAGGAGACGCGCGAATTGGGATTGGCTTGTTATCAGGCCGGGGCCCGGCTGCGCAGGTCCATTCCGTGGTTTGCTGCACCCTAAGCGACGGCTAGGGTTGAGCGTGGCTGTTTAGTGTTCTTGTCACCGTTTGAGGTTGGAGTTGGATCGGATGAACGGAAGGGGTAGGTGTGGAAGCGGGATTTGGAGTGAATAGGGTTGACTCGGGCTATTTCTTCGGATTGGTCACGACTGGGACGGTCGGGTCACATTGGTCGCGATTCCGCATTTGGCAAGGTGAATTGTCAGAATCGCGCCGTCTGCGGCCTCACACTTGGCGAAAAGGCGGGGATTGGACGGGGATTTTCCCGATGTTTTGTTGCGATCGGCATGTTTTGGGGCTATAATTTCTGGACACTGAATTGGGAAGACTTGAACATGCGTAACCATTCGCCGCGGCGTGCGTTTACGTTGGTTGAACTGTTAGTGGTGATTGCCGTCATCGGCATCCTCGTCGGTTTACTGCTGCCTGCGGTGCAACAGGTGCGCGAGTCGGCGCGGAAAACCGACTGCCTCAACAAGTTGCAGCAGATTGGCATGGCTTGCCATTCCTACCATGACGTCCGCGGAGCCTTTCCACCCGCGCGGCTTGGCCCTTTGCCGCAAATGATGGATTTTCAGAACCTGGACCCAGTAAGTTTTGCGTCCTGGTTTGTCTTGATCATGCCCTATGTCGAGCAACAACAACTCTACGACTTGTGGGACTTGACCAAATACTTTGAAGAACAAATCGAGGAGGCGGTCTTCACGCCTGTATCGTTGTACCTCTGTCCGGCGCGGCGAAGTCTGTTTGACGCGCAAGGGGACGAAGTTGAAATCACGACGAAGCTGCCCTGTGGCTGCAATGGTCCGGGAAAGATCATCCCTGGTGGCGCGCTCGGTGACTATGCCGGCAATATGGGCGACTTTTCGCCCGGAGCGAACGGTTCATTGACCGACTTTTACCAGCCTGGCCAGGGAACTGGAGTGTTGATCACTTGCCATCCTCGTGTGGACTCGGCGGGATTTCTGGCAGGGTATCGCAACCGAATCTCTATGCAGACGATCTTGGATGGAACGTCGAATACCATTTTGGCTGGCGAAGCCCACAAGCCCTTCAACCAAATGCGTCAACCTCCGTACGACAGCCCTATTTATTCCGGCATCGAGTTCGCCGCGATCACCCGGATTGGTGGACCGGGATTCCCGTTGGTTCGCAATCGCTACGACGAATCACCGAGCACCGTCTATCAGTTCGGCAGTTGGCATCCTGCCGGGTGTAACTTTGTCATGGCGGACGGCAGCACCCATACCTTTGCCCCCTACCTGGACACTCAGGTCTTAGGGGCGCTCTGCCATCGTTTTGATGGCCAGTATGTCGACTGGACCGTGATCGAGTGATCGTGGGCGAGCGCTATATGGCAGGGCCTTTCCATCGGTGTTTCGGGCTCCGCGCGTTCTTGGTGTTGGGGCTGTTGGGCCTCGTCGGCTGCGGGCCGAGCGTCCCGCGCCGCTACCCACAATCGGGTTTCATTCACTTTGAAGACGGCACGCCGGTCAAGACTGGGACGATCGAGATCGGCGGCGCCGGTGCCAAATGGACGGCCAGCGGCGAAATCCAACGCGATGGCTCGTTCAAGCTCTCGACCGTTCGGCCTGGCGACGGCGCGGTGGCCGGTGAATATCAGGTGGTCATCCGTCAGATTATTCTGGCCTATTTGCCGGCAGTCGGCGGCCATGATCATGGGCACACCGTGCACGCCAAGTATCGCGATTACCGCACGTCTCCCTTGACACTCGTCGTGGAGAAAAAGGCCAATAACCACATTCGTCTCGTCGTCGAACAAGAGAAACCGTAGCCCTACTGAAGTCAACTTCCGCAGGGTGCTTGGCGGACCGTGCGTGGTCGCCAGTACGCATTCGCCGATCAACCGATCAGCCTGCACACGGCGGCAGAGATACCGTCGGCGGTCATCAAGGATTGGCCGTGCAACATGGCTTGGACCCCATTGGCCGCCAAGCGTTCCGCATCGTCGCGCGTGGCAATGCCCCTTCCACCCACTACCGGAATCTCTGGGCGAATCCGCGGGCGCAAGCGCAGGATTTCCATCCAGGGACACCCAATGTTTGGCCGCCAATAGCCAAATCGTTAAATGTTCCCAAATCCCATGGCTCTGGGCAAAAGGTAACCGTTCGAAGGGTTGCCATCACAACCGTCGGCACGAAGAGCGATCCACGACCATGTCGCCGACAGCTGCGTCGATCTGATCAACGATAACGCTGTTCCAATCGACGATGGGGATCGACTCTTGCGAACGTATACCGCCAACACGTCACGCCGCACGGCGTTTTTCTTTCTTGAGGCGGCGGCGTTCCGCCTTGCTCAATGTGTTGACTGCCGCGGGAGGAACCGCAGCGCCTGGCCGCTGGCCGGCGGCAACACCCGGTGACGATTGCTGGACAGAGATGGAGCCACGGGTGTTTGCTGTCCCGGAACGATGCTGAGACACCAGTTGTCCCAGTGGCGATGCGGTCTGATTCACCTTTTCGAGTTCCGCGGCTTTGTCGTCGGCTTCAACGTCGTCGTGGTCGGCGCGAGCGCGCGATGGTTGAGAGTCAGTCGAGGAGGCCGCGACGCGCTGTTTGGGTGGGCGCTTGACAGTTTTTGTTTTTGACTTGCGGGCAACTGCCGGTGAGTCGCTCTCGCTCATCGTGAGCCCGGCGGCATGGAGATAGACCACGCGGGCATAATACAGCGCGGCGACCAAAGTCAAGGTCACACCCGCCAACCAGGCATTGCCCTGCGCCAGTTCCACGTAGCGGTCGTGGACTACGTACGCCGCCACGCTGGGAATTTGCATCAGCAAGGCGGCGGCATAGGCCAACCAAACAAAACAGACCAGTACCAATGATGTCGGCGACACGCGGACTTCAATCAACCCGCGGACGACGATCACAGCCAACAGC
>JACTND010000090.1 GCA_014584305.1 Planctomycetota bacterium | reverse complement strand
GGGACGCAATCCGAAGCCAATCCCAGATGCAACAGTTTCTTTTTGTTCATTCAATGACTCCTATCCAGATAACTCGCTCCCCTCGAACCGCAAAAAAGACCAACCTCGTCCCCCGCAGGCTCACAAAAGGGGACACCCAACAATTCTCGGCTGCCGTCAGGCAAATTTGGGCTAGGAGAAACACCCTGCCGCCGGATACGCGAACGAGCTGTGGATTCAGGATGGGGACCAAGAGCCAAAAGGAGCCAAAAGGACAGGCACAACTGCAAACAACCCAAACTACACAAATTACCCAATCTACTCAAACATCCCAAGCCGACAATGTAATTATGCCTGTCCTAATGCCTAATGCTTAGTGTCGGAACGATCTCTGCGTTCTCTGCGGATTTAGTAATGGGTTAATGAGCACTTCGGATTGCGGTCACGAGATAAGAGTGGGCGGTATTTATACGGCGTACCCGTTGAATATCGTCTGTCGCTGCCGTTTGATCCTGTTCCCTGACGGGTTGGATCAATGGCTTTGGCGGAGCTGGGACTCAGGGTCGGCTCGACAAGTCGAACACAAGTCAGCTGGCAAGCACATTCAATGGCTCCGAGTTGTACTGCGGGAAGGATCTGTAATAGCGAGTCCGGGCCGTGGATTCGCTGGGGCCTGTGCTGTCAGTTTGCGCGGGAGCCGATCCGATTTCGATCCGCAACAGCATCCAGCTTGTTGCGTTTGCCGCCGTCCGAGCGTGCGGCGAAGTTGTCGCGGTTGTGCCTCGCAAACGCCCAGTCGTTGTTCGAAGCACTCCAATTTTGTGCCACCCACCAAATCGGTTGCTTTCGCATCATCAGCACGCTTTTGCCAGCTAAAACACACCCTGAAGTCGGATACCAGATTGCGGCGCTCCCCGATGCCGCGCAGATTGTCGCCACGCTTCAAGCCTGTGGCGATTACGCTGCAGCGAATGGAGTGCGCACGGTGTTTCATCCCGACCAGTACGTCGTATTGAATTCACCACGCCCCAATGTCGTAGCCAAGTCGATTGAGGAATTGGAGTATCAGGCTGAAGTCGCTGAGTGGGTCGGCGCGGATGTGATCAACATTCACGGTGGCGGTGCCTACGGGGACAAGAAAGTGGCCTTGGAGGAACTGGCACGGAACATTGACCGTTTGCCGGATCGAGTCCGCGCCCGGTTGACTCTCGAAAACGACGACCGAGTTTTTACGCCGACTGATTTGTTACCGTTGTGCCGCGCGCACGGCATTCCCTTGGTTTACGATGTCCATCACCACCGCTGCTTGTCGGACGGCTTGACGATCGACGAAGCGACCGATGCGGCGTTGGCGACTTGGAACCGGGAACCGCTGGTTCATCTCTCTAGCCCGCGAGAGGGTTGGTCTGGTCCGCAACCTCATCGGCACCATGATCAGATTGACGTCCACGATTTTCCCGAATGCTGGTTGACCTTTCGAGGTACCATTGAGGTCGAAGCAAAAGCTAAGGAGTTGGCGATCGCCCGCCTGCGCCAAGCGCTAGGGCACCGGTTTTCGGCGCACGCCCCGTCTGCGATTTGATTGGCGGTTTCAGAAAACGAGGGGGCTGACATTCTAACCATTGGTGTGAATTTCTGGAAACACCTGTCACGCAACGCCTGCTAAGCGACACGTTCACCAGGATGTCGCATGTGGATAGGATGTGCATCCCGTCGGCAGAGCCAGCTTTTGGCGGGCGATTCGAATGAGGAGTTGGGTTCATGAGTTCTCGACGTTATCGCGCAATTTTTGCGTGCGGAATTAGGCAATTGTGTTGCGCCTCGTTTGTGGCGTTCATGGGCTGTCGTCAACCCGTGGCCCGGCACGCAATCGAGGACGGAAAGGAACCGATTGGTACCTATATGGTCGTCGCCTTGGTCGAGCCCAGCAGTGACTTCCATGCAGCCGCCGAAGCGCTCGCTCAGCGGCATTCCGCCGAAATCGTTTACGCCCATTCCGATGCCATTGAACACGTCTTAATTGATCTCCAGCGAGTCCGCCCCAGTCACGTGGCGTTTGTTGTTCACCCGCTCGATCTGGACGTGAATCTCGCACAACGGATTTTTGTTTTGTCCACGCGGGTCGATTCCGATCCGTTCGTCGATTTCGCCTGGGGAGTGATAACTGGTCGCGATAGACAGTCTGCGTTGCAATTGGTGGAGGCATCGAGCCCGACGGCAAGTCATAAGACCGCGCCGTCCATCGCGCTGTATGGCGTCGGGGGCGCCGGAGTTCGCAAGTCGAATGTAACCAGGTTCGTTTGGCCCTTGCGGCGAGAACGTGTCCCTGTAACCGCGTTCACGGCAGTGGGAGAATCCGATGAAACGCGGGACGCCCTGTTCATTGCGGAATCCATGCCGAAACTGGGAAACTCTCCGATTGTGTTGTTGGCTTCGCACGGCTACCCCGACGGGTTGGTTGGCGGACCGAAAGCCGCGGACTTGCGCCGCGCCGACCTGTCCGGCTGCGTCGTTTTGAATATTGCCTGCTACACCGGAGTGACTGGCACTTGGTACGAAGAAGACCTGTCCGCGATGACCGTCCGGCAGCGAACGGTGAATGCGGTGGACAGTTTTTGCCTCCAGGTCATAGACTGCGGCGCCGCGGCCTATTTCGCTTACACCTGTCCCCGCCCAGCTGGCCCCACGATGATGGGGGACACGTTGCGGATCGCATCCTCTGGAAAAACGGTCGGTCAACTTTTTCAGGAGAATCTGCAAAGTGTTGTGCTCGCTCATTTGTTGTTCGGCACCGACCAGTTGCCCCTGCGTTTGCACGCAGATGGCAACCCCCTTGACCATCGTGCACGCACGTCCGGAAAGGTCGTCCTCGAAATGTCGGCGGGATGCGTCTTGTTTGGCGATCCTGCCTTTCGCCCCTTTCCTGTTCTCCCCGACACGGACCCTTGGCGTCTAGAAATTGCGGAGCAAGCGGACTCTTGGGAAGTGACGCTGACATACGAGTCGCCATTGATTCACTTCTTCGCATCCGATCAAATCAACTACTGGGACGAGCGCCATCCGGCGATGCGGATGGAATGTGTCGTGCCGTTAGGCGACCGCGCCGTTCAGGGATTCGAAGTGGTCTCGCCGCCGCGTGGAATCTCCGCGTACCGCTGGGTTGCGGCCGAAGAACGCGTAAACGACCGACGACTCTTGAGAATCAAAATCAACTTCGCGCAACCGACCGATGTCCACGTTTTGCAGAAGCTCGCAGGCGACGGGCTGACAACGATTTTTAGAATCCGAACGGAACCGGCAAATGACTTTTCGAATCCGAGAAGCCCATGGCGCGGTGCCCATTCACTGGGCCAACATCAATAAAGTCGGCCCAATGGTCTCTGTCCTCGGTTTCATACCCACGCATACGTGACGCGATAGGACAGCGTATTCCTGACCAGTAAACGCCGGCCGGTTCGCTAGCATCCGCGCCACGATTCCTGTTGTTGATTTCGTCATGCGTGATTATCTTGATACGCGCGATGCGACAAGGTTGGCGGGTTTCATTGCACGAAGGGACACGGATGTCAGAGTGGCAACAGCGATCGGTTATGATTACCGGCGGCACAGGCTCGTTTGGCAAGGCCTGTGCGCGGCGGCTATTGGCGATGGGCGTGCGACGCCTGATTCTATTCAGCCGCGATGAGCAAAAGCACGTGGCAATCCGACGGGAGATCTTCCCACCGGAACAGTTCCCCGCCGTCCGTTTCTTCATCGGCGATGTGCGCGATCGCGATCGTTTGCGGTTGGCGATGCGCGATGTCGATTTTGTGATCCACGCCGCCGCGATGAAACATGTGGACATGGCGGAATACAACCCACAAGAATGCATCCACACCAACGTGGGCGGTGCCGAGAATGTCATTCACGCTGCGTTGGAAGCAGGCGTGCACAAGGTGGTTGCGTTATCGACGGACAAAGCGGCTAATCCGATCAATTTGTATGGCGCCACGAAATTGTGTTCGGACAAATTGTTCGTTGCCGCCAATTCTTTGGCCGGAGAACGGGGAACGCGCTTTGCTGTGGTGCGCTATGGCAATGTCCTTGGTTCGAATGGTTCCGTGGTTCCCTTGTTTCAACGACAACGTCACGAGGGCTGTTTGACATTAACGGATCCATCGATGACCCGATTCATCATTACGCTCGATCAGGGTGTGGATTTGGTAATGACCGCGTTTGCCTGGATGTCGGGGGGTGAGATTTTCGTTCCCAAGATTCCCAGCACGACGGTGCGCGATCTGGCGCGCGCCGTGGCCCCGGATTGTGCGCACCAAATTGTTGGGATTCGCCCCGGCGAAAAACTCCATGAATGCATGATCCCCGAAGACGAAGCCCATTTGACCACCGAGTTCGAAAACCACTACATCATTCAACCCGCGCTGCGAAGTTGGTCGGCGGAACCCCCGCGGTATCCTGAAGTCGGCCGGCACTGTCCGGAGGGATTCTCCTACGCCAGCGACAACAATCGCGAATGGCTATCGGTCGATGATTTGCGGGACCTGATTGACCGCTGCGTCCCTTGCCCAAAACCGCTAGCCAAGTCGCTAGTTCCACACGCCGCCTGATGAGCGAAACCATGTTGCCATATGGTCGCCAAACTCTGGAATCGGATGATTGGCAAGCGGTGTATCGGGTCTTGCAAGGCGACTGGTTAACCACAGGTCCATTGGTCGAACAATTTGAGCACGATTTCGCCTCGAACGTAGGTTGTGGCCACGCGGTGGCGGTAAACAGCGGCACAGCCGCGCTCCATGCCGCATTGTGGGTCGCCGGTATTCGCGCCGGAGACGAAGTGATCGTCCCCGCGTTGACGTTTGTCGCCACGGCGAACGCTGTCGTTTACTGCGGTGGAACTCCTGTCTTCGCGGATGTCGATCCAGAGTCGCTGTTGATCGATGTTCAGGATGTGGAGCGAAAAATCACGCCGCGCACGCGGGCCGTTGTCGCCGTGGACTACGCGGGGCAACCGTGCGATTATGTGGCGATTCGCGCCCTGGCCGATCGACATCGCCTGGTGGTGATTGCGGACGCATGCCATTCGTTGGGGGCCTGCTACCGCCAGCGCTCGGTGGGCACATTGGCCGATCTGAGTTGTTTCAGTTTCCATCCTGTGAAGCCCATCACCACCGCCGAAGGGGGCATGGTGACTACGGACTCATCGGAATGGGCGGCAGCATTGCAGCGATTTCGCAACCACGGAATCGATTCAACGCCGCGTCAAAGGCAATTAGCAGGCGTGCACTACTACAACATGGTGGACCTCGGTTTCAACTACCGGATGAACGAGTTGCAAGCTGCCTTAGGTATCAGCCAACTCAAGAAACTCTCGCGATTTACACGCCGCCGAAATTGGCTGGCCGCTTGCTATCGGGAGCGGTTGGAACCGCTGGCTTATGTGGAGCCCCTCGCGCAGTTCCCCGACCGCAGTCATGCCTTTCACTTGTTTGTCGTCCGTTGGCGGACGCATTTGGCAGGTACTTCACGCGACGAGGTATTTCGCCATCTGCAGCAACAGTCGATCGGCGTCAACGTCCACTATCCGCCGGTGTATCGCCATTCATTTTACCGTCGAATCGCTGGGGATCAGGATTTTGCCTGCCCGCAAGCTGAACGAGCTTACGACGAGATTTTGACGTTGCCGCTATTTCCTGATATGACTCGCGTCGAGGTGAACCGAGTCATCGACGGTTTGGCCACGGCCACGGCGATGCGAACACAAGCCGCTTGATGGAGACAATCACAGGTCCGCGAGCGATGGAGGGAAACCGAGGTATGGATTCAGCGACATTCGATCCCACTAGGCTCCAAGAGACTCGTTCGCCACAAGTGGTGGCCATTGTGCAAGCGCGCTTGGGAAGCACCCGCTTCCCACGCAAGGTGTTGCAACCGATTGCGGGCCAACCGATGTTGGCTTGGGTCGTCGGCCGTTTGATGCGTTGCCGGCGCGTGCAGCGGGTAGTCGTGGCCACGACTAATGAAATGCGCGACCGCGAATTGGTGGACTACTGTCACCAACGCGGCTGGGCGACGTACTGTGGATCAGAACACGATGTGTTGCAGCGGTACCTGGACGCCGCCGCATGGAGCCAAGCCGAGGTGATTGTCCGCATCACTTCCGATTGTCCGCTAATCGATCCGGAGTTGGTTGACGATGTTGTGGATCGCCTTCTGGCCATGCGCGGATGCGATTATGTCAGCAATTTTCATCCAGAACGCCGATATCCGCGGGGATTGGATTGTGAAGCCTTTTGGCAACAGACACTGTTGCGCGCTGCCCAGTTGTCCGACTGCACGCCGCGCAATCGCGAACATGTAACGTTGGCCATCTACGAGAATCCGCACGCATTCTGCTTAGGCGAGTTTTCGTCCGATAGCGATTGGAGTGCTTTGCGCTGGACCGTGGATACCCAGACCGATTGGCAATTGGTCAATGCGATTGGCGAATGGTTTGGCCGAGACAATTTCAGTTGGCGCGAAGTCCTGTCGGCCTATGCGGACAATCCACATTGGTTGACACTGAACAACGAAATCTTGCAACACGTGGCCTAGCCGGCGGGAATTCCGAGTCTATGGCATTCGCAACCACAGAATCACGTCCACTACTGATCATTCGGGCCGACGCCAACGCAGAAATCGGTTGGGGACATGCCGTCCGAATGGCCGCGCTGGCACAGGCTTGGAATGCCGGTGGGGGATCTGTCGCCTGGTGCACGTCCGGCGTGCCCGAACGCATCGCCAATTGGTGCGGGGGGGATGTTACTTGGCTCGAACCGGATGGCATCCACCGCGAGGCGTCGCGCGCAGCATGGATTGCGCTGGACGGATATCGCTTCGACGACGACTATCAACGCGCACTTGCAGTTCATGGCACTCTACTCTTGGTGATGGACGACGCTGGACACGCGCGACATTCTTGTGCCGATCTGATCGTTCGCCAGGCCCATTCGAATATCGACGACTTGTTACAAACGGCGCCGAACGCAGAGATTCTGGCTGGCCTCCGCTATGCTCTGATTCGCCGTGAGGTCACGGAACATGCCAAATGGTCGCTGGACCAAGCCGCGCACCAACGCGTTGTCGTCACTTGCGGCGGATCCGACACCGCCAATGCTACTTGCCGCGTGGTGCGGTCGCTGACCGAGCGTCCTGTTGCTAACCTGCGACGATTGGAGATCGTGGTTGGTAGCGACTTCGCGCACCGGCCCATGCTCGACCAACTCTTGACCCCATGGAACGGCGGCTGGACGATTCATGAAAACTCCGATTGCTTACCGGCAATTTTGTCGAACGCATCATTGGTCATCACGGCGGGCGGTTGCACAATGCTGGAGTGCCTTTGTTTAGGTTGCCCAACGGTCGCTTTAGCGACGGCGAATAATCAAGTTCCAGGCTGCCGTGAATTGGCGGCCCAACAGGCCGTGGTGTACCTCGGGCTTCAGGCAGAACTGACCTCAGCAAGGACTTGTGCCTTGATCGAGTCGTTGCTGAAGGCACCTCAACGATTGGCGAAACTGTCGCTGGCCGGGCAGAATATGGTAGATGGTCTCGGAAGCCGCCGCATAGTGAAACGGCTGCGGATCGGCAAGGTCCATCTGCGGCCAGCAGGCCCGAATGACTGCTTTTCACTGTTTCAATTACGCAATGATCCGCTGGTCGTTGCCGCGTCGTTGACGTCCTCTCCGGTAAGTTGGGACGAACATTGTCACTGGTTTCAATCCGCTAATTTCCAATCGTCCAGACGTTTGCAGGTCATCACGAATGAACGCGGCGAGTTCCTGGGGCAAGTTCGCTTGGATTGGGAGGATTCCCATCGCCAAGCCACCATCAGCATTTCTTTAGTTGCTGCAGCGCGCGGGATCGGCCTGGGAAGTCGCGTCGTCCGCTTGGCGCTGGCGAACGCCGTGAGTGAGCCGCGGTTGGAACGGGTTGTCGCGTGGATTAAACCAGACAACGCTGCTTCGCTGTCTGCATTCCGACACGCTGGGTTCGTTCAGTATGACGACATCGGCGATGGCCCCCTGCGACTTCATTGGGATCGGCCGCAGTATTCGTTACTTCCGATGAGTCGATAGCTCCGAATGTATTATGGGGTAAATGACCGACTTGCCGAGGTACGGAGGATTATGTTGATGAGCTTTGCGCCGCAAAAATGCCGTCGTTCGCGCGTGCGATGTTGCTTTCCGGCCGCCGAACGTGCAGCCGGAGGGAGCGGCTCGCGTACCCTAGTGCGGCAAACTGAAAGTCCGTTTATTCACCGCCGGCCTGAACCGCAAGGCGGAAGCCCCGGGCCTCTGCGGAGTGTCAGTCCTGTATAAATGGACCTTCGTATTTCGGCGTTAGCGCACTTCGGCTAATCCCCATTCGCCGTATAGACCTACCGCAAAAAAAGCTCGTGAACGCTTACTTCAAATCAAATCGAAATGTTTGACAGAAACCTCGCCACAGACGGTGGGCAATGGTACGACTGCCGACACGAATTCTCGCTGTTCCGGTAGCTCCCTGCAGATAATGCCATTCTTCGACGTTCAATTTGACCAGCGCGGGATACGTTGCACTAACTGGCACTTCTCGGCCACCGTCGGACGTTTCAGTGGTCAACTCGCCTCCGTACCGGTGCGACAGGCCCAGCGGAGCATCGCGCATCTTGCTCAAAGAAATGGAAGCAATCTGGCCTGCATGGATGTCGGCGCGACGTTGATTGAGCCAAATGTTAACCTCTTGCCCAACGGCAACGAATTCAATGTCCGCTTGATCGATGGCCAAATAACAATGGAGTTTGGTCGGATCGGGGGCAATCACGGCGACAAGCGTCTGCGGCTCTAAATAGGCGCCCACATTGCGCGGATCTAATGGACGTCCGGTCCAGGTTGCCAAGGCATCTGCGTCGGTAGGACTAGGTCGAGACGGGGGGCTAATCAACCAGCCTGCACATGGTGCTGTTACCGTCAAACGCGGCAGATCTTGCAGCCGCTGCTCGAATCGATCCACTGCCACGTTATGGGCGGTAAGCGCGGAATTCACGTGTTGCCGCGCGAGTGCATTGACCTGGGATAAATTGAGTTGTGTTTGATAGCTGGCCGCCGCCGCACGGATTTCGCCCTCCATCCGCCGCAATTCGCGCACGAGTTCTGGGCTGGCCAACCGACAAACTGGTTCTCCGGCATCGACATACGTGTTGGGCTCGATAAATACCTCAGCCAGTGTTCCACCTCGCTCGACAAAAACACTTTGCGCGTCAGCGACTTCTACGAAGCACGCGCAACGTACATAGTGGGGCAAGGGAAAAACCAGTACGCAAGCTACGATGACGGCAATCGTCGCGACCGCCAAACCCGCCCGTTTCTTTTTCACTGCTGGCCACCTCCCAGGGACACGAAAGTACGTAACTAATTGATGAATTGGCATTCCGATAAGCGAATAAAAGGCGATCGCCGCTAATCCTTGGCCGATGATGCGCAGACCATATGGCTCCAATACATGGTATAAAAACCAAATAATCGACCAGGTGATAACCCATCGATAAACGATCGTACCAATCGCATAAACTGCAAATAAACACCTGTGCCGATTCGGTAAAAAGGGATCGGGTGGCAATTCCAAACCCAAAATTCTCTGAGCGGCCAGCCGCTGCATCCAAGACGTGGCTTTCTGGCGCAGATTCGGAATCTCCGTCCAATCGGACAACAGGTAATATCCGTCAAAACGCATCAACGGATTCGCGTTGAATAACAGAGTGCTTACCGATGAAACAAACATGATGTTCAAAGCCAGTTGATGGACAAGACCTGGCTCGCTGAACCACCAGACAAACGTCGCGAGGGCCGCGACCAACAATTCGACATACATTCCAGCCGCGGAAATCGCCATCCGCCGCCACTTGTCTGACAGCAGCCAAGAATCGCTGACGTTGCAGTACAAACACGGCGTAAATACCAAAAACATCACGCCCAGTTCATGACATTGGCTCCCGAAACGTTTGCAGGCCAAACCGTGCCCCAGCTCGTGAATGACTTTGGTGCCACTCAATGCCACCGCCAACCAAAACCAATTGCTGCCAGCAAAGAACTCTCGAAAGGTCGGTAACTTCTGATAAAACTCTCCCCAGTTCGTCAAGACAATGGCAATAGCGGCCAATACGAACAAGAGCGCTGTGCAGGCCATCGGCCAGCTAAACAGCCAACCGCTATATCGCGAAAGACTCGTGAGAAAACGATCGGGATCGATTCCGCGAAATCGCCACGATAGTACGCTGATCCAATGCTGTCGAGCCTGCTGGCGAAGACGTTTCCTGCCACGCCGCCATAATGCTGCGCCTTGACCGGGGTTATCGCTGATTACCAAGCCGCTGCGATGCAATGTACCAACCAGATGCATCAGTTCGTCATGAGTTAAACGACAAGGGGCAAATCGTGAATGGAACTCTTCGAGGATCTCAGCGGTAGGCTTGTGGCCGTCTAGCAGTTGCAAAATGGCGAACTCTTCCTCTTCGAAGCGAAAGAATTTGAGCGTTAGCGGGTCCTTAATGACCCAGCAGGCTCGGCCCTGAAACGACTGCCGTTGAATAATCAAATCGCGGCGAGCCCGAATGCGCAGCGGGCGGTGCGAACTAGCGACTAAATGCCCGCCATCCATGCGAATCCTGTTTCTTCGACACCAGCTCCTGCCAGCATTCCCATCACCCTGCCCCCGCTTCTACAAAAACCCCCTCTCCCCATCAATACGGAATCCCCACCGCAAAAGGACAGCAAAAGGACAGGCATTATTTTGAACTGTGTAAAACCACGTTTTTTTAGTTTGGATCAGGTGCCTCACCTAGTCCAAGAACCTCTGAACAGACACCATGGACTTTCGTCAATATGGGTGAACTTTTTGTGAGTAAACCATCGGCCTGCGACACGGGGGGACGAGGTACGAGCGGTCGAAATGAATGAGCACGAGTACTTGCACGTTTTCGCAAGTAATGAACACCGGCCGTTTCCCAAAATACCGTTACCCACCGGAACGATGCCAAATTAGATGGCCAACATGTCAGGCTTTGGTTTTGCAAATTGACGCGATAAGCGGCCCAGAATCCCGGCGGAATTTCAGTCCAAGTTCTTCCGGAAATCGCTTGGCACCTTCCGCTCGAAGCCTATCAGCATGGTTTTTCAGATACTCCTCAAATTCCTCACGAGAGGGAAAACGATAGCAAATCCGGTAGTGGGGCACATCGTCATCCAATTCGACAACCTCCGCCGACAACGCACCCACAGCAAGGACGTCGTTTAGATGCCCAGGAACCAGCCAATCCAACCACATGCTTGCGACGTCTTCACGATTCCCCTCAAACCGACATGACACGCTATAACAAAACACATGAACTCCTTTCCAAAAAAACAAAAAATATAAGAAAATATAAGGACAGGCACTTTTGTGATTGTAACGCCGAGCTGACGGCGGTACCATGACTACAGTTTTTTGGAGGTACTTTGCCATGACAATGCCGCGAAAGTTGCTGGTCGATGTGAATGTCACACGGTTTTATCACTGCATTTCCCGCTGTGTCCGAAAGGCTATGCTCTGCGGCGAAG
>JACTND010000289.1 GCA_014584305.1 Planctomycetota bacterium | reverse complement strand
AGGGAATCGCCGTCGGCAGGCGGCCTACGCCTGCGACATTACCTACGGCACCAACAACGAGTTCGGTTTCGACTACCTCCGCGACAACATGCGCCCGGCGTCGCGGGGCGACGATCGTTTCCCCAAATCGATGCAACAGGTGCAAGGGAAATTGCACTTCGCCATCATCGACGAAGTGGACAACATTTTGATCGATGAAGCGCGGACGCCCTTGATCATTAGCGGTCCGGCGTTCCAGGATACGCGCCGCTATTCGGATGCCGACCGCATCGCGCGCCAATTAGTGAAAGGTGACGACTACGCAGTCAATGAGAAAGATCATTCAGTGACGCTGACGGATGTCGGCGTGCGCAAAGCGGAAAAACTGGCGGGAGTGGAGAGCTTTTATACCGCGGGCAATATGGATTGGCCGCATTTGATCGACAACGCCCTCAAGGCCCATCATTTGTATAAGCTCGACGTGAATTACGTGGTCAAGGAAGGTCGGATCGTTATCGTCGATGAATTTACCGGCCGCTTGATGGAGGGACGTCAATGGAGCGACGGATTGCATCAGGCCATCGAGGCCAAGGAAGGGGTCAAGATCAAAGAAGAAACCCAAACGCTGGCCACGATCACACTGCAAAACTACTTCAAACTTTATGAGAAAATTTGCGGCATGACCGGTACGGCGATGACGGAAGCCACCGAGTTCATGAAGATCTACAAACTCGACGTGATCGCCATCCCCACCAATCGCTCCATGCAGCGGATCGAGGCGCCGGATGTCATTTATGCTACGGAAAAGTACAAATGGCTGGCCGTGTGCAACGAAATCGAGACCTTCCACAAATGGGATATCGTGGAGCTCAAATCCGGTGAACGCGTGGTCGGGACTTTGAAATCCGAAAGCGAATCGGAATTGGTAATTATGGAGGCGGAGCAGGGGACGCGCCGCGCGATTCCTCGGTCCGACGTGGCGTCGATCCAAAACCGCGGCCGGCCAGTCCTGGTCGGTACCGTTTCGATCGAGAAGAGCGAGTTGCTGTCCCAGTTGCTCGAGCGGCGCGGGGTGAAGCACGAGGTCTTGAACGCCAAGAATCACAAGCGGGAAGCGGAGATCATCGCCCAAGCCGGCCGGCGCTTCGCCGTCACGATAGCCACCAACATGGCCGGTCGCGGCACCGACATTATTCTGGGCGGTAATCCGGAAACGATGGCTTGGGCGCGATTGCAACACAAGTACGAGACACGGTTGGACGTCCCCCGCGAGGAATGGACCGCGCTGGTCGAGCAGGTCGAACACGAACAACAGATGAAGTCCGAAGGCGAGCTGGTCAAGCAGTTGGGCGGCTTGCACGTCATCGGTACGGAACGACACGAGTCGCGGCGGATCGACTTGCAGTTGCGGGGCCGTTGCGGTCGGCAGGGGGACCCCGGCAGCAGTCGTTTTTATTTGAGCTTCGACGACGATTTGTTGCGGATTTTTGCCGGTCCATTTGTCAAACGTTTCATGGAGTTTGGCGGGATCAAGGACGATGTGCCGATCGAAAGCAAAATGGTCTCGCGGCGGATCGATGCGGCGCAGAAGAAGCGCGAAGAGTACAACTTTGAAATCCGCAAGAACTTGCTCGAATACGACGAAGTGATGGACACGCAGCGGAAACGCATCTACTCCTTCCGGCAGCGAATTCTGGACGGTGCCAGTTGCCGCGAGATTGTGTTGAAAATGGTTCGCGAGCAAATCGAGAACAACTTGGGGAGCATTCTCAACGAGAGCTTCGGCCGGGACTCGTTCGCGTTGTGGGTCGGCAACAAGTTGTCGGTCGCCTTGGATGCGCGCAACTTCAAAAATATGGAGTTTGACGACGCGGTGCGGATCGCCAAAGAAGAAGCCGAACGTCGCTCGGAAACCGACATTCTGACGGCCATCGATGAAAACCTGCCGCCGGGAGAGGACGAAGCGGAATGGAATTGGAACGCGTTGGCTAAGTTCGCCAATATTCGCTGGGGAACGAATCTCCGCGATTCGGATTTGAAACGGGTCGGGCGGGACCGCGTGGACGAATTCCTGCTGGAGAAAGCGGTCCACGCGATTCGCGGGTTCGACTTGGACGAAGGCCGGCCGATGCTGGACGCCGACTATTCGTTGCGGACAGCGATCAATTGGATGAAACACAAGTTCGGCATCGAGGCCGACGCCGCGGAGTTTAAGTCCGATGCGCCCGTCGATCAAATCATCCAGAAATTCTGCGATCTGGCGGTCGCCAAGTACGAAGAGAAGGAAGCCGAGTTTCCTGTCATTTCCGGGTTGTACTTGTACGACCAATCGACCCCCTTGCAACCGCGACTGGATCGCGAGGGATTGGTCGAATGGGCGCGGGGGCGATTCGAAGCGAGTAGCCTGTCGGTGGACGACTTCCGCTCCAAGCAGCGCGATGAGATTCGCCAGCTCTTGGTACAACAAAGCCGGCAATACCAGCAAGTGGCGCAGTCGAAAATCGCTCAGCTCCATCAACAAGTCGATCAGTTGGCACAAGAAGCAGCCATCCCCTTGAAGAACGGCAATGGTTCGGCGCAGCGATTGAGCCAATGGTTCCGCGAACACCTCAATCAAGAACTTCGTTTGCCGGAAATCGAGAATTTGGAATCGGAACAGCTTCAAGAGAAGTTGGAATCGATGGTCGAGGATCACTATCATCCCGAAATGCGCCGCATGGAGCGGATGGTGTTGTTGGAGATCGTCGATTCGGCTTGGAAGGATCACCTGCACGCGATGGACTACTTGCGCAGCGCGGTCGGCACGCGCGGGATGGCCCAATTGGATCCGAAAGTCGAGTACAAACGCGAAGGTATGCGTTTGTTCGAAACCTTGTGGAAATCGATCGGCGACCGGGTCACGGATTTGGTGTTTCGCGTCGAACAATTGCCGCGCGAGTTTGTCAGCACGACGTTTGTCAACGCCCGAGAGGGGAGGGGAGAGGCACCCCCGACGGCGCCCATGGGAGATACCGCGCGCCAGCAACAACAAGCGATTGACCAGTCACAAGCTGGCGATCGCAAAGTCGATCCGATTCGTTACCGCGGCGCACGCGTCGGACGGAATGATCCCTGTCCCTGTGGGAGCGGGAAAAAGTATAAGATCTGCTGCCTGCGAAAGAACGAAGCGGAAAGCTGACGTTGCGCTTTTTATACAAAAATCGTACTCAATGAAATGGTACTCGTACTCGCTTAATGTGCTTCGTGTAGGAAGTACGTGCCCGACAGGCTCCTTAGGGGCGTTGGCGTGATTCCCACCTGCCCACATACGGGGTAGGGCGCTCATGGGATCGGGCCCCAGTAACAGGGAACGCCGTTCATTAGAGGCAGTTGCATTCAAGGACGCGAAATGTTTCAGCGATCCGCCAGCGCTAGGACAAGATGTCGATCGTACTGAACGTAATCTATCTCGTCGCGCTGGTGGTCAGTTTGCCGATGATCGCGTGGCGGCGTTGGCGGTACGGTAAAAACCGGCGCGGCTGGGCCAGCAAGCTGTGGGGAACGGTCTCTGTTCCAACCAAATCTTCGCGACGCATTTGGTTTCATGCGGTCAGTGTCGGCGAAGTCAACGTGTTGGCGCCGCTTATTGAGCTGATTGCACAACAGCATCCGCAATGGGATGTTGTCATCTCGACGGGGACCGAGACGGGCTTTGATGTGGCGCGGGCCAAGTATTCGGAGGCGCGCGTCTTTTTCTGTCCCTGGGATTTCTCTTGGGCTGTGCGCCGCGCGTTGGCGACGGTCCAACCCGATTGCCTGGTGCTCACCGAGCTGGAGTTGTGGCCCAATCTAATTCGGTCAGCCCGATCGCGCGGTGTGCGTGTGGCGATTGTCAACGGACGGTTGAGCGATCGCAGCTTTCGACGCTATCGGACACTGCGCTTCTTCTTTGCTCACTTGGTGGAGGGGTTTGACCTCATCGCCGCGCAGTCAGCATCGATCGCTGGCCGTTTTGTGGAACTGGGGGCGATACCGGAACGCGTGCATCCTGTGGGCAACTTGAAGTTCGACGGGGCGCTGCAACGCGTCATGGCTGCGCCCGGCGACGACTTGCCAGCCCTTTACGGCATTGCAGCGGACCATTTCGTACTGGTGGCCGGGAGTACCCAGCCCGAAGAGGACCTGATGGCGCTGGAAGTGTTCCTCACACTAGGTAGCCAGCTGCCGCAGTTGCGGTTAGTGTTGGCGCCGCGACATCCGCATCACGTTGGTACGATCGTGAGCGAATTGGAACGCCACGGAGTACCCTATTGGCGCCGCTCACAGGCCGCGGCGGAAACAGCAACAAGGGATTTGCCAGCCCGTGCAGCACAGGGCACGCGACCGATCGTGGTAGTCGATGTATTGGGTGAGTTGGCATCCTGGTGGCGGCGGGCGGATGTTGCCTACGTGGGGGGGAGTCAAGGCGCGCGCGGCGGCCAAAACATGATGGAGCCGGCGGCGTTTGGACACGTCGTCTGTTTTGGCCCGCGGACCGAGAATTTCCGCGATGTCGTCCAATTATTTCAGGCCGCCGACGCCGTGCGTGTCGTGCACAACGCCAACGAGTTACGTCAGTTGGTGTTGTGGACCGTAGAGAATCCAGAACAAGCCAAACAATTGGGTCGCCGCGCTCAGTCGGTTGTCCAAAACAACTTGGGGGCTGCGCAATCCACATTGCACTTATTGGAATCGTTGTTGCCGACGGCTGCGGCGGACGCTATCGAGTCGTCAGGTCCCGCAGCGACTCCGCTTTCGAAGTGAGCGCGGTCCTCCTTGTCAGTCGTCCAAAGTCAGGATGTTCTTGTACAAGTACTGACCGCCGCTTTCCAGGGCGAAGCGTTCTAACGAGCGATCGACCATCCGCCGCTGGCCGACGCCGAATTCGATCAAGTTGACAACAGCGCCTGTGCGATTGCGTCGCGTCAGGTCGGCCATGTCTGCTGGCGACAAACCCCCTTCCGCATCCGTCAACATGAAAATCACATCGGGGGAAATCGAGAACGCCGACTTGAGCGCCGCAAGGTGGTCGGTACCTCCCGTGGGGACCATGCTGTGGATATAGCGCTCGGCAGCCAAGCGGTTTTCCTCAGTGGCGAAAAACATGCGCGGCGGACCGCCCGTCGGACTGAACAACTGAGGTTCGTGGTTGTAGAAAATCACTTGAAACTGGCAGGTCTCATTCAGCGTACGTAGGCTGGCCACCAATTGCTGTTGGGCAGCGCGCAGCGGTTTGTTGTTGTAGTCGCTCATGCTGGCCGAGCGGTCGAAGACATACACGAACCGGGTCCCCGTTCCGGTCACGCCGAAGACTTGCGTGGTCACTTTGCCGCCAACTTGCCGATTGGCGCGCAGCGGTTCGCGCAAATCACCGGCATTGGGTAACGCTGCCGACGGATCGGCGCCACTGGCGGCAATATCGATCGCGCTCAGGTCCATTCCCGGCAGATCGGGCGGGCGCTCGTCGGCGGTTGGTAGCGGCGGCGGTTGCGCACTGTTCTCGACTGCGCGAATCGATTCTTCGGCGAAGTCACCCTCGCTCAAATACTCGGTTACCTCCGTATCGGCTTGGACCAAAACAATGCCGCCGGAACGATCGGGCTGAGAACTCGCCCCGCGCGGAGCCCAATGGAACCAGAGAGCCAGCAACACGAACAACAACGTGTGCAGGCAACAGGATAGCAGCCAAGCCGGAACGTGGCGGCTGGGAGCTTCATCCCAGATGGTCGCCAGTTGGTCCGCTCGACTGTCCATGCAAATATCCTCAATTGTTTTGTCGATGGGCAACCGCAGAATGAACGCACGAATCGGCTGCCCATCGCCGCCTGCATCCCATTTTTATTCTACGCCACAATTCGGCGGTGACCAAAGGTGTCTGGGGGATCCAAACAATGGGGCCATGCGACGAACGCGACGTTCGTCGGCGAGAATTTCCAATCAAAAAACGGGGAAGTGATCCATGATCGAGTATCCGCCATTGCCGCAGTTAACAGCGGTCAAGCCACGTGTGGGACTCCAGCGGTTGGAAGACCTGGTCCGCTGTCTGGTGTTGCAATATCAAGTTCAATCGCAGGTCCGCGCGCCGCGACAGCCAGTCGATTCGGCGGAGAGGGCAGCGCGCGAGAATCTCAGGCAACGGCATTTCGAATGGTTCGCCAGCCGAGATTAGCCCACAAAGCAACCGATTTTCGGCGCCTTATTCCGCGTCGTCGGCGGCGACTGGATTGGTTAACGTGCCGATGCGATCGATGTGGACTGCCAACTCGTCCCCCGGCTTGAGGAACAAGGGGGGATGGCGACCGGCTCCGACGCCAGCCGGAGTTCCGGTAAACAACAAGTCGCCGGGACGCCACGTGAAGAACTTCGAAAGGTGGGCAATCAAAAAATCGACGGAATAGATCATGCTGTTCGTGCGCGCGTTTTGCATTTCTTCGCCGTTCAACGTCAAACGGAGGTGCACATCCTGGGGGTCAGTCAATTCGTCTGCCGTGACGATCCACGGTCCCGTGGGGGCGAACGTGTCGAACGTTTTACCCAACAACCATTGGCCGCCCGGCCGCCCTTTCTGCCAGTCGCGCGCGGAAATGTCGTTGCCGCACGTATAGCCGAATACGTGTTGCCGCGCGTGCGCTTCGGGAATGTTTCGCCCCTCCTTGCCTATGACAACAACCAGCTCTGCCTCAAAATCGACCTGCTGGCTGATCGCCGGCAACCGAATCACCTCGTCCGGGCCAATCAGCGCGGAGTTGTATTTACTGAAGACAATTGGCAACTCAGGCGCTTCGCCCCCCATTTCTTGCGCGTGGTCGGCGTAGTTCTTGCCGATGCACACGATTTTTTCCGGGTGGGGAATTGGGGCCAACAACTGGACGAGATCCAATTCCAAAACCAGTTCGGCAGCTGGCGTGAGCGGTTGAGCAAACAAATCGCCTTGCGCGCGGATCTGCTTCAGTGGCCGAATGCGTCCGTCTTCACCCAGCGCACCGTAATCAGCCTCACCACCTAATTCGAATCGCGCGATCTTCATGCAATTTTGCGGAGCCCTGTATTCGAAATCAGATCGACACTCGCCATCACGTAAGTTGCGGTGGGATGCGGCGGAGCCCACCAATCGACGCCCCTGTTGTAATCGGAACTATCCGCGCAATGCAACCGAGCAGCGAACTGTCCGCTGGCGATCCGAGGTAGGGGGGCCATCCAATTTGACCTGCGATGTACGGCGCCCTAGGATTTACTGACTCGTTTAGGATTTCCTCTATCGCCGCGCCAATCTGTGGGGCCTTCGGGAGTTTCCCCAGTCCGACGGAAGTGCGGTCGCGCAGTTCGGATACAGCCATGACATCCCCGACTTCACCCTTGAATTCCGCGCATTCGACCGTGGTCCCCATCGTCGTTCCTGCGGCCTCCCACAGCGAATCACAATCGGTCCCGCCATGTTATTATCAGGTTCTCTTGGAGAATCTGCGCGAAGGAATCATTTTCATCGACAGCCAACTGCGCGTGCTGAACTGGAGCCGCTATGCCGAACAGGTAACAGGGATCGCACCCAGCCATGTCATCGGCAAACCACTGCAACCCGAGATCTTCCAACTGCGCGATGTGGAGGGCTTGCCCTTGGAGCCGGGCTTCAACCCCTTTCGCGATTGGTGCCTGACGAATCAACCCGCACAGGGCCTGTTCCTGATTACCGGCCGGAGCGGTCGCGAAGCGCAATGCGAGTTCAGTTATTTCCCGGTTAATGGAGAGCAGGGACAAGTGATTGGCGGTGTGATTATTCTGATCGACCGTTCGGTCCAGGTGGAATTGCAACGCCAATTGGATCATCTGTACTCGCAAACGGTTGTCGATCCATTGACGCAGGTTGCCAATCGTGCCGAATTCGAGCGTTTGTTGGTCGAGTACGTCGAAACGCATATCGAAGTTGGTTTGAAATGCAGCGTCATCGTCAGCGACTTGGACTTTTTCAAGAAAATCAACGACCATTACGGCCACCATGTTGGCGATCAAGCGTTGGTGGAGTTTTCGAATTTGCTCAAGACGTTTGTTCGCGCGCAAGATTTTGTGGCGCGCTATGGCGGTGAGGAATTTGTCATCCTGTGTGCCAATTGCGACGAGCGGGCGGCCGTAGAACGCGCCGAGGAAATCCGGGCCAAATTGGCGGCGACTCCGCAGACGGCATTAGGCGGCAAGTCGATGACCGCCAGCTTTGGCGTGGCCGAATTGATGTCCGGTGACGAAGCACGGGCCTTGTTTGTCCGCGCTGATCAGGCATTACTGCGGGCCAAGGAATCGGGGCGAAATCGGGTCATGGCCGCCAGCGCCATGGCGGAAACTGAGGCGGATTCCCAAGACGGCGAAGCGGTCCCCCCGGCGGCGCCAGCCGCACCCTGGCCCACGTGTCGTTTTTCACAAAAGCCATTGTGCGACGAGATTTTCGCCACGACTTGTCCCGCCAGTTTTCTGATGCGGAAAGTGGCCACGTTTTGTCAACAATTTGCAATAGGCAAACCCCAGGTTGGCGAATCGTCCGTGACGTTCGTAACGCCGGACTCGCTTTCGAAATCGGCAGGCGGGACGCTCCGTGTTTGTATTGAGGTCGCGCCGCGCGACCGGCTTCCGGTCGGACTTCGCGTCCCGGGCCACACGCAGTCCTTGATACGGATCGCGGTCTTGCCGGCGCGGTCCGGATGGTTTCGCAGTGCGCGTCCAGAACAAGGGCGCCAGTTGTTGCTGGAAGTGCGCGGCTTCTTTAGCTTGATCGGACCGGAGTCGGAAGTGACGTCGGCGGAAACCATCGCCGAATTGGGTACTTCCGAGCGCTACAACAACGCGCGTCGTGTCGGCCGGTAGTTGAAACTCGGCCCTGCTTGCGGTAGAGTTCATCTTGTTGCAGTGAGTGCATTCGCTCTCAGCGGGCTCGCGGACGAAAATTCTGGCGAGACTGTTGGTTGATTCCGTCTCCGCGCGTGTGCGCGCCATCTCGAAAAATAAATGGAGGATATTGCCATGGCTTTTGAACTACCACCGTTGGCTTACGCTTACAATGCGCTCGAACCTCACATCGACGCGCGGACCATGGAGATCCACCACACGAAACATCATGCGGCGTATATCGCCAAAGTCAACGCGGCGATCGCCGGGACGGCGTTGGAGAACAAGTCGGTGGAGGCCCTGATTAGCGACTTGGGAAGCGTCCCCGAAACGGTCCGCGGCGTCGTCCGCAATCACGGCGGTGGGCACGCCAATCATTCGTTTTTTTGGCAAATCATGGGCCCCCAGGGTGGTGGGGAGCCCACCGGGGAATTGGGACAGGCCATCCAGCAAACCTTCGGCAATTTCGCTTCGTTCAAACAGCAATTTACCGATGCCGCGATCAACCGATTCGGTAGCGGATGGGCTTGGTTGTCGTGGGACGGAGGCAAACTGCTGGTGGAAAGCACCGCCAACCAAGATAGTCCCTTGATGGAAGGCCGCACGCCGCTGCTGGGGGTGGACGTCTGGGAGCACGCCTACTATTTGCATTATCAAAACCGTCGGCCGGACTACGTCGCCGCGTTTTTCAACGTGATCGATTGGAAAGCCGTCGCGGCGCGTTTTGCGCAGGCCAAGGGCGCTTAGGCATTGTTGCGAATCGCACATTCGGTCTCAGACGTTTTCGTCGTGTTGTCCTGAACCGCAAGGCGTAAGCCGCAGGCCGTTGCGGAGTGTCAGATATGTGTAACCGGACGTTTACGTTACGGCACTTGCGACTTGGATATTAAGGCAACACACGTGGTGTCCGACAATCTGTGGCGATACGCCTTGTCTCGCGTACGCGTTGCGGGGTTGATTTGCTCGCGTTTAGGAAGTTGGCCGCATGCAGAGATGAACACGGACAGGCGCAATCTTGAAAGTGCTCGGTGACCGATGGTTGTACGGCGTCGCACTTAGGAATTGAGAGAATGACCAAATCCGGTGATCGGACGAAGCCCACGAATTGCTCGCCCGGCGCGCCGCGACGCATCATCTTGCGCAAAGGTTGCGAACGCCGCCTGATCCAAGGACACGATTGGGTTTTCAGTAACGAAGTCGAACCGCCTGCAGTCGGCGAACCAGCCATTGTAGCCGGCGACTTGGTCCATATTTGCGATCGTCGCGGAAAGTTTCTAGCGTCAGCCTACTACAATCCCCACACGTTGATCGCGGCGCGAGTCGTCAGTCGGCGCCCGCTGGCCAACCTGGATGCCGAATGGATTCGCAGCCGATTGCAACGGGCCTTGGCCTTGCGCGAAACGTTGTTTTCACAGCCCTATTATCGTTGGGTGCATGGCGAAGGGGACTATTTGCCCGGGTTGGTAATCGATCGCTTTGGCGATTGCGTGTCGGCGGTCATTTCCACCGCGGGAATGGAACAGCGACGACCGGCTGTGATTGACGCGTTGCAAACGTTCCCGGGCGTGCGCGGCATCGTGATCCAAACGGACAGCGCCTTCGCCGCCTTGGAACAAATACCCGCGCGCGAACCGGAGATCGTGGGGGAGGTGCCGGACCAGGTGATCATTCCCGAAGGGGAGTTGGCGTTTGAAACATCCCTGGCGACAGGTCAGAAAACGGGTTGGTACTTTGACCAAACGGCCAATCGCCAGAGGTTCCGCAAGTATTTGAATGGTGGGCCCGTGCTCGATCTGTTTTGTTACGCAGGCGCCTGGGGGATTACTGCGGCGCGTCTGGGTGCCCGCCGTGTCGTATGCGGCGATGCGTCTGCCGCTGCATTGGCGTTGGCCGAACGGAATGCACAACGCAACGACGTGCGCATCGAGACGATCGGCAACGACGCTTTCGATATCTTGCGGCAGTTGCAATCGGGGCCGACGTTTCAAACGATCGTGCTCGATCCGCCGGCGTTAATCAAGCGCAAAAAGGACTTCGAATCGGGTCTGCAGGCGTACTATCAACTCAATCGTTTGGCGGCGAGGATTCTCAGTCCCGATGGAATGTTGATTTCCTGTTCCTGCTCGCATCATTTGCCGACGGCAACGCTCGTCGAGATCGTGCATCACGCGGCGAAGTCCGTCGAGCGCCGCGCCGTGTTGGCGGAAATTGGCCAGCAAAGTCCCGACCATCCGCAACAGCCCGCGATTCCGGAGACGGCCTATTTGAAAGCGGTCTTCTGCCAGTTTCGCGAGGAAATGTAAGCGGGCGAGTGCGGCGTTACTTCGCCTTGGCCGCGCGCAATCGGCGCGACAGGCGCGACTTTTTGCGCGCCGCCGCGTTGGGGTGAATGATCCCTTTGGCCGCCGCTTTATCGAAGCGTCGGGCGGCGAACTTCAGCTCATCCGCCGCTTTGTCTATTTGTTTGTTTTCAACGGCCGCAATGACCCGTTTAGCCAAAGTTTTTAATTCGCTCTTGGCCGAGCGGTTACGCGATTGTCGTACACGACTTTGCCGCATGCGTTTTGCGGCGCTTTTAATATTGGGCATGGTTTACGTAGCCACCAATGGTCAACAGAAACAGCCAGGATACTAGCCTAGCCAACGAGGGACCCATTATGCCGTCCGGAGAGCAGGCGTCCCCGGGGCCGATGGCTGGGCAATATTACCGCTGTTGTTTGTACGTGAACCAACTGAGGACCGCGATGACCCCCGCGCAAATCGCAAACACGATGTCGATCATCGAGTTGGCGTAACGAAAGGGAGTCAACGACTTCATGCCCAACATCCCGAAAACCAGGTCGGCTGCAAACAGAAGGAACACAATCGATGAGATCGTCATCGCAATAATGCACAAGACCTTCTGCATTGCGCTGGTTTTCCTTGCTCTATTCCTAAGCGGCGTCAAACATGAGACCGCCGCCGTTTCCACGCAGCCTTAACAATTGCTAGCCCAACAGCTAGTATAATTGACCACTATGCTTTGTCACCTACGCCATCCGTCTCGAAAAACCGAATATTCTGGCGGCGGCTGGGGCGAAAAGTAGCGATTATTCCAGTGATTCGTTGGGTTTGGCAATAGGGCATCGGCCATCCCCGGTCGGAATCTGTCGTTTCGCAAGTTGATTAGGACGGCTTCCCCCCGCGGGTGCGCTGTCAGAAAGTTGGTAATGGTGAATCTCTCACTTCAAGGCGTTCGCGATTCCGCCGGCAGCGTGGATTGGTTAGCGTTTCGCAGTCAAATGCCGGTTACCAAGCGCTGGGCGTATTTTGACCATGCGGCCGTCGCGCCGATCCCTCAACGCGCGTTCGACCGGATGACCGCCTGGTCGCAGCAAGCGCTCGAAGATGGAGACGCTTTCTGGTCCCAATGGTCGGATCAATATGAACAGGTTCGCAACCTGGCCGCAAAAATTATGAATTGCCAGGTGGCTGAAATTGGCTTGGTGCCGAATACGAGCTTCGGGATCAACATGGTGGCCGAAGGGTTCCCTTGGACACCAGGGGACAACGTCGTCATCCCCGCCGGTGAATTCCCGTCGAACGTTTATCCCTGGATGAACCTTGCGGACCGAGGCGTCGAAGTTCGCGTGGTTCCTTTGGACGGGGTTCGCGTAGTACCCGAACGAATTGCCGATGCCATCGATTCACGAACGCGGATCGTATCGGCGAGTTGGGTGGGATACGCCTCGGGCTATCGACTCGACCCCCAGGAAATTGGCCAGATGGCGCACGATCGCGGAGCGCTGTTTTTCTTGGACGCCATCCAAGGGCTGGGCGTATTTCCGTTGGACTTGTCGCTAGGAGCGGTCGATTTTTTGGCGGCGGATGGCCACAAATGGCTGTTGGGGCCCGAAGGGGCAGGTATTTTCTACGTCAAACGCGAGCACCTCGACGTGCTGCGCCCGCTCAGCGTTGGCTGGAATAGTGTGCAACAAGGTAACGATTTCAGTCGTATTGAATTGCGTTTGCGGCGTACCGCGGCGCGGTACGAAAGCGGTAGCCAAAATCTGGCCGGCTTTATCGGGTTGCTGGGAAGTCTGGAAACCTTGTGGGAGTTTGGCCTGCGCCCGGATGATCCTGCAGTGGGCCAGCGCGTCGTGCAAGTTACCGACGAGTTGTGCAGCCGACTGCAGGCGATTGGCGCCACGATCTGCAGCGATCGCTCGCTGCCGGACATCAAATCGGGAATCGTTCAGTTTGAAATGCCGGGTCAGGACAGCGTCCGTTTGCGGCAATCGTTGCTGGCCCGCCAAGTCGTCCTCAGCTGTCGCGGCGGCAAGTTGCGGGCATCGGCCCACGCCTACAACGACGCGTCGGACATCGACCAACTGTGCGCCGCGCTCGTGGACGTGCGAAGCAAGGATTGACCCATGAAGACAGCGATCTATACAGGTTCCTTCGACCCGATCACCTTGGGGCATTTAAACGTGATTGAGCGCGCCAGTCGATTGGTGGAACGGTTGGTGGTCGGTGTCGGCGAGAATATTGAGAAGCGTCCCCTGTTTTCCATGGAGGAGCGCGCGGAATTAGTTCAGCGAACGACGCGGCATTTGCCCAATGTCGAAGTCCGAACGTTTGCCGGTTTGGCCGTCGATTTTGTTACGTCCTGCGGAGCGCGGGTCATGATCCGCGGCGTGCGCCCGCTGACGGACATTGCCGCCGAATTCACGATGGTGATGGCCAATCGGCGTTTGGATCCGGAATTAGAAACCGTCTTTCTCATGGCCGACAGCGATTATTCGCACGTTTCCAGTTCGTTGATCAAACAGATCGCCCCGTTGGCTGACGACGAACAACTGGCCCGTTTTATCCCGGCCACGGTTATCCCCGACCTGCGCGGCAAATTGCGGTGCTGAACGGGGTAGGTGTGAGCCGGGTGCATAGTTCGTCACTCGCGGCGAACCAAGCGGTGAACGGGAGCCGCCGATCGTAGGGACTGCGAAAGCGGTGTTTTTTGGCGGCGGCCCGGTTAGCGCCGTCGTTAGACATCAATATCCTCGGCTTCTTCGGCCCGATCCATGATAAAGCGAAACCGCGCGCTGGCATCGCGCCCCATCAAGTCGCTCATCACCCGATCGGTTTCGAGTAAGTCGTCGATCTCGACGCGCAACAATCGCCGCGTTTGCGGATTGAGCGTGGTGTCCCACAACACTTTCGGGTTCATTTCCCCCAAACCCTTGAACCGCGTGATTTCGGGTTTCGCGCGACTGCCGTGTTGCTTCAATATGCGTGCCCGGTCGTCGTCGTCCGCTGCCCAATAGGTTTCTTTCCCGATATCGATCCGATACAGGGGTGGCTGGGCTATAAAAATCCGACCGGCCGCGATTAACGACGGCAGGTGCCGATAAAAAAGCGTCAACAGCAAGGTTGTAATATGATGCCCGTCGGAATCGGCGTCGGCCAATAAAATGATGCGATCGTAGCGGAGCCGCTGAGGATCGACGTCCTTGCCAATCCCGCAGCCCAACGCGGTGACAATATCTTGAATCTCCTTGTTTTCCAGCATCTTTTTCAATCCGACCGCTTCTGTATTCAGCACTTTGCCGCGCAGCGGCAGGACCGCCTGGTAGTTGCGATCGCGGCCCTGTTTTGCCGTGCCGCCCGCGGAATCGCCTTCGACAATGAATAACTCGGAACCAGCGCGTCCGGCATACAAACAATCGCTCAGCTTGCCAGGTAACATGCCGCCGCGTTGCGCGCCCGTTTTGCGGCTGATGGACTCGGAAGCGGCGCGAGAGGCGGCTCGAGCGCGAGCCGCCGCGATGATGCGTGCGACGACCTGCTCGGCGGAAGTGCCGTTCGAGTTCAACCACTGCTCCAACACCGGTCGCACCGCATTGTCCATGGCGGTTTGTAGTTCCGGATTGTTCAGTCGATCTTTCGTCTGTCCCTGAAATTGCGGGTCGGGAATGAAAACGGAGACGATGGCGACCAGCCCCTCGCGGATATCTTCATGGCCAATCTTGACGCCACGCGGAACCAAATCATGCGTTTCGATATAGTTGCGGACCGCTTTGCCTAGCCCGGCGCGGAATCCATTCTCGTGCGTCCCCCCGCTGGCCGTCGGAATTCCATTGACATACGAGCGGACATGTTCATCCGTCGATTCCGTCCACTGCAACGCGATTTCAATCCGTTCGTCATCGTCGCGATGCAGCGTGAAGGGCGTCTCATGGATCGCCTGGGCGTTGCGCTGTTTCAGTACCTGTTCCAAATACTCGACGATACCTTGTTCGTGGACGAACGTTTCCTTGCGGTTGTTGACTTCATCGTGGAAAGTCACCTTTAAGCCGCGGTGGAGAAAACTGGTGATTTCCAACCGTTGGCGAATGAGTTCGGCGTCAAACTCGACCTTGGGGAAGATGGTCGGATCAGGGGTGAATGTAATGGCTGTCCCAGTGCCGCGCACCGTCCCTTTGGCCTTCTGCAAACCAGTTTTTGCTTGTCCGCGCGAGAACTCCATGCGGTACTGGGCCCCGTCGCGTTTGACGACGGCGACCAGTTGCTTCGACAGCGCGTTGACCACCGACGCCCCGACGCCGTGCAACCCGCCGGCTGTCTTATAATTCTTCCCCTCGAATTTACCACCGGCGTGCAGCATCGTGAGGACCATTTCCAACGCGGGCTTTTTGGTTTTGGGATGCTTGTCCACAGGAATTCCGCGCCCGTTGTCGGCAATGGTCACCGAGCGGTTATCGGCATGCAGGGTGACTTGGACTTCGCTGGCGAAGCCGTTCATCGCCTCATCGACCGAATTGTCCAAGATTTCCCAAACCAAATGGTGCAGCCCAGCGGATCCGACTCCGCCGATGTACATACCAGGGCGTTTGCGGACGGGATCGAGGCCCTCCAAGGCCACGATATCAGCGGCTGTGTATGATTGCGTCGCCGTGCTCATGGTGCTGCTCTGAAATCATCCTCAATAGCCGAATGGCATCCGCTGGCTTGTGCCGCCCCGCCCTCGGCAGTTTGCCAAATCGATAGGGTTTACCATTGGCCACTATAAACGTGGCAGTCCGGTCTGTTCAATTCCACTTTGTCCAGTTTCCACACATTTCGACCCGACAGGACCGCTTAACGAGGGGTACCAGGGAAAATCGAAAGCAGTTAGTGTATCGCTCAAGCAGTCCCATCGACCTGCGCGCTACACGCGACGTCAGCGACAAGCCGACCTACAAAAACCACCGCGCGACTATTGGTTCCATTCCGACGCTTCGGCCCAATGTTCATAGAGTTGTTCCAGGGCGGAGGTATTCGCCGACAGTTCGTCGCGCGCTGCTTTGACTCTTGGTCCCGAGCGCAATACTTCGGGGTCGGCCAACGCGTTGTGGAGCTCCGCGACGCGGGCCTCGCGCTGGGCAATTTCCGCTTCAATGTCAGCTACTTTGCGATAGGGATAGCGGCGTTTCTTGCGGGTGCTGGCTGAACCATTGGCATCGCTGGTCGTAACTGAGGAGGATCGGCTTCCCCGTCCGGACTTGGCGGCGTGCATATGCGTTGCAAGAAGTAGCGGTCATGGCTGACCACGAGCAGTGTCCCTCCAAAGTCCAACAGTGCCTGTTCCAAAGCCTCACGCGCCCAGAGGTCGAGATGATTGGTCGGTTCGTCGAGTACCATCCAGTTCGGTTCATCGGCGGCCAGCCGCGCTAACGCCACGCGACTCCGTTCGCCGCCGCTCAGCCGGTTAACCGTTTGCAACGCCAGATCGCCATTGATGCCGAAAGCGCCCAGCAAGTCGCGGCGCTGTTGATCGACTAGGTCGCGATGCGACGAGCGAATCGCTTCCGCCGCCGACAGGTCGCCAGCAACTTCTTCTAGTTTCTGATCGAAGTAAC
>JACTND010000209.1 GCA_014584305.1 Planctomycetota bacterium | reverse complement strand
GTATATTATGCCGACCGCGAGGCCGAGTGGGGAATGCTGCTGTGGCTGGGCGGTCTGCCGCACAGCTTTATAGCGGATTACAACCGCGTTTGGCCACTTCGCGAGGGCTTTGAGTTGCGCAATGGCATGTACCAACTGTTCCACTTGTTCAACCACGCCAATTTGTTTGGCGGCGCGTATTGGGAATCAACACTCCAGGCGCTCCGCCGTTTGGTCCGCCAGTTGCGCACGATGGAATGATGGCAAGGCCGACACCGAACCGTAGTCGCCATAGAACCGTTTGATCCAATGGTCGGATAATCGTGTGCCCTGCTGCGGTTCCCATCCCCAACGGCGCAGCAGTCGGGAAGAAATTCTGGGATTCGTCACTTGGCAAAGGATTGCGTCGGAGCGTTTGATCAGTGCAATGTGATCTAACGCGATCAGCGCGGTACGCAATTGCGCCAGCGAGCACTGTTGACTGCTGACCACATACGTCAATACTAAGTACTGGTCGCTGCCGCGAGGCTGGGTATAGTACAAACGACAGGCCCACCGTCCGGGTGCTGCGTGTTGTTGCGCGCCCCAGATTCTCGCCTCGTACAGCGTTACGCGCTTGGCCCACCAACGATACGCAACGTGAATATCACCCTTGTGCCCAACGCGGATTGTGCCGTGCCGATGACGCTGTACTTGTGCCCAGTCGGTGTTGTGAAATTCCAAGGATGTTTCGCAGTGATTCATGGCGTGACTCCTCGTTGCCAACGAATAGCAAACAGCATGACTCCCAGGGCTACTAGGCATACCGCCAGGATCACATGCAGCCAGCCCCCCAATCCAAATACCGATACGCGCGCCCAATCCCAGATCCAATACCAACCCAGAACCAGGAATAAAGCGGCCAACGCCAAGTAAGGCCCGAAGGCAATCTCGCGATTGCGCGTGAAAACGAATTGTATTATCGCGATCACCAAAGCAGCGAACGGCGCCGTGGCAAACACCAACAATCCGGCTTGCCATCCGACAAAACTCCCGATCATGGCGGCTAAGGTCACATCGCCAAACCCCAGCGCCTCTTGCCCCATCGACAAGGAGGCAATGATTCGCACCGCCCAAACAATGCCGCCGGTATAAGCAAGACCGAGCAACGCTCCCAAAAAACTTTCCCACCTCTCGCCGCCGACGGCATGGATCGCAATAGATGCCAGGATTAAGAGAACTCCTAATCCCAGCAAGGCACGGGTCAATCCAAACATCGTGCGCGGGCGCCGCCCGGCCACAGTCGCGCGGCGACTGCGAAAGACACTTACGAACTGCAAGCGCAGCCCATACCACACACCGCGTTGCCAATAGAACGTCTTGGGCAACAGGGCATAAACCCAGACCGCAACGATTAACCCCGCTGTCAATAATCCGCGCCAATCGCGATGCCATTCCAAGTGGCTGATATCACCGGGGGAATAAAAATGGAGCGGTCGGTAATTCGCGCCGCCTAACTCGACAAATACCTCCGGTAAGCGGAATGGCGGCGTCCAAACACTCAAGGTCAACGCTGCCAACACGCCGGGAACTGTAATCCAATCGGGAATGGTCTTTTCGTCGAAATCGATAAAAGTGGCCACAACCAACAGCCAAAACAGCAACACATGCCCGGCAAACCAAACATCGCCGTCCCAGCCGCGCGGCGCGGTCTGCATCCCCAGCAACCCGCCGTCGGTTTGCCAGTGATACAACCACACAAATCCAACAGCCAGGACCAGTTCGATCAACAGCGGCCGGATCCAAAATCCGCTCCCATGAATTCCCGCGTCCCGGCGCAAAAACCACCAGCCAATAATCGGAATGCGATCCGTCCAAACGCGCGGCGAGGCGTCCGGATGGCGCGGCCCCAGAGGGCTAATTGGCCGGGCGCGAAAATAGCCCAGTTGATAGATGGCCCAGTTGGCGAACGAGCCGCACACAGCGCCGAGCAAAAACAGGAAAATATCAATCAACGCCGATTCCTTTATAACCGCCAACTCGTATTATTTATCGACGGTTTGCAGCCAGGCGGCAATTTGACCGACGATGGTCTGGGGAAGTTCGTGGTCTGTATCCACTGTGTAATCGGCGCAAAGCGCATATCCGGATTGGCGTTCGCGCACCAGCAGTTCTATCTCCGCCAACCCATCCAGGTCCGTTAGCGCTGGCCGATTAGGATGGTTACCGGTATCTCCTCGTATTCGGTCCCAAAGTACTCTTGGGGCTGCTCGCAGCCAGACACACCACCCGGACGCTCGAATAAGCGTTTGGTTGTCCTCGCGTTGACAGGCTCCTCCACCCAAAGAGATCACCGCCGCCGGACCACCCTGTTCGGCCCACCAACGCAAGCCGTGCGTTTCCCAATCGCGAAATGACTTTTCGCCTTGCGTCCGAAACAAATCGGCAATAGTCTGACCGGTTCGCTCGACGATCCATTGGTCGAGATCAACAAAGGGTGCACGCACATTCTCTGCGAGCAAGCGACCAACGGTCGTTTTGCCGCTGCCCCGTGGGCCGATCAAGTAAAGATGCCGAACAATCGACAAACGGCTTTCCCCGATTAATAGCGGGCCGCGCTCGTTCCGCGTTTGACTTCATATCGAAACGCATCGCGCTGCGCCGTTTCGCCGGTGAACAATTCGAACTGGCGGGCGGCCTGCTCCACGAACATATCGACCCCGGTAATCGTCCGGCAGCCCGCTTGCCGCGCATACTTAATAAATAACGTCTGTTCCGGATTATAAACCGTGTCAAAAACCAACACGTTTTTCTGAAACCATTCTTTCTCGAACGGTGTTTCGTCCATGTCGGGAAACATCCCCACCGACGTACAGTTGATCATCACGTCGCAGGGGAAATTCTGCCTGGCTCCCCAATCGACGGATTTGCATTTCAGCTCCAGGGCCACGACGTCAACTTTGCGATAATCGCGTCCGGACAAGAACACATCTGCGCCACATCGCAATAGACCAGCGGCAATGGTCCGCGCCGCGCCGCCGTTGCCCAATATCATGATCCGCAATCCGCCAAAACACTTGGGCGTATCGAGGTTGCGATCCAGGGCTTGAGCCAACACACAGAGCGCCGCTTCCAAATCCGTGTTGTATCCATACACGCGATCGCCTCGAAAAATCAAGGTGTTCACCGCGCGCGCCGCCACGGAATTGTCGTCCAATACGTTGCACAATTTCAGAACCCGTTCCTTGTGCGGGATCGTGACGCTCAATCCGCGAATATCCATGTCCGGGCAAAAAGCAACAAAACGTTCCAAGTACTCGGCGGGGACTCGAAACGGCAAATAGATCAAGTCCAAACCGCAGTTCCGAATATTGGCATTGTGGACGCGCGGACTTAAACTGTGCGCCACCGGGTCCGCGACCACGCCCAGAATTCCCGTACTTTGCGAAATCTGATCGTAGCGATATTCTTCCGTCAATTGCCGCCAGCTCATTTGGCCGGGCGCCATCTGACGTTCTTCATGAAATGATGCGTACGTCCACGGCGAACCGAACTTGCCGCACAACACGCGCGAAACCAAACCCATCTCCCCCATACAGAAACCAACCGTGGGAATCTGAGCGTCGCGCACCAACCGCAACATCCGGATGTTGTCCAAGGGGTTATTGGCCAAGGTGGCCAACTTGATGATATCGGGGTCCAATCTCGCCATCTCAGCGTGCAACTGTTCCAAATTGCTCGGCGTCTCGACAAAATTGTGATAGCTGACGATCCGTTTTGTTTTTCCGTAACGGGGAATCTGCGCGGCAACATCCATTTCCAAATCGATGTAGTCCGCGCCGTCGGCAATCGCCGTCCGCAACAAGATCAAGCGATCTTCTTCGCTGCGCATCCATTTGCCGCCGTCTTTCGGGCGGCGCACGGTGGCAATAATCGGGCAGCCACGTTCTTTCAACAAGCGCGCAATATTCACCGGACGGCGAATGAAATCCAATCGCAGCTCGACCAGCGGAATCCCTTGCTCGGCGAGATATTGGTGCTCGGCCATCAACATCCGATGCCGCCCTCGCCCGATTGATACGCAAATCATGCAACCTCGATTAAAAGTCCCCTGCCCTCCCCGCTCGAACGAGAAGAAGCTCTCCCGGTATACCGGCTCTATTGAACTGCACTTTCTTGCGCGACGCGCGGCGGGGTCGAACGACGTCCACCAGCACGTCGTTCAAACCGCCACCGTCCCGAATTCTAGTTTAACTTGCTTTGGCCCGGTATCCAATCCAGCCCGTGGAGCAATTCGTTGACTTCCACCGCCCGACAACCGTCAATTCGAGCGCGGACTTGCTCAGGGGTGCGAACATACGATGCTCACTTGGGTCTGGCCGGCGTCAGTGGCCGTTCGTTTCATCGGACTGCAACGTGCAGGCGGATCATTATTTGATGGCCGCTGTGATTGTGCTAAACTCAAGCTGTGAATCGATGCAAGAGGAAAATGCTGACTGCCGTAGGGACGGCCCTGATCCTGAGTTTGGGCTGGCTGCTGACAGCGGCTGCGGCCCAAGATGTGATTGTGTCGCGCGCGCCGGAAGACGAAACGCTGATCACGCGTCGCGGAACAATACTCGAATGGCGGGGGGCCGAGGTTGTAATGGAATCGACTGGGGGCGCGCGACGTATTCCTAACGCGCGCGTTGTCGAGTACCAAACTACCTGGCAATCTTCTTACGAGACGGCGCGGCGCTTGATGGACCAACGCCAGTTATTGGAAGCGGTTCCGGTATTGGCTCGAGCCCTCGACGATGAACCGCGCGCGTGGGCCCGGCATGTGATTCGCGCCGACTGGATCCGCTGCCTCTCGCTGGCCGGCCAAGACCCACTGGCCGCTCAACAATTCGTGGAATTGATCGCCGAGGATTCGCAAACGCGTTACATGTCGGTCATCCCCTTGTCGTGGGGGACGGTTACTCATGATCCTAACTTTTTGAACCAGGCCCAACGTTGGCTGGCCGCCAGCCACCCGGCGGTCAGCCTCTTGGGTGCGAGTTGGCTCTTAAGTTCTCCCCACCGCCCACAGGCGCTCCAAGTCTTGGAAGACCTGTCCCGTGACATCGATCCCCAAATTGCCCATCTGGCTTCCGCGCAGCTCTGGCGGGCGCAGGTGACAACCGCGGATGCGCGCCAGTTGAACCGTTGGCTGGCGCAAATCGATCGGATGCCCACCACCATTCGCCCCGGCCCGCGCCAGATCGCAGCAGAAGCATTATTGCGCCAGGGCCAAGCGGAGGACGCACTCTTGGAACTGATGAAGACGATTATTCTGTCCAAAGAACATTATCGTTTATGCTTGACAGCCTTGGAACAGAGCGAAACGATTTTGACGAATCAAGGGAACGTGCGCGGATCTGAGGGATTGCGGCGGGAAATCGTCCGCGACTTTCCTGGCACATCGGCGGCACACAGCGCGCAATTGCGTTTGAACCAGGGGCAATAATCCACCACGATCGGAGATGTCATGAGGATGTCGCATAGAGCCAGGCCACGATGGAAGCGATTGGTTTCGGCGTGGATCGGTGCCAGCTTGGCGTGCTGGATGGTTTCGCACCCTGCTGCGGCGCAAACGGCGCCTGATACTGAGGTAACACCGCCAGCCAGCAGCTTTGTCACCGTGCTCTTCTCTGGTGGCCCTGTCGGAATTGTCATTCTCTTGGTCCTGTTGTCCTTGTCGGTTGTGGCGGCATATTTGATTTTCGATCACTTGATCACCATCCGGCGTCGTGACTTGCTCCCCGAAGGCTTGGCCGATCAAGTCCGCCAGGCTCTGACCGGCGGAGATGTTGCCGCCGCCCAACGCATCTGCAGCGAACGACCGAGTATGTTGTCGTTCGTCCTCGCGCACGGCCTGTCCGAAATGGAATTTGGCTGGTCGTCAGTCGAAAAGTCGCTCGAGGATGCCCTGGCCGAACAAGCGGCGCGCTTGTACCGCAAAATCGAGTACCTGTCCGTGATCGGCAACATCGCGCCGATGGTCGGTCTGTTGGGAACGGTCACCGGCATGATCATCGCCTTTCAAAAGGTGGCCGCGACCCAAGGCTTAGCCAGCGCCCCGCAACTGGCCGAAGGAATTTACCAAGCGCTGGTCACGACCGTGGGCGGCTTGATTGTGGCCATCCCCGCGATCGGCGCTTTTGCCATTTTCCGCAATCGTGTCGATCAGTTGGTGGCCGAAGCTGCGTTTTCGGCGCAGCATGTCTTTACACCGCTCCGCAAGAAAGCCCGCGCGCGGATTGAATCGCGATGAGAACGCCACGGTACCAGCCGCGCCGCCACTACGGCATGAACATGACACCCATGATCGATGTGGTGTTCTTGTTGATTATCTTTTTTCTCGTGTCGAGCCATCTCGCGCGACAAGACGCCCGCTTGGAATTGCCCTTGCCGATTGCCAAAAGCGGCAGCGACGACTTTGATTTGGAAACCCCGCGGATGACGATCAATGTGTTGCAAGACGGCTCCTGGTGGTTGTCCGGACGGGTTCTGGAACCGGCGCGATTGCCCGAGACGCTGCAACAATCTCGCCAACAACACGGTGATCGACTCGAAGTCCGGGTTCGCGGCAGTCGTTGGACCGAGTACCGACATGTCGAGCCGATCCTGTTGGCTTGCACGCGGAATGGCATTTGGAATGTCTCCTATGCGGTCTATCGCGAGGAGCGACCATGAGGCGCCCGTCGCCCTATTTGCGCCGCGATGAGACGGCCACGATGGAAGCGGCCATGACGCCGATGATCGATGTCGTATTCCTGTTGCTGATCTTCTTCCTGTGGACGGCTAGCTTTCAAATTGCCGAACAGATTCTTCCCAGCCAACTCCGGTCGCAATTGGGCTCGGAGAATCAAGCTCAACTCGATCCACCACCACCGGACGATTTCCAACGCGTCGTCATTCGCATCGGCTGGGATGGCCAGTCGCCGCAATATCGCGTGAATCAATCCGTCGTTCCGTCGCTGGACGAGTTGCGGGCGCTGATGGCCAGTTTGCGGGCGATCAAGGCCGATTCGCCTTTAATACTTCACCCCGACTCGAACGTACCGTTGGCATTTGTCATTGGCGCTTATGACGAAGCCAAACTGGCTGGTTTCACCCAAGTTGCCTTTGCGGTCAATCCCCGTGGGCCATGATGACCAAGACGTGCTTTTGTGCTGCTGGTGTGCTGCTGTGCCTGCTGCTGACGGCGGCGACGACCAATGCACAGCTCTTTGGCGCCGTTCAGGAATCGGATCAACAGTTCATCGACGGCTTGCGCCAGCGAGGGTTGTTCGATTTGGCGGATCGCTTTTGTCGATCGCGGCTCGGGCGCCAACCATTGACTCCCGATTCCGAAGCGACCTTGGTAATGGAACTCATGCGCACCCAAATGAGTCGGGCTCAGACCATCAGCGATGCCGGCCAGCGTGCTGTGGCGTGGGAGCAGTCGCGGCGTGTGGCTGACCAATTCCTGGAAGAACGAGGAGGACATCCGCATGCATTACTGATCCGCGTGCAACAGGGGCTGAGCCTGATCGCCGAGGGAAGCCTGTTGGCGCAAGAGCTGGTCATTCGGCCGACCGATAACGAGCTTCGGGAACTGGCTACTCAGCGTTTGCGCACCGCTCGCATGCTGTTGGATGATGTCCAGCGCGACGTCGCAAGGCAGATTCCCCTAGCGCCGCGCGTCAAATCCACCGATGGCGCCTTGATCGCTGACGAACTTCGCGCATTGAATAACAATTTGAAGTTTCATATCGCCCAATGCCACATCCTCCGCGCTGAGTTGTCTCCCCACGATGAGATCACACGCTTGGATTCCCTGCAAGTTGCCGGGGAGAATCTGGATGAAGTGTTGCGGCAAGTCGATTCGACAAACTCGCTGTGGTGGTCGGTCCAATTGGCGCGGGTGGGCGCTTGGCGCATGGCAGGTCAAGTCGATCGCGCCACCGAATTGTTTCGCGAACTCGAGGTGCATCAGGTCCCGGCCACATTGAACGCTGATTATTGGGTGGCGCGCTTGGAATTGGCAACTGTTGGCTACGATCCTGATGGCGCTTTGGCTTGGTGGCGCTCGGAAGCCGCGCGAGGCACGGCGCCGCCTCGTGTCGTGTTGGCGGCCCTGCAGTTGCTATTGGAACAGGCCAGCCGCGGCTCATTACCGCAACGCGAATTGCTGCTGGCCGAGGCGAACCAATTGACGCGGGATATCGAGACCAATTACGGTCCCTATTGGGGTAGATTGGCGGAAACTTATCTCGTTGGAGGGGCTGGCATGGCATCCGACAATCCTTCCACCGATCCGAACACTTCGTTGGAAATCCTGGTGCGTGTCGGTGATGCGGCGGCCAGGGAAAAACGAACGGATGACGCGTTGGATGCCTATGAAAAAGCTCAGCAACACATTCAGTTATCTGACAATGCTCCAGCTGCCTGGCAAGCGATGTTCACGGTCCAACTCAAAATTAGCGCGTTGCTCGAGCAGCGCGGAGAATACGACAAATCGTCGCGGCAATTGGCCGAATTAGCCCGGCGCCAACCCAACCACGATTTGGCGGATACAGTCCATTTGCGCGCCGTTTGGTGCTTGGCCCAAGCTTCGGCCAAACAAGCGGATTTGAAGTCGAACTATCGCCAATCGCTCGTGGAACATATTGACACTTGGCCGCAACGCCCGACCAGTGATCAGGCACGCATCTGGCTGGCGCGCGTCGAAGCCGAACAAGGGCCATCGGTCCAGGTCATCGATTGGTTGTCGCAAGTACGGTCGGATGGCCCACAAGCGGCGGCAGCCGCCCGCGAGTTGGCCACGATGGTTCCGGAATATCTTGAACTAGTGGCACGTAAGAATCCTAGCGTGCTTAGTTCCGAATTGCAGCGAATGAACAGCTTGCTTCGCAGACGATTACTCGACAGTCGCAGCGAAAACGCGCCGCATACGGATGCGACCTGGTACCTGCAAATTGGATTAGGGCGTTTAGCTATTCGCTTTCGGTTCGGAGACGTTGAGCAACTTGTCCGAGACCTGGAAGCGGGGTTAGGAATTGTCCCCGCGATCGAGGACGAGAGAATCTTGGCCCTGGCCAAGGCGCAATGGTTAGCCCTGCGCGCGGCGGCGGGCTCGCTCCCTGCTGACGCCCCCAATGTCCTGGCCGATATCCAACAAGAGACGCATGCCTTGTACGAATGCCTGCGATCCTTGGAGTATTTGAGTGAAGATCAAGCGACCGACAACACGGTGGAATGGCGACTTCAGATTGTTGAAGTGCTGCTGGGCAAGCCCGCCAATGAATCGTCCCGAACCGCCCTGTTGGTAAAGAAATCTCAACTCTGGCGACGGCAAGGGCGTATCGCGGATGCCATTGACGCGCTGAAAGAATTGGTTCGGCAGTTTCCGCGAAGGTTGGATGTCCAGCGGGAGCTCGCGTTGACCATGATGGAAGACGCACAGAATCCAGAACCGGCCCTAGCGCAATGGCGCGCCATCGCCGCGGGCACCCAGGAACATACCGACCCCTGGTATGAAGCCAAGTATTACGTAGCCAAGTTATTATTGGCATCCGGCCAACGTGACCAAGCCCGCCAAATGTTGGAATACCTCCGCGCCGTTCCCCCCGGCTGGGACCGCTCCCCCCTCCGCACTGAATTCGAACACCTCCTCCGCCTTACTCAATGAAAATGTGCGCGACCACCGATCATTGACCTTAGCCGCCTATGCTGCACGACTCGGCAAACTTTGGCACCGCAGTCAGAATCGCGCTCGGCCTTGTTTTGTCGAGTGGCGTTGTGTTGAAAGCCCGAATCGCCGTGACGTAACGGCGGACAATGGTGGATTGGGGGCGAATTGTTTGTTGGCTCGACTTCTCAAGATTCGAGTCGGCACATCCACACGAGTAGCACCTCCTCGAATGCTAGCGCTCAGCACTACGCTTCACCCTGCCACGCATTTCGTTCTCCTCGCGATCGAAAAAACGCTGTTCCATTGTGGTGAATTACAGCGGGTGGCACAAATTATCTGTTGATGGGTTGTGGCGCGGAGCCTCCCAGATGCGGTGGTTTGCTCATATCGACCCATTCCCAACCGAGTTCCTTTTTGGGACGAATGAAGACCCCCATCCAGTCTTGAAAGTTGTGGAGTTGGCTGTTGATCTTTCGATTGGCAAACTCATAGAGTCGGGATACCGGGTTCTTGATCTCGTCATAATTGGAGTCGTAAACGTGAATCGCGCTGGGCAGAAAGTCTTGACGCGAAATGACGAGTTGGACCTTTTTGTATGCGCGCGCATCTTCGATCAGTTTCGGATAGGCTTCCAACCAGTATTCGTCTTGGATGTTGTTGGGTGTGATCACGCGCACCCAATAGCGATTGAGGATGACCTCTTTCTTCGCGCCAAATAGAAATGGCAACGGACTATTGACTAATCCCTGTCCACGGTATTCCGGCGGGATGACCGTTTCATAAATGCGCTTTTGGGGAAAGTCGTAAAAGTACGTGGCGGTCCCGTCGCAAAGCCATTTTTCTTTGGCAAAATTGTTTTCCACCGGTTTATACTCAGGCGTTTCTTGGGGTCCCAACTCGAAACTCCAGGCCTGATTGGATTCGTAGTGCGCCTTGTCGGGCTCGGAGTATCGAATCTGGCCGCGACGAATCATAAAGGCTGCTAAGCGGTTGTCGGCTGGATTGCGCCAATTAACAATAGCAGGATTGTATTCGTACAGTTGGAAATCGCAAACGCAACGTTTTACTTGGACGCTGCTTTGTTCCCAATAGTCGAGCAATTCCTCAACGAATTTTTGGTGTTGCGGGTTGAGCGGCAGAAAATCCGGTTGTGTCGGCGGGCGCTCTTCGTCGCTGGTCCACGCCTGGGCCGGGACGGCAGCGCTGGTTCCCGGTTGGTCGGTTCGGTAGGTGTCGCCGATCTGTTGAGCCCCCGCGCCGCCAGCAGCGGCGATCCAGAGAGCAGCGGCCGCCCCACAGCTAATAAAAACCGATCTGTGTCGATGCGGCCGATGCAGAATCATGAGTCATTCATCCTTGATAACCAATCGCGAATTCAGGCCGTATCATGCGGCCTCGGCAGTCGGAATGTAACAGAATGGCCACGGCAGGGGCTAGACGGATTTTTCTCGCGCCTCCACTGCTAGCATCGACCGGGAATGGGACGTGGCGGCACTCACCGGCCGATCCAACTTTTGCATCTGGCCGGTGACCATATTCAACGCCAGAGATAGCGTCTGACCAGCCGTCGTCCCGCCGCGACATTTCAGCAACTGCACATCGATCAACCGCCAGGCTTGTTCATCGTCGCAGAGCGAGATGTTCTCTCGTCCCGCGGCGGTTGCTGTAAGCTGATCGCGCCAGCGATGCCGGCTTGCGCAACGCTCCGTATTCGATCGTGCGGCAAGCAACCAGCGGAAATCACACCAACTCGGCCGCCGGGCTTCGCTAATGGGGCGCACGAACAACCCCAAGGTTCCCCCGGCCTCGGCCGCCAACTGAAATCGCCGTAGCCAACGTTCGTTTACGCCTCCCAAAAAATCGCCGGAGTGGCTCCCGCCCAGTGCCGCGACGCTCCATACCGCTGCCACTGCTGGGCAACGCAGCGCTTGATCGATCGCCCAATACGCGTCGGCGTCTGTCTGCGGTTGTACCGCCAAGCATGGAGCGAATGAAGCGCCCCAGCCGACAGCTGCCGGTGGAAAAA
>JACTND010000050.1 GCA_014584305.1 Planctomycetota bacterium | reverse complement strand
AATCGGAACTAAACGAGAAATACGCTGGTGCCAGGCAAGGCGTGCGCATCGTCTTTCAAATCGCATCCGAAACGGCGCCAACCGAACAGGAGTTGTCGCTGATAATCGACTTAGGACGTCGCGACCTCGTACCGATTCCGATCCAAGTGTCGATCATTCACTAGCCGGAATCCGTGACTTTCAACCGATTCGACTACCACGAATTGCCTTCATCGCCGTACAATGCAGGGAGGTCGCTGGCGACGCCGCGAGATAGACGCGATCAGAATGGCCAATCGAGAACGGAGTAGTGTTCGCATGATTCATCTGCGCATGGGCAAGTCTTGGCGGTATGGCTTTGGTACCGCGGCTGGTTTGGCTTTTACCGCCGCGGCCTTGCTTGCCGGTTTGGGAGTTGCTTGGTCGTTGCATCATCGCGGGGGAAATCCCCTTCGCTCGGGCGGTGCCGGTCAGAGTCACGCGGTTTCGGCCGCGCAAGATGACGACCATTCTCATCCGAGTTTTCCTCCAGCCGATGAGTTGGTCAAGGATTGGCCGCGTCCGGACGTAACGTTGTTTATATCGGGCAACCTGACGGGGTATATCGAACCTTGCGGCTGTACGGGCTTGGACAATCAAAAAGGTGGCTTGATGCGCCGCCACTCCGCGCAACAGATTTTGGCGCGCCGTGGCTGGGAGTTGATGAGCATCGACTCGGGCGATTTCGAGCGACGAGTGGGAGTACAAGCATTAGTCAAATTGGAAACCACCTTGGAAACCCTGTGCCGGACGATGAATTATGACGTGATCGGTATCGGTCCGTTGGAATTGAAGTTTGTCGCGCTCGACCTGGTGCAACGCTTGGAAAACAACAAAGGCGTCCGCGCCGGCGCTCCCGGAGATTTTAATCCGTTCGTGTCGTGCAACGTCTCGATTCTCGACGATTCTTTCACCAACAAGTACCAGGTAATCGACCGCGGAGGCGTTCGCGTCGGCGTGACAACTGCGATCGCCGACGAGTTTTTGAACGACATCAAAGACAGCGATATCTCGTCGATCCCGCTGGCCGAAGGACTCACGCGCGTTATCCCCTCATTGCAGCAAGCCAAATGCGATTTCTTGGTTCTGGTCGTGCATGGCGCCCTGGAGGAATGCGAAGCATTGGCTCGCAAGTTTCCGGTGTTCGATGTCGTGGTTATGGCCGGCGGGGCCGGTGACCCTACCTACCAACCGGAACTTATCACCGTCGGGAATCACACGACCCATTTGATTCAAGTGGGCGCCAAGGGAATGCACGTGGGCCTCGTCGGCTTGTACAAGAATCCCCAACGGCGTATCGCGTACGAGCGTGTGCCAATGGATGCTCGGTTTTCCGATTCCACAGATGTCATGGAGATATTCAAACGGTACCAGGATCGATTGAAGGCCATGTTCCTCGACCCCGCAAAATACAAGTACGACGATATCAAACCGCGACAACATCCGTCTGGAAAATCGTTTGTCGGCTCGAACGCCTGCCGCGAATGCCACGAAGACGAATACAACATCTGGCGCCGTGGAATCGATGGCCAAGGCGGCCCGCATTTCCGTGCCACGCTGGACCTAACCGATCCTGGGGAACGAACGTGGGTGCAACGGCACTACGATCCGGAATGCCTCAGTTGTCACGTCACCGGTTGGAATCCGCAGCAATACTATCCGTATGAGACTGGCTACATCGATGAAGCGAATCGACGGTTGCATGGGAATGGCTGCGAGAACTGCCATGGACCGGGTTCGGCTCATGTCGCGGCGGAAAATGGAGACGTGGACTTGTCGGCTGAGGAGACAGTCAAACTGCAACAAGAAATGCGGCTCACTTTGGAACAAGCCCGACTACGGCACTGCATGGAGTGCCACGATATTGATAATAGCCCAGACTTTTTCAAAGACGGCGCGTTCGAACGCTATTGGGAAAAGATCAAACACTGACGATTGCACGTTCTTCGTGGACGCGGGTATCAGGCCATCTGATGCAGCGACCGCGCGGAATCGATCAGTCGGGCCGCTGCCCGGAGAATCTCTGATTCCGTGTTGAATCGGCCGAGTCCAAAGCGCAGACTGCACCGGATGCGATCGTCGTCCAATCCCAGAGCTTTCAACACGTAGCTCGGTTCGCTGCTGGTAGCGGTGCACGCGCTGCCGCTGGATAGGCAAACGTCGCCCGTCCGCACCATCAACGTGTGGCCGTCGATTCCGGGAAATTGGCAATTGAGGTTTCCCGGCAATCGGCGATAGTGGAAAGGCGCGACGTGCGAACTGCCATCGGGAGCGTCGAGCGCCGGTCCATTCACCGGCAGCGGCCCCAAGGCATCACTCAGCAGCCCATATAGCTGATTCCGCAATCGGCACAAACGGAGTTGCTCCGTGGCCATTTCGGACAAGGCCAATGTCAGAGCCCGCGCGAATCCCACGATTCCGGGGACGTTCAATGTCCCTCCCCGCGATCCGTGTTCTTGTTTGCCCCCGTCGATCTGGCTCATCAATCGCACGGGCCGTTCACCCGAACGACGTTGATACAAGGCGCCGATTCCTTTCGGTCCATAGATCTTGTGCGCGGTAAAGCTCATCAGATCGACGGGCCACGATTGCACGTTGACATTCATTTTCCCGACGGCTTGTGTGGCATCGGTATGCAAGCGCACGCCGCGCTGTTGGCAGATGGTGGCGATTTCGGTCATCGGCTGAATCGCGCCGATCTCGTTGTTGGCCACCATGATGGAGACCAAAAACGTATCCTCGCGGAAAGCGCCTGCCAGTCGATTCAGATCGATCACGCCCGAGTCCGGTTGTCCGGCCGAATTTACGGGCAACAGGGTAACGCGGAAACCCAATCGCCCTAATTTCTCCAGCGGCGCTAAAATGGACGGGTGTTCCGTAGCAACGCTAATGATATGGCCGCCGTTGCGGCGGTCGGCCAGCCCGCGCAAGGCCAGGTTATTGCTTTCGGTGGCACCGCTGGTAAAAACGATATCGCGCGGCGACGCTGCTCCAATGGCCTCCGCGATCACTTCGCGCGCCCGCTCGACCAATTCATGGGCGCGTTGGCCCATGATATGGGTAGCGCTGGCCGGATTGCCGAAGTCGTCAACGAACGTCGGCAACATCGCTTCGACCACTCGGGGGTCAACGCGCGTGGTGGCATGGTTGTCCAGATAAATGCGATGCTCGGTCATACTGGTACTGTAAGCGCGGACGTTGATTCCGTCCATTCCGCATGCAATTCCTCGCTATACCTTCGTGCGCACGACAAACAACCGGCCAGTGACAGTCGCCCGCTACTCATCCGCCGCGCACAGCATGTGGACAACCGGTCTCAAGCCTTCCACGACGGCACCGAAGCGCGCAAAGTCGATCTTGTCCGCCGTATCGGTTGGCTGATGATAATGGGGATAGCGGAACGGGGCGGTATCGGTCACCATCAAACCGACATATCCTTCTTGCCAAAACGACCAATGGTCGGACCAGCCAACGCCGGGCAGACTTTCATCAAAGCACCCGAACTCGGCAGGACAATTGCTATGGCGCTGAAACTCGCGATGCACTCGCTCGACAAGCGCTCGCGAGGCCGGGTTGCCGACGAAAGCAATAAAGTTGCCGGTGTCGGGATACCGCGCCGCCAACGGAGGCGGATAGCGCTGACTTCCCGGACGATCCGAGAAATAACCCATCGTTTCCAAGCTGATCACAGCCACAATCTGATCGCCGCGGTGACGACAATCTCGAGCATATACCCAGGAACCCATGCGATCGCGCGTCTGAAAATACGGGGGCTCTTCATTGGTAAATGCCACCCAGCGCAAGGTCCGAGCTGGTTGGAATTCCTTCAGTGCCTCAGCCAGCGACAACAGGGCCGCGACGCCCGTGCCATTGTCGTTGGCGGCGGGCGTCCCTGGCGCCGAATCGTAATGCGCCCCGACAACGACAATCTGATCGGGATGCGTTTCCCCGCGCCGTTCGACAACGATGTTGTGACAAGCGATGCCGTGGCAATCAAACGTGTGGCGATCGGCCCTCAAGCCCATCGCGGAAAATCGCTGTTCAATCCAATCGGCAGCTTCGTTCAATGACTGGACACGCGATAGATTCCGTTCGCCAATCACGTCGCTGAGATGGACTACATCCCGTTTGAGTTGGCGTACCAAGGCGCTATCCTCTGGATCCTCGATCACAAGCACAGCAGGACTCCTTGCCGGAAAGCAACCCACGGTTCCCAGGCAGACGGCGATGCTGGCACACAAGCGAATGGATGTAGCAATGATTGTTCGCACTTCGGACCCGTCCGATAAAGCCTGCACGGTCGAACTTGGATGCCGTGTCGGGCGTGCGGCGTGGCCGCGCTCCAAACCAATCATATCTGCTGTGCGTATCGCATGAAACTGGCCTTTTATGGAAACGCGCCAACGGCAATACTAGTTGCTGCCCGGATGGCGACCACCGCTTGTTTACGGATGAACTGACATCATGCGATTTTTCCTTTCAGCTGGAGAACCCAGCGGCGACTTACACGGCGGCAATCTGATTCGCCAACTGCGGCAACTGCATCCGCACGCCGAATTTGTGGGGTTCGGCGGCCCCAAAATGCAGAGCGCGGGGGCACTGCTGCTGTTCGATCTTACGGCCTTGGCCGTGATGTTCTTTGACGGCCTGCTAGCCAACCTTCGCCAGTTCCGGCGACTGCTGCGACAAGCCGACGACTATTTTGCCAAGAACCAAGTGGATGCCGTTATCCTGATTGACTTTCCGGGATTCAATTGGTGGGTGGCGCGGGCAGCCAAGAAGCATCGCATACCTGTGATCTACTACGGGGCGCCCCAACTTTGGGCCTGGGCGCCGTGGCGCATCCGCAAACTCAAACGATTGGTCGATCTGGTGCTGTGTAAACTCCCCTTTGAGCCGGCTTGGTTCCAACGGCGGGGCGTGAACGCGCGTTTCATCGGCCACCCATTTTTTGACGAAACCTCTCAAGTCAAAATCGACGGTGCATTCGTTCAAAACTGGTTGGCGGACCCCCGCCCCACGTTGCTGTTGTTGCCCGGTTCGCGCGATCGGGAGGTCGCTCAGCATTGGCCGATACTGCGCGCGACCGCCGGGCGCGTCCAGCAGTCGTTTCCCCAAGCGCGGGTGGCCGTCGGCTGCTTTCGCCAGCAACACTTTCAGCGCATCGAGCAGGACATACAACAACGTGGATTGGACATGCAGCCCTTGGTCGGACGAACCCCGGAGTTGATGCATGTGGCCACCGCCTGCTTAGCGTGCAGCGGCAGCGTGTCACTGGAACTGATGGAACGCCGCGTGCCAACCGTGATCGTTTACAAACTGAGTCCTCTGAAACGATTCCTCAAATGGTTGTTGTTGCGCTGCCGTTATATCACTCTGGTTAATCTGATCGCGCACGAAGATGTCGAACTTCGCGGCAAACAACCGTATGATCCCGACAGGGCCGGGATCGAAGATGTTCCGATGCCGGAATATGTGCTGACGCGCGATCGAACGGAACACATGGCCCATCGTTTGATGGCCTGGTTCAACGATGATTCCCAACGGCAACGAACAGTGGCCTGGTTGGACCGGTTAGCGCTGCAACATGCGCGTCCCGGAGCGTCTCGAAACGCCGCGTCCATTATCTCGAATTGGTTGGTCCATCGGCAACGACTCGTCGACTGGGCGGCTTAACACCGATCCCAAAACCCCTCATCCCTGACCTTTCTCCCCTGTGAGAGGGAGGAAAGGAGCAAGTGTTTCGGGATAGGATCTAAGCCACCGCAATTTGACGAGCACAAATGGAGGGAATGGACGATTCATCGCGGAGATGGCGGGGCTGGATTCCCTCGTTGAGCAACAGTCCGCTGGCCCGGGCGTAATGCTCGACGTCATAACAATTGACGACTGCCGTCACGGCAAATCCCAGGTGGCGCAGATTGCCCAGCGCTACGGCAATTTCCAAGGTCACACGGCCAACAATTGCAATTACCGTCGCATCGCGGGGCAGGGTATGGGCGTGGCCGGCCAGCAATTCCACAAACGACAAACCATCGGTTTTTTCCAATCGCGCCAAGGCATGCAAACAATTGATCATCCGGTCGGGGGATTTATTCGTGGGGACCGCAACTGGTCGCAGGCGATCCGTCGTTTCCATCATCTCAACCTGGCGCCGGGATTGATCGCGCGTCCGCGCGTCACCTTGCCAACCCTCCGTTCGAATCCGATCGACGGCGTCGCGGCCGTTGGACAGCAATCCCAGTTGTTGCCCCGCCTCAAACAGTGTATTGGCGATGCTGGCCGCGGCGGTCACGGCCAATTCGCTGCGCACGGGTTCGTCGCCTTGGCTATAAGACGCCTCATGGAAATCGATGACGATGGTAGCGCCGGCCAAGCAACTGGGTTCGTAGATTTTGCTGTGCAGTTTACCCGTGCGCGCGGTCGCTCGCCAATGAATCTGCCGCAGTGGATCACCGGGTTGGTAGTCGCGCACCCCGCGAATCCGGGTGGGGTCCTCAAACAATCGATGCGTCATAACGATTTCCCCGATGGGTCGCCGCGAAGTAACATCGTAGGCTTCCAGCGGTATGACTTGGGGCAGGACCAACAGGTAGTTCGGTTCGGCCAACACCCGGAATTTCCGATCGAAGCCGAACACATCTCCCGTTTCCAAGACGAGCGGCCCCACTTGAAAATAGCCCCGGCGGCGGCAGGTAAGACGGTAAGTCCATTGATGTGACTGGCCGGGATTCAAGCGCATGACTAGCGCCCGATCACCATCGATAGCCAGCGGCGCGCTGGGCGCCGCAAAACTGGCCGGCGGCAATAGATCCTCAACAAACAACCATACGATCGGCAAGGCCGATCGATTCACGATACTCAGATCCACTTGCGCGACATCACCCACCTCGGCGATCGTCCGATTGCAGCGTCGCGTGGCGACGACCGCCTGCGCCCAATGGTGAGTTGCGCGGCGCACCAAGAGATACAGCGCCGCCAGCAACGCCAGCATGATTACCAACAGATCAAGCTGCAAAGCGATACAGGCGGCAAGGAGCAACAGCAGGCCGACCAGCAGCTTCACTTGGGTTCCTCGACAATGGGAATCGGCAAGCTGCCCAGCACTTCCTGAACGACTTGATCCGTGGTCACGCGCCGCAGTCGGCTTTCGGGCTTGAGGATCAACCGATGCCCCAACACCGGCGCGGCGACGTGTTTGATATCGTCTGGAATGACAAAACCGCGGCCGCGAATGGCCGCCAAGGCCTGGCCCGTGCGAAACAGGGCCAATGACGCGCGGGGGCTGCCACCCAACGCCAAATGCTGATGCTGCCGCGTGGCGTGGACGATTTGCAACAAGTACTGGCGAATCTTCGGATCGACGAACACTTGCCGCACTGCCGCCTGACACTGGAGCAATTGTTTATCGGTTACGACCTGCTTCAACGTCTCGATCGGATGTTGCAACTGCAAATTGTCCAGAATGCGGGCTTCATCTTCAATCGTCGGATAGCCCAAACTGATCCGCATCAAGAATCGATCCAGTTGAGCTTCTGGCAGCGGAAACGTCCCCTCGTGATCGATCGGGTTTTGGGTGGCAATCACCAGGAACGGCGGTTGCAGCGTATGCGTGTGCCCGTCAATCGTAATGCGCCCTTCGGCCATGGCTTCCAGGAATGCGGCCTGCGTGCGCGGCGTGGCGCGGTTGATTTCGTCAGCCAACACGAGATTCGCAAACAGCGGGCCGGGGCGAAAATCGAACTCGCTGGTGCGCAGATTGAACACCGAACCTCCGGTTACGTCACCGGGCAACAGATCGGGCGTGCACTGAATCCGTTTGAAGGAACATCCGATACTGGCCGCCATTGCGCGAGCCAACATCGTTTTGGCCACGCCGGGAACGTCCTCCAACAACAGATGCCCTTCGCAGAGCCACGTCACCAGCGAGTACACGAGTTGTTGTCGTTTGCCGACGATGACGCGTTCGGCATTTTGAACTACCAACTTCGCGAACTCGTGGACGGAATGCATACATTCAGCTCACGGGCAACCTTGCGGCTCGCGCACGCGCCGCGCCAAACGCTTCAATGCCGCCGCACCCCGCTCCAAGGTCGCATCGTCCACCGCGAAGGAAATGCGGAAGTGGGTATCGCGTTGGCTGAATACATTGCCGGGAATCACCAGCAGTTCTTCCTCGCAACAAGCTTGCAAAAACATCTCGCCGGTGCCCCACGGCAATTTGGGGAACATATAAAACGCACCCCCCGGCGGAGCAATTTCGTAATCGTCTTTGAGTTGATCGAGCAACCAATCGCGGCGCCGACCGTAATCGGCAATATCGCTGGATGTATCGGTCTGCAGGGCCCGCAAACAGGCCCATTGAACCGGGGCCGGTGCGCAGACGAACGTGAACTGCTGCAACTTGGCCATGGTTTCGATCAGTGGGCCCGGGCCGTGAATATAACCGACGCGCAATCCGGTCATGGCATGGGATTTGGAAAAACCATCAATGATCAGCGCCTGTTCATTGAATTCGGCCGGCGATCGATGGGGTTGATCGTACACGAATCGGCTGTAGATTTCATCGGAGACAAGGCAGATATGGCGCTCAGCGGCCAAGCGCGATACAGCCGCCAACTGCTGGCTGTCTAAGCAGGCCCCGGTCGGGTTGGCCGGGCTGTTCAACAGGATCATCTTGGTGCGCGGCGAGATCGCGCGCTCCACCGCGGCCAGATCGATGCGGAAATCGGGATAGGAATCGACGATCACCGCGACGCCTCCCACCAATTCCACAATCGCCGGGTACATCACGAAATAGGGATCGAAGAAAATCACTTCATCCCCCGGATTGACCAACGCCAACATAGCCAGCGTCAGCGCGCCCGTGGTGCCGGAGGTAATCAAGACTTGCCGATCGCGATGTCCGTAACGATCGGACAACTCACGTTCCAGTTGTTGCCGCAAGGGCGCAATCCCTTCGGTGGCGGTGTAGCCATTTTTGTCATTTTGCACGGCGCGGACCAGTTCTTCCTTCACCGCCAGCGGCACAGGAAAACTCGGTTGGCCAATCGACAGGTTGATCGGGTTTTTCATGTGCGCCGCCATGGCGAACGCGCGGCGGATACCACTGCTATCGAAACGTTCGGTGCGGCGCGCGATCCAATCGGCAACCATGGTCTATTTGAACTCCGCGATGTAGAAGCTGCCGTAGGTATGGACGCGATCCCGCGGGTGCAACTCCGCCGCGAGTGCTTCGTCAAAGTTCAACAAATCGACAGCCCGGACCAGATGATTATTTCGCTGCACATGGACTTGATTAATATAGTCCGTGCGAAAACCTCCGCTCCGCCAGATCAGCCGCGCCCGCGGGGCCGCCCGATCGACAATCGCTTGCCATTCTTTTTCCAACAGAGGAAAAAAGTGGTCGCTCAGCCAATCCATGTGATCGAGCAGCACGAACTTGGAGATCGTGCCGTTGTGCTTTTCCAGAAAGCCTTGGACGGAATCCGTATGCGTTGAGACCGCATCGACCAGCCCCGCTTTCAGTCGGTTGAAATTCTCCTCGACCAAATACTCGGGGCAACAGGCCCGGCTGTATTCACCGTTGATATACACGCGCCAAAAGTAATTGTCTCGCAGGGGCAGTTTGACGAACACGCCCTCCATGCACTCCTGGATGTACTGCACCAAATTGCCGGAATAGGTCGTTTCGATCTGCCGCCGCTGCGCCCGGGGCACACCCAGCATCGACATGATCGTGTCACGATTCAAGGCAAACTTGACGAGCCCCGACCAGAATTTGTCGCGGAGTTGATTCTCGTAAATGTCCTTCTGCTGTTCCACCGTCTCGGCGTCCAGCAGCGCGTCCAGCGCTGGCCGGGCGCGAATGATCTTGTCGCCATAGACTTTCATCATTCGGGCGAATGTTCCCGACGAGCCGCGAAAGTAGAACGAATGGCGGCTGTTGTCAAACCATTTGATCTTCTTGTCCCAGAAATTCCGCGACCACGCGGGCAAATGTTGCCGCATTTGACTTTGATAAATCCACTTCGCGTGCCGCAACTGGCCGTAGCCGAACATGCGGAAAAAGGTCTCGAAGTCGAGCGCGCGAATCCCGGCGATTTTCAAATCGAGCAGCGCGTTCTGGCGCGGGTTCATATCGACCGCATAGACGTGGCGCGGTTCGCAAAGCACATAGTCCAGCGCATTGCAGCCAGCCGACGTGATGACCATGATGTCGTCCTGCGAGTGAATCTGCAACGCGACGCGGTCCAAGCGCGGATCTTCCCAGCAGGTGTTGTAAACCAGATGGTTGCGGTGGACGACATTAAAGATGCGTCGTCCGACCCAATCGAATATGCTCATGCGATTCGCGCGCCCCTTAACTGCCTGCGCCCTGCTCAGGGGTTGGGGGGCACTCTGCGCAGCGCGCGACTGGCCTTTCCGGTAATAGCCTCACCGTTCCCAAAACCCCAGCACGACAGAACCGAATTCTAACAGCCTCGCGGCATGGGGGAATGGGAGCGCCGCCGTCCCGTTGAGAACTTCAGCGCGACGGCCTAAAATAGGAGCGGTTATGGGCCCTCGATCTTACCCCGAAAGTGTCATTGATGAGCGAATTGCATCACGAGTGCGGCGTGGCCGCCATCTATCAGTTGCCCGGCACCAGGCCGAGTTCGCTCTTGCCCGATCAGGACCCCAATACCGCCTCCCGGCTGATTGTGCGGATGTTGCAAGACATGCAAAATCGAGGCCAGCTTTCCGCTGGTATCTCGCGGTACCATGCTGCTGCGGACAATCACCAACTGATTGACACCTACCGGGATATCGGGTCGGTCCAAGAAGTTTTCCGGCTGTCCCACGGCGGCAAGGCCACCAGTTTGATGGAAAAATACAGTGGCCCAGCCGCCATCGGCCATGTGCGCTACGCCACCTGCGGGGAAAACGACAAGAGTTACGCCCAACCCTTTGAACATCACCATTTTCATCGCCGGCAATGGTTTAGTTTTGCGTTCAATGGTCAGTTGGCCAACTATCGACAGTTGGAAGCCGAGTTGCTGAGCGAAGCGAATTTTCATTTGGTGCGGAAGACCGATACGGAAGTGCTGCTGTACCAGTTCTGCAAACACTTGCAAACCGATCCCAATCTCCCCTTGGACCGGTTGATGCACACGATTGCCGATAAGCTCGACGGGGCGTATAGCCTGGCCTTGCTGAATGCCAACGGCGAGATGCTGGTCGCGCGCGATCCGCTGGGAATAAAGCCGTTGTGTTACGCGGTTCACGAGCAGTTGTTCGCGGCCGCCAGCGAAAGCGTCGCCCTTGCTAATCTGGGGTTCCCGCGCGAGACGATTCGATCGGTCGAACCGGGACAAGCCATTGTGATCAGCGACGGCCGACTCAGCCTGCACCGCTTTGCCGAACGCCGCCAGCCGGCACATTGTTTCTTCGAGTGGGTTTACTTTGCCAATGTGGCCAGCACGATGGACGAACGGAGTGTCTATTTGACGCGCACTGCTTTGGGCCAGGAGTTGGCGGAAATGGAACGAGCCCACTCGCTGTTCCCACTCGATGACGACACGGTCATTGTGCCCGTACCGGATACGAGCAAAGCGGCCGCCGATTCGATGGCCTATCGACTTAAGATTCCCTGCGTAGAAGGACTTATTCGCAACCGCTACAGCGGTCGCACGTTTATCGA
>JACTND010000049.1 GCA_014584305.1 Planctomycetota bacterium | reverse complement strand
TCGCCGTGGTCGCCGGCCCCTACGCCACCCTGATCCCCGCAATGCTCGATCCAGCGGATATCGCCGCGCTTGCGCTCTTTCTCGCTGCGGATGAGTCTTGCACTATCGTTACAAGTGAGTAAACGTGAGCAGCGACTGCTTGAAGTGATCACTTCTACGGAGATAAGCAGGAATGTTTCCCACTACACGGAGCGATCATCAATCCTTCGTGTAGTAGGGTTTTTGTCACGCGACGGCAGCTTTTGAATGAACCATATCCAACTGCCCTGGCTTATTCTTCCGTTGGCGGAGAGACAGAAGCTTCAACCACCAGATATTCCCGCACCCAGTTCCCATCTGCGAGTTCGTACCACTCGGTTTCCGCTTCTACTGTGTCGACGCTGTCTATAACTTCTCTTTCCTCTTCTTTAACCGAAGTTATGGTTGAATCGGGATCTTGTTGGTCAGTCTCTGCGTATGAAGTTGTATCTGAACTAGCAGTATCACCGCTTAACCAGGAAGCTTGTACTTGAGCACCTACAATATTTGTTGAACTTTGGTAAGAAATCGCAGCAGGCAATACTTCTTGGTCATCCGCAGCAGTAGCAATTTCAGCTATAGAATGGTTTTGCTCAATCGCTAATTGAGAATCTATTTTGGGAGTATTTGTTCCATTTCCGGTCGGTGGCGATGCGTTCCCACACCATAGGCCGCCACGGACTCGTTGCATTCGGGGAAATGGAAGGCCAATTTCGGCGTGCGCCCCCCGCCCGAAACGCCGGTCTTGGAATCGACAATGATATCCGATGGTTCGATGGCCCGACTCTGGAGGAGCGGTGCCAACGGCAGAATCATCGATGTCGGAAAGCAACCGGGATTCGCGACCAAGGCCGCCGATTGTATTCGATCTCGGAACAACTCCGGCAGGCCGTACGGAACCTGGCCGACGCGATGGGGATCGGCATGTTCCGACTGGTAAATCGTTTCAAAATCCGCAACGGTGTCGAGTCGATAATCCGCGCTGAAATCGATCGTTCGGATTCCACGATCGACCAATTGTTTGACTACGGGACTAGCTGCCGCGTGAGGCAAGCAACAGAAAGCGCAATCCACTGTCGCGGAAAAGTCGTCGATCACGAACTCCGTTAGGGTCAACGACGACCAGCCACGAAGGATCGGGTGAATGGAATCCAGCCGCGCCCCCGCATCCGAACGCGAAGTGGCTTGAGTCACCTGCACCTGGGGATGCCGCATCAGCAAACGAAACAACTCCAAGGCCGTATAACCCGTGGCGCCGACCACGCCGACTCGTATCATGCTGAACAATGCCTTCCTAGGGTTTCTTCGATTCGACGAAATTGGCCGAGCGGGCCAATTCGATGTGATGGTCGCCGAAAGAATAGACAATCCGCAAGGGGAGTTCACGGTCGATCAACTGCAACACGGCTTCCTGCACCTCGGCGGCAATATCCCGCGCGCGACGCCCTTCGTTGGCCGCCGCTCGAGCTTCGTTGGCCCGCTCGCGAGCTTTGGTCTTTTGTCCATACGGCGCATTGTCGGCTTCCAGTTTCGCTTGCGCTTCGGCATCCACCAAAAACCGGTACCGTTGGTTCAATGTCTCTACAGCCAGCTCAAGGTCCCTGCGTTTCAACGGTCGCGGCCCGAATGCGGACATCGTGTCCAAATTGAACGTCAGTCGATTTCGGGCATCAAACTGACCAACCAACCAAAAAACCTGTTCTTCAGGCGCGGAGCGGAACCGAAACACCAGCGGTTGCTTGGTCGTCCACTCGCTCGCCTCTGGCACCGCTCGTTCCCAACCGTTCTCCACCGTCAACGCTCCCAACTCAACGCGATAATTCTGAGGGAGCCAGTCCACATCGAACTGCGCCCGCGCCCCCAAGGTTTCGCCATTCAACGCTAGGGGTGTGATGACAACCGGTTCGCGCAAAGACACCAATCGCTCGTGCTCGCCCAATTGCAATCGCAACCAACCATTGACTAGGTAATTCGCCGGCGAGCGAGCGTCCACCTCGGCGCGCCAGACGAATTCGATTTGTCCATCGCGCCAATGGACGTCCGCTATCGGTTCGAATGGCTGATCGGTCGCTTGACGCTGCATTTGAATCCGCCAAAGGTGATTGGCAGTCGAATCCAGCGCCACGGAAAAATAGAGCTTTCCTCGACCGATGGTCTCCGGATCGGAAACGAAGGCAATGCGCAAATCGTTGATCTGTTCCGTCGCCAGTAGTCCGATCGTTTGCGGCTGTTTGTTGTCGGCGGCAGCCAACGCGGTGCGGAGGGGCACACCGCTGAACGGATCGCTAGTCGCACCAGCAGGACGCGGGTTGGTTCCGACCGCTGCGCCACTTGTCTGCGGCGCTGCTGGCGCCGCAGTGCCCGGAACAACAAACGGGTCTTTTTTAGGCTTTGGGCCGTCCTGTTGCGGTTCGTTGTGTGCCCCCGGAACCGATGCCGAGCCGGCAGTCGGTTCACTTGGCGTCGATTGGAATAGGGGATGCTTTGGCAGCGCAGAGACATTGGTACCACTGGCGTCGCCTGATTCCGCGGGATCGGCATCTACGTTCGTTTCGTGGGATTTGTTGGTCTCCAGCACGGTATTCGCGACTGCGGTACCATCGTCTTCCTTGGCGAGTTCGAATGGATCTTTTTTGGCGGCTGAAGATCGTCTGGAACTTACGGAACTCGGTCGCCTTGGTGGCGACACGTCTGTCGGCTGGCCCATTTGGTATATGTCCGATGGCACGTCGTCGAATTCGGCCACCGGTGTACGCGCATCTGTTCCGGACCAACCAGACTTAACGAATAGAATTCCCGCGGTCAGTAGCGCGAGTCCCGCAACAATACCGCCAACGAGTCGCCCATTGGATGACGTACTTTGGGTAGCGTCGGTCGCCGATGGAGCGCCCACTGCTTCCATTTTCCGAGACGTTTTCGATTTCACTAATGGCTGTCTGGCTCGCTCGTTTGACAGCGACTCGATCAATGCATGTTGAAACCCAGTAGGATCCATAAAGGTGCCATCAGCCAAGCCATTGGCCAATTGGCGGAGATGTTGCATTTCCGAAGGCACCCCTTCGTCGAGCAGCATTCCAGCAGCTTGGCCAAGTGTTTTCCAGTTTTCCGAGAACCCGGCTATCGACCTATTTCCATCGGCGTGCGGAATGTCCGAGCGCAGCGCCAGCGCGACTATGTGAATCACTTTGCCACGCTGTGAGGTATCAATCGCCAGATTGCTCAGCGACAGTCCAGACATTGGAATGCCCTGTTGCATGGCGTGCGCCACCGCCGTGGTCCAATCGTGAACGATCTGCAACCGTGCCATCAGCGTCATTCCGTCACGTCGCATCGTATCCTTATTAATTTCGTCCGCCTCGACGAATTCGGATACCACGTACAATCGGTCGGCTTCCTGGCCCACATCCAATACATGTTCCAAACGGGGATGGTCCAGCTTAGTTAACTTGGCAGCGCAATCGAGAAACCGTTGGCGATCACGAGTATCGGTTCCCCATTCGTTCGCCAGGATCAGCAAATCGACGCGTCGATCGAGTTTTTCCTGGCGGGCCAGAAAATGATCGCCCAATTCGTCTCGCCTGAGCCGATCCGTCAAGACATATCCTCCGATGCGCAAACGGGAACGGCCGGTCAACAAAAACTTGGCTTGCCATTCCGTCAGCAGATTGGCTTTAACGAGCACACGGGCTGCTTGGCGAACATCGTTGACGTCGCCGGGCCCCAACCAATGAATTAAGTCCTCGGCGGTTGCCAAACCGCTGTCGATCACTTTGTTGCGGAAAGCGTACCAGTCGAGGGATTCCATAGCGACTTCCGGGCCCAGGTGAATATGCTGGACGATGTTCCGGGGCAAGCCCAGTCACGCTATCATTGTAACGGCGCAACGAACAAGACCAAGGGACTGAGCACACATAAGCCAAACCATATGCATGGGACAACAAACCGCGACAGCGGCGGTATTCCGTTTGTTAAGATGCACGGGCTGTTGAACGATTACGTCTATTTGGATGGCTTTCACAACCGTTTGCCGACCGACCTGCCGGAACTGGCCCGCGCCATGTCTGACCGTCACGCCGGCATCGGAGCGGACGGTTTGATTGTCATTTTACCGTCCTCCCGCGCCGACGCGCGGATGAGGATGTACAACGCCGACGGCAGCGAAGCCGAAATGTGCGGCAACGGCATCCGCTGCGTAGCCAAATACTTGAGCGATCGCGGAATGGTCTCCGGGCCTCGAATGACCATCGAAACTGGGGCCGGAATCTTGACATTGGAAGTTTTTGAGGAAGGCGGTAAAGTGTCGGCCGTTCGCGTCGATATGGGACGGCCCGAATTGGATGCGCGTCGCGTTCCAGCGTTGTTTTCCGAATCACCCGCTGTGAATCAACTCATCGAGATCGAGGGAAGGATTTTTACAGTGACGGCCATCGGGATGGGGAATCCGCATTGTGTAGTGTTTGACGAAGTCGTGGATGACCGGTTGGTCCTGGAATGGGGACCTAGGATCGAAACGAGCCGCTATTTTCCGAACCGTGTCAACGTCGAGTTCGTGCACGTCTTATCGCGGCGCGAGGTGGTTCAGAGAACATGGGAACGGGGCGCTGGGGAGACGTTGGCCTGTGGCACGGGGGCCAGTGCGGTCTGCGTCGCCGGAGTATTGACAGGCCGCTTGGACCGCGAAATCACCAACCATTTGCGGGGTGGGGCGCTGCACTTGACGTGGGACGAAACGACGGGGCACGTATTCAAAACAGGCCCGGCGGTCGAAGTCTTTTCCGGTTTGTGGCCACTGCCGAATGGAAATCAGGGATTACACGTAGCAGACACGGATGTTGAAAGCAATTCCATTTTTTGATGCGCAGCAAGCCACCATGCGTCGTTTGGCCGCCAGAGGCCTGGCGCATGGTTTGACCATGTGGTCCAAAACCTGCGACTATCGCATCGAGCACTATGACGCTTCGTACGATCCTGGCCATGCTGCGTTTCGCCACCGATCGATCTTCGTGTTCTGGCACGAATACATCGGTATTCTGTTACCCCAATGGCGGAATCGTAACGTGACCCTGCTCATCAGTCAGCATCGCGACGGCGAGTTCGTCAAGGACGCCGCCGAGGCTTTGGGTTATCGGACCGTGCGCGGCAGCACCACGCGGGGAGGAACGGCCGCACTTCGGCAAATGTCTCGAATTGGCCAAACATCGCCGATTGCTATTACTACGGACGGACCTCAGGGTCCGCGCCGCCATATGGCGCCCGGCGCGATATTTTTGGCGTCCTTGTTGAGAATTCCAATTGTCCCTGTTGGAGTCGGCATTAAAGACGCTTGGCGCTTGAAGACCTGGGACCGGATGGCGATTGCAAAGCCCTTGACGAGAGTTCGCATCCTGTTTGGCCCTCCGATAATGATCCCGCGCGGTTTGAGTCGCGAGGGATTAGAAGAGTTTCGTGCCGCCGTGCAGCAAGTGCTGGAAATGATCGATCAGCTTGCCGTTCAACGCGCGACGAATCCCCGTTATCGCTTTGGGGACTGCGAGATATTGAGCGATCGGCGGAGTGCTTCTTCGACGCTGACCGGTGAAATGTCAAACATCTTTGCCCCTGCACCGTTGCGAACAACGGTCGGATTTCGCAGCCCTTCAATCAAGTGCCGACCGACCGGGTAGGAGGCCGGGGTCACCAACGCAAGCCACAGCCCCGAGAGGAAGGGTGTCAGCAAAGGGACCGGCACCAGCCACCGCTTCTTTCCTTTCAACCGGGCACACATGCGGATCAAATCGGCGTAGGTCGTCGCATCTTGGCAGCCGATTTCCACGGTGCGGCTGCCACCAGGCGGCAGATCCAGGGCTGCCAACAAGTATCCCTTCAAATCGTCGATACCGATGGGCTGCGTGGGCGTCGTCAACCAGCGCGGACATATCATCACCGGCAGGCGGTCGGTTAGCGACTCGACCAAACGAAATGACGCGCTGCGTGCACCGATTACCAGGCCTGCCCGAAATTCGATCGTCTCCGCCCCACTCGTGCGCAGGATTTGCCCGACCTCGTGGCGACTCCGCAAATGCGGCGACAATTGCGGATCGTCGTCATCTCCCAAACCGCCCAAATAGATGATCTTCTGCACGCCGTGCTCACGCGCCGCGGCGGCAAAATGCGAAGCCGCTTGCCGCTCTTTCTCCACGAATCCGCGATGCGTGGACATGACGTGAATGAAGTAATAGGCCGTGTGTACGCCCCTCAGGGCACGGTGCATGTCGCCTGCCTGCAAGGCATTTCCTTCTATAATCTCGACGCCCGCGGGGACGTTTCGCGCTCCGGCGCGAACCAAGCAGCGAATGTGGTCGGGGCGCTGTTGAAGGGCGGGCAACAACTCGCCGCCTACGTAGCCGGTTGCGCCCGTGAGCAGGATGCATCGGGCAGACCGGCAAGTGTGATCAGCGGTTTCCATTGGATTCACGTTTATCGTTATTCGTCATCATGCGTCGTTGGAATTGCATACGCCACATCGATGCGCCCGCTTCATGGCCCGTTTGGATCCGGTGGGGCGGGAGACATAAACTGGCTGAGGTCGATTCCTTTTTGCCGTTGTTCGTCCTCCAGCAACTTTACTCGCGTTTCCAGTTTCTCCATGTGCCGATGCATCTTGGCGAGCAGCGATTCGAGATTCTCCTTCGGTTTTGGTTTGGGAATAGACGGATAATTGAGTTGCCGTTGTAGCGCCGCAAAGAAAAACAACGGCTCCTTGCGCCGGTTGGCCAAGGCGATTCGCCCCTCTTTCTCATTGAACAAGATGGGGTCGGGCAATGGGTCGGCGGCGGTCTGCCACTCCAACGTGGGGGTCGAACGTTGCACATAATAATCGCTGTGCACGAAGACTAAATCGGCCAGCTCCACAATTCCGATCCGATGGCGCACTTGTAGAATCCACTTCTGCCAAGGAGGCTCGTACAACGGATCTCCGGCCATCGCGGCCAAACCGTAGTCGTAGCTCAGATGATTGCGGCACAGCGTCTCGAACTGGAGGAAGAACAGTGCGGACGTCGAAGTCAATGTTTGTCTCAGCCGCGCTTCCGCTTCGAGGATCACCAGCGCTTGGCGAATATCAAACCGCCCACGTTCCGCCTCGGCTGCTTCGATCAAGAACGCCTGGAACGGGGCAAAATAATGAGGCAGCCGCCGCATGGCTGTGGACATCACGCCGGCGTGGTTTAGCTCCGCCAACATATAATCGACCGCCATCGGCAATTTGGTGGTTGCCAAAAGCTCCTCGCGCACATGTTTCAGGATGTCCTGGATGGGCTCCGCAGTTTCAATCCGCTGGTTGAGCGCGCGAAACAAGTGGGCCTGCTCGACGTATTCTTCAGGTTCTAATCGCCCCATGGCTCGTGTGCGTTCTTGCCGTTGTATTGAAAAACTGCCGCTTCTTATCATAACAGGCCAACCACTGCGTCAGTCATCCCGCAGGCGGGCGGCCTTTTTGAAGATTGCCAAACCAATTAGAATTCAGGTGCCGAGGAATTGGAAACGGCGCGCGAATGCGCGGACGTTTTCCCAAGTGCCGTCGATCGAATCACAATCTACAAAGAACCCGAGATGAGTACCACGACTGCGTCCGCCACGACCCTAGCTCAACAACTGCACCGCGATCCGCGCCTGGCCGAAGCGAAACGCTTGATCTTAGCAGCGGTGGCCGATCATCAACGGGCTTTACATGGCGTACAACCGCCGCGTCCCGAATTGACGGGCGAGTATCAACAACTACTGCACGAGTTCGGGCAACTGCGCGGCGGGGCTTTGTATTTTCCCTATTTATCCAGCGGGCTCGGCAACGGACCTTGGGTTGAGCTGGCGGACGGCAGCGTCAAATTGGACATGATCACCGGCATCGGCGTTCATGGGTTCGGCCACAGTCACCCGGCTTTGATCGAGGCGGGCATCGACGCGGCCGTCAGCGATACGGTAATGCAAGGGAATTTGCAACAAGACACGGCCAGCGTGCGTTTTACGCGTCGCCTGGTCGATGCCGCGTGCGCCAGCGGCGCGGGATTGACCCATTGTTTCCTCAGCACCAGCGGGGCGATGGCCAATGAGAACGCGTTAAAGATTGCCTTTCAGCGGAATGCGCCCGCCAACCGCGTCCTAGCCTTTGAACATTGTTTCGCTGGGCGGACCCTCGTCCTCTCGCAGGTGACCGATAAAGCCGCCTATCGCCAGGGCCTGCCGGACACCATCGCAGTTGACTACCTCCCATTTTTCGATGCCGATGACCCGGCAGGGAGCATCAACCGCACAGTGCGCGTCTTTCGCGAACACCTCTATCGGCATCCCGGCAAGTACGCCTGTTTGTGGATGGAATTGGTGCAAGGCGAAGGAGGATACAATGTTGGCGATCGCGAGTTTTTCTTAGCGTTGTGCCGATTGGCTCGAGAGCACCACATCGCGGTCATCGCGGACGAAGTCCAATCGTTCGGCCGCACGACGCGCCTGTTTGCCTTCCAACATTTTGGGTTGGATGCCTTCATCGACATCGTGACGCTGGGCAAGATCAGCCAAGTTTGCGCCACCTTGTTTAACGAAGACTACAAACCGCGTCCTGGATTAGTTAGCCAGACCTTTACGGGGAGCACTTGGTCCATCTTGGCAGGCGATGTGATTGTGCGCACGCTATTGGCGGAAGGTTATTACGGTCCCCACGGACGGATTGCACAGTTGCACCAACGGTTTGCGGGCAATTTAGAGCGATTGGCGCAACGTTTTCCCCAAGCGATTTCCGGCCCCTTTGGGATTGGCGGCATGGTCGCGTTTACTCCCTTCGATGGCTCGGCGGACAAGGCCAAAATGTTGTGCCTGCGTTTGTATGAAGCAGGCTTGATGTCGTTTATAGCCGGGGCTGATCCGACCCGTTTGCGGTTCCTCATGCCTTTGGGCTGCGTTCGTGACGAGCATATCGATGCGGCGACGCGGATCATCGAAAACGTATTGACCGAAATCGATGAGGAAATCTGATGTTGATCGTGCGCGCCGTTCAAGCTGCGGATGTCGATGCGCTGTTTGACTTGGTGCAACAGGCGGAATTCGGCCTGACCACGCTCAAAATCTCTAAAGACCGATTGCAGGAGCGGATCGAGCAATCGCTATTCGCATTCCAGCAAAAGAAAGCACGGCCGGCTGGGCAACCGTATGTGTTTGTAATGGAAGACCTCACCAACGGGCGGATCGTCGGTACGTCCGCGATCTATTCCAAAGTCGGTGGGTTTGAGCCGTTCTACTCGTATGAGATCGAGAAATCCGTTCACGAGTCCAAAGAGTTGAATGTCTGCAAGGTCGTCGAAGCGTTGCACCTGCGCGAAATTCATGACGGTCCGACGGAAATCGGCAGTCTGTTTTTGGCGCCCGAGTATTGGGGGCATGGCCATGGCCGTTTGCTATCGATGGCCCGCTTCCTGTTCATGGCTTGCTTTCCCCAACGTTTTGAAAAGGAAGTGATTGCCGAAATGCGCGGTGTGGTGCTGGCCGACGGACGCTCCCCGTTGTGGTCGGCTCTGGGGGCACACTTTTTCCAAATAGAATTTCCCAAGGCCGAAACGTTGTCCAACGAATCGAAGAAGTTTATCGCCGACTTGATGCCGGAGCATCCGATCTATATCCCACTGTTGCCCCGCGAGGCTCAGGAAGTGATCGGCAAGGTGCACCCGCATACAGAACCGGCTCTGGCGATCCTGAGACGCGAAGGCTTCGAATTCCGCAATTTAGTGGATATCTTTGACGGCGGCCCGGCCATGCACGCGGAAGTGGCGAACGTACGCATTGTCAAGGAAAGTCAAACGCTGACCATTCGCGAGATCCGGGAAGATGTCGACGGCCAAGAATTGATGATTTGCAACCAGTCTCTCAGTTTTCGCTGTGGTTTGGGCCGTTTGCAAACGTTGAAGGACCGGGGATGCGCGATCGACCAGGTAACGGCTCTGCAATTGGGCCTGCGTTTGGGCGATACGCTGCGCGCCGTACCCTTGCGCCCTGGCGTCCGGTGGGAGGCAACGCGCCACTCGGAAACCGTCGGCTAGCGGGGCGACACTTCCATTCCGCCGATTGACGTGGATTGAGCGCGCCTCTCGCTGTGCACCGACCGAATGTCCTGGGGGCTCACTGGCCTACCAACAATCCATGCACGTTCGATCGCCGCTCACTTGATTTTTGCGTCGCCGTCTTGCGGCTTGCGTCGATAATTGTCATGCTTTCAGGGCATTTCTATTGGAATACAAACGATTAAATGAACGGTATGAAGAAGATCCCTTTTACTTCGAATCCGACACCGACTTTGGGAGTCGAATTGGAAGTCGGTTTAATCGACGTGGAGACCTTCGGCCTGGGCAGTTTCTACGATCGCCTCATGCAACACCTGCCCAATGAGGACGATTGTTTCAAGCAGGAAGTAATGCAGTGTTACGTCGAAGTCATTTCTTGTGTTTGCCAATCCGTGGGCGACGTGGAAACGGATATGAGCGCCAAGCTGCAGCGATTGCGAGCTGGGGCGCAGCGCGCGGGGATTGGACTGTGGATGGGAGCGACTCATCCATTCTCGATGTGGCAAGAACAGGAGATTACCAATAATCCACGCTACCATAATCTGGTCGATTTGTTGCAAGAGTTCGCTCGCCGCATGATCACCTTTGGACTGCATGTTCACGTCGGCGTCGATTCGGGCGACAAAGCAGTGATGATCTGCGACCGAATTTTGGAATACTTGCCATTACTGTTGGCGATCAGCACCAGCAGTCCGTTTTGGGAAGCGCGACGCACGGGACTGAAGTCGCATCGCTCGAAGATCATGGAAGGCTTGCCGACGGCGGGTCTCCCTCCGGTGATGCGCAACTGGAGCGAGTATGTTTGGCTGGTCAACCACATGATCGAGACGGGCTTTATCAACACCATCCGGGAAATCTGGTGGGACGTGCGCCCGCACCACGGTTTTGGAACAGTTGAAGTCCGCGTCTGCGACATGCCCAGCAATCTGTCGCACGTGCTGGCCATTACCGCCTTGATTCAATGCCTGGTTCAAGACCTGTCGAACCTGATTGACGAAGGGACTTATCAGACGGGTGCGCATCCCATTCTAGTGCAGCAGAACAAATGGCGCGCTGCTCGTTTCGGCAATCAAGCAATGCTGATTGACATGAAGACCTATCGATCCGTCCCCGTCGTTGAAGTGCTCAATCAATTGGTCGATCGTCTGACTCCGGTGGCGCAAACACTGAATTGCCTCAGCTACTTGGAACGCGTGCGGGAACTCGGATCCGGGCCAACGTCCGCCGACCGCCAATTGGCGATCGTGGAAGAAGGAGGCGATAGCCGAGATATCGTCCGGCAAATGGCCCTGCAACTCTAAGTGCAATTTCGTAACGCGCAACCACGCAGGCTCCAACGTGGATCAGGCCGACGATGCCTCCACCGCAAGAATGGGGTCACCACGAACCGTTCGCAGTAGCTCGATTCATCGCGCCATGGAACAAACAGTGGAAATCCAAATTGGTTACGACAAGCTGAATCGTTGGGTGTCCCCTTTTCATTCACACAAGCCCTCGATGCGCAAGCACCCATTCCTGTCGTTGGGTCAATCGCAGGGGAACCTTGCGGGTTTCCGCTGAGATTTGTTAGAATTCGTCACGGGCGACATGTCCGAACCGCAAAGTTCCGCTGTTGTCATTGGCAATCGGCAAACCGCACCGACAGCCAACC
>JACTND010000337.1 GCA_014584305.1 Planctomycetota bacterium | reverse complement strand
CACCGAGACCCACGCGGTGGATGGGAACGGTGATCGCGATTCAACATCCGCAACTCGGTCCGATCGAATCCGTCGAAACAGGCAGTCTCGATTACGTCTTGACTTTGGCGTCCGGTGAACGTGTCATTGTCAATGCTGAGGAAAATCCCGGCCACACTTTTGATTGGCCGGAAGCCATCCATGATTGGTCATTGGTCGTCACCATCTCGGACGTAGCCCCGATCGAATCCGGTGAGTAAACGCGCGCACTGATTGTTTCTCTAGCGAGCGGGCGCGAACATTCCTTTGCCCTTGCTTGTCGTTGGGTTAGTCCCCTATCATGAGCACTTGTGGTTGGGTTTCATTGTAAAACGCAGAGGACAACGGCACTTGTTGCGAACACATCATTGCGGGGAGCTGAACACGGTTCATTTGGGACATCGTGTCGTGTTATGCGGTTGGTTGGACAAACAACGCGATCACGGCAAGGGAATCTTTATCGATCTGCGGGACCGGTATGGACGTACACAACTGCTTGTGGATTCGAAATCGCCTCCGGCAGTATTGGAAGTAGCCAAGGCGCTGCGTGCCGAATTTGTCATCCGCGTAGTCGGTACCGTACAAAAACGACCCGCCGGCCAGGAGAATCCCGCTTTAAACACCGGACAAATCGAAGTGCAGGTGGAAGAACTCGAGATTCTCAACGAATGCCCCGTCCCTCCGTTCCTGCCGTCGGCATTGGAACTGCCAAACGAAGAACTCCGTTTGAAATATCGTTACCTCGATCTGCGCCGCCCGGCAATGCAACGCACGTTGCTGTTGCGGAGCCGGATTGTGAAGACGATTCGCGACTACTTCCAGGAACACGATTTTATCGACATTGAAACCCCCATCTTGGGGCGCAGCACCCCCGAAGGCGCGCGGGACTATTTGGTCCCCAGCCGGGTACACCCTGGTGAATTCTACGCCCTGCCCCAATCACCGCAGATTTACAAGCAACTGATGATGATTGCCGGTTACGACCGCTACGTCCAAGTCGCTCGCTGTTTCCGGGACGAAGACCTCCGCGCGGATCGTCAACCGGAATTCACTCAATTGGATATGGAGATGTCGTTCGTCGAAGCGGACGATGTCATGTCCATGATCGACGGCCTCATGCAACGACTGGCACGTGAGGTGTTGGGCCTTGAGTTGTCCTTGCCGCTGCCCAGAATGACCTACGACGAGGCCATGCGCCGATTTGGCCATGATGCGCCCGATTTGCGCTTCGCTATGGAAATCGTCGATTGCACGACTTGGGCCGCCGCCAGTGATTTCCGAGTCTTTCGTGGAACCGTCGAATCGGGCGGTTGGGTCCGTGCTATCGTGGCACCCCGCGCCGCCGAACATTTGTCCCGCAAACGCATCGATGAACTGACCAGCTTCGTTCAACAAGACTTCGGGGCCAAGGGGCTGGCCTGGATGCGGTGCGAAGCGGATGGGAGTTGGCAATCACCAATCGTCAAGAACTTCACCGAGTCGCAATTGCTGGCGCTGCGCGAATTGACCCAGGCGCAACCGGGCGATGTCGTGCTGTTCATTGCGGACACCTGGGAAACCAGTTGCAAAGCGCTGTACGGTCTGCGTCGGCGCCTGGGGCAAGAACTTAAACTCTACGATCCAAAACAGATGAATTTTTCTTGGGTGGTCGAGTTTCCCATGTTTGCATTCGATGCGGAGGAGAACCGCTGGGCGGCCATGCACCACCCGTTTACTGCGCCTCTGAACCGCGATTTGAACCGCTTGGCAACCGACCCAGGATCGGTTCGCGCTCAGGCGTATGACCTCGTTATCAATGGCTATGAAGCGGGTGGAGGAACCATTCGAATTCACCGCCAAGACGTTCAATCGCAAGTGTTTGGTCTTTTGGGAATGTCAACAGAAGAAGCCCGCCATCGATTCGGGTTTCTGCTCGACGCGCTGACGTTTGGCGCTCCGCCGCATGGGGGGATCGCATTAGGTATCGATCGGCTGGTCATGTTATTCGCTGGTCTGGACAACATCCGTGACTGCGTCACGTTCCCCAAAACCCAAAAGGCGCAGGACCTGATGACCGAGGCCCCCAACGTCGTCGAATCGCGCCAACTCAACGAACTCGGCCTCTCCCTCAAAAAATAGAACCACAATGTGGCCCTCGCCTATACTGTTTGATCCCACAATCTGCCCGACGACAATTTAGGTGGGTGGCACCTTTTGCGCCGATCCCGTGCGGACGGCCAATGCTCCCGGCTTGACCGGGAGTCACTTACGTTTCTCGCTACACCAACACGCAGCCCCAAAAAACCGATCGAAATTAGGTGCCCCCCGCAATTCCTCGTTTGACAGACGACAATTTAGGTGGGTGGCACCTATTATTAGTAGAGAAGAAGGTGGCCGCGGATCGTGATGTGGGCCGTGCCCGTGATGGTGGGGACGATCGAGGGGCCGGCGGTGGGCCGGTAGCTGGCTTCAAACACGCTCCCCGTGACACTTTCTTGACGCCAGACGTCTCCAGGTTGCAGCAGCCCGTCGGCGGCTAGACATGCGACGCGCGCACTCGTGCCCGTACCGCAAGGCGATCGGTCATAGACTCCTCCGGGGCACAAGACAAAATTGCGTTCACCCGCCGATAGTTCGATATGATCGATCAGCGCATCATCCGCCCCACGGATCCGCTGACGATCCAGTTCACGTCGAATGGAGGTCGCGATCGACTGCAATTGCGCAAGGTTCTGCAGGGAAATCTCTTGGCCAGGTAGCTCAACCAAAAAAAACCAATTTCCCCCATAGGCAATATCGCCGACGACGCGCCCCACATCGGGAACATCGACGGTCACATGCGACCGAAATCGGTAGCTGGGTACATTGGTTACGCTTACTCGGTTAGCATCGTGCAGAAACGTATCCACAGTTCCCACTGGCGTCTCCAACCGATGCGGTCCGGGCTCAATTCTGCCTAAATACGCGAGCGTCACCATCAAACCGATCGTTCCATGGCCGCACATTCCCAAGTAGCCCACATTGTTAAAAAAAATCGTCGCCGCCGCTGATTGACGATCCTCGGGCGGCAACAGAAGTGCTCCGACCAAGATATCGGACCCACGGGGTTCCAATATCACGTCTTGTCGAAATTGATCAAAATCCTGCGCAAAACGTTCGCGTCGTTGGGATAATGCACCTCGTCCCAAATCCGGCATCCCGGAAATAATGACTCGCGTGGGTTCGCCGCCCGTATGGGAATCGATGAATTCCACTTCACGAACGATCGGCGGTGAAATGCTCATCGTGCGGCTCCCACGTCGGCAGTGGTCCATTGATCGTCAACCCATCGCCAGCACCGTCCATTCGGATTCGCGTCGGCTAGCCAATTGGGTAAACGTTCTGGACGCACGCGATCATAACACTGCAGCATGGCGAAACGCCGCATGGCCCCTGGAATACCGACGGCGGTAAACCCCGGATGGCCTGTGCTGGGATACGGCCCACCGTGACACATTGCCGGTGAAACGACAACTCCCGTGGGCATCTTGTCGTTGTTCAAACGGCCCACTCGTTGGCGCAGAACTGGAGCGAGTCGCGCATACAGCGACTCGTCCTCCCCAGTTCGGGACGAGTACATACTCCCGGTCAGGTTCCCCTCCAACGAGGCGATGACTTGCGACAATTGTCGATCATCGTCGGCGTAAACTATCAGAGATGCCGAACCAAACATCTCGACTTGAAAGGCATCCCGCGCCGACAGGAATTGGTCAGCCGAGCAGGTCAGCAACGTATTGGCGTAACGAAATCCAGGCTCGGGAAGCGGATAGCCGCCGACAATCAGCTCGGCACCTGCCTGGACAATCGCCTGGACGCTCCGATGCAAACTATCTCGTCCTGCTGCGGAAAACAAAATGCCAGGCGTGCGGTTATGCAATTGTTCCGCTACCTGTTGTTGCAACTGCAGCGCCTCGGTGCTGCGGATGAGTAGTACCAGCCCCGGATTGGTGCACATTTGCCCGGCTGCCATCAGGCAACTGTCACAAAACTCCTGCGCGATTTCCGGCAGTCGCTCTCGCAGCGCACCTGGCAGAACAATCACGGGATTGAGGCTCGACATCTCCAAATAGACGGGCTTGCCGACGGAATCGCAAGCAGCTTTCAACTTCAAGCCAGAAGGTCGTCCGCCGGTGAATCCGACGGCCCCCACGCGGCGGTCGCGCACCAATCGCAAGCCGTCTTCAGGTTCCAAATGGTACATCATTTGGATTGTGCCTGGCGGCAATCGGCAGGCCGCGGCCGCTTGGGCCGCCAGCTCGGCTAACTTTCTCGAGGTCGTGGGCTGCAGCGGATGCGCCTTGGCAATTACTGGGTTACCAGCCGCAATGGCCGTGGCAAAATCACCGCCCGAAACCGCGTTAAAGGCCAGTGGAAAGTTGTTGGGACCGAAAACGACAACCGGGCCGACTGCCGATAACATGGAACGCAACTGATATTGCGTATCAATCGCCGCAAGTCGCCAAGAACCGTCCAGTGCCGCGCTGGCTGCTTGCCTCAATTGGTTTGTCGTACGCGCCAATTCCACGTCCCTCAGCCTTGGCGAAACCGGCAACCCGGTTTCCAGCGACGCGATTCGGCAGATGGAATCCGCATCCGCGGTCAACAAGTCAGCATACGTAACGAGAAAGTCGGAAATCCGCTCGACAGGCGTGTCCACCATTCGGACAAACGCCTCGTGAGCCTGGTCCAAGATCGTCTCACAATCGTGCCAATCACTGATCGGGTACTGGTCTGGCAACAAATCACCCGTCGCCGGATTCGTTGCTTGAAACGAACGTTCGCCATGCGCCGGCGTCCAAACGTCGCCCACTAGAATAGGGTGTCGACTGTCCAACGATGTACCTCTTTCGATAAATTTCACCAGGATTACCCACGCGATTCCTGACCAGACTCGCCCTCATGCTTCTGCAACTCGCGCCATGGGGTCGGCCCCAGCGGCGGCACGTGCGCATCATATTTTATCTAATCCTACCAAGAATTACGGCCAGCCTGGCAGTGCGGAACAACGAGCTGGAAATCAGGCAACTGAGTTGCTCCTGATCGCGTACAACGTGTCATAATTGCACGCACGCAATCGAGGAGTTTAATAGTCATGGCGAACTTCAAGCAAATCGTGTTGGGGGCCGGCTTGCTTACGGCTGCCTTTTTCGTCGGCACGTATTTCAAAGGGGAAGCATTCCAAGACCAGTACTCCATCACAGCCGAAGCATTGCAGCGCGACGATCTCGTGTGGAACTCTCCGCAAACGGATCCTCTTGACGGCGCGGCCGATGCGCGGTCTTCCGAATCCGCCCCCTGGAGCATGCCGCCCGCGCGCGGCGCACAGCAAGACAATTTTCCGGAGACATTTGCCCAGCTGCCCCGTGAGGTTATGCCCTCGTTCGTTCGCGAGCAACCAAGGCCGGATGATACGCGAAATAGTGGATTGGGTAGTGTCGGCGCTCGCGATTCCAATGGCGGATGGCCAGGGCCCGAATACGATGAAGCGACCCGACCAAAACATCCTCACCTCCTGGCCGAACAACAACCGGTACCGGCAATGCCGGGAAGCTATGGCGCTGCGCGATCCATCGGCGATTTATCCCCACTGGCCAATCGCGCACAGCGCCAAGTACAATTGGTGGTGGACTCGTTTCAGATTCATGTTGTGCGACCAGGCGAGTCGTTGCCCTTGATTGCCCAGCAGTATTTCGGTTCGCCCGAGTATTACTTGGATATTTATTTGGCCAATCAAGATGTGTTGGCGAGTCCCGCAGAAGTGGCAGACGGCGTGTCGCTGAAAATACCTGTTTATCATACGCGGCGCTGATCCGCGACCGTGGGAATGAGCGACACACCTCGCAAGATGACGGTTCCGCAATTGCGGAAAATGAAGCAATCCGGTCAACGGATCACGATGTTGACCGCCTACGATTTCGCCATGGCCCAGTTGCTCGATGAGGCCGGCGTGGACATTTTATTGGTTGGTGACAGCCTGGCCATGGTTGTCCAGGGCCACGAAACGACACTGCCTGTGACCTTGGATGAAATGATCTATCACGGCGAGATGGTCGCGCGTGCAGCTCGGCGCGCATTAGTTGTCGTCGATATGCCGTTTCCTGAAAACCACTTGGGCCGACACCAGGCTGTCGCCAGCGCCGGTCGCATTCTCAAGCAGACGCGCGCCCAAGCGGTCAAGTTGGAAAGCAGCGCGGATCAAGCGGACGTAATCGCGGCGCTGGTGGCTGCAGGAATTCCGGTGATGGCCCACGTCGGTCTCAGGCCGCAGAATGTGCACGTCATGGGGGGATATCGCGTGCAGCGCGACTTTGATGCACTGCTGCGCGACGCCACGATGGCTGCGGACGCCGGTGCATTTGCGATTGTGTTGGAGTGCATTCCGCGGGAGGCAGCGCGATCCATTACGGAAAAACTACCGATACCCACGATCGGCATCGGAGCCGGTCCCGACTGCGATGGTCAGGTTTTGGTCGTGCACGACTTGATGGGCATGACCTCCGGTTATGTGCCCAGTTTTGTTCGACAGTATGCACAGTTAGGGGACGCCATCCGCCACGCGGCAGCAGCTTGGTGCCGCGATGTCCACAACCGCTCGTTCCCAGCGGCCGATCAATCATTTCAGTAGCACGCACTCCGTGACGCACTTCTCGCCCGATCGTTCTTCGGTCGCTCAGCGACGTTGTCGCGCGAATCGCCGAGTCACGGCTGGACTTGGAAACGCCTCCGTCTTACCATTGGGGCACTAGTCAGCAGACGAAATGGCAACTGAGATCCACAACCTTGCGTCGAAGCGAATTCGTGAACGGTATGCGTAGTTGGGGCTGAAAGCGGTTGTGACCAAATCTCCTGCCACCCACATCCACATCGTCAGCAATCTGACGGCGTTGGCCAGTTTGGTAGTCTTGTCGATTCCATTTGTGCTGTGGGGCGCTGCGGGGGCGCTGACTCGATTCTCCAATGACGTGCGCCAGTGGCTGCCGCAAGGATTCGAGGAAGCTCGACAATACCGCTGGTTTTCCGATCATTTTGGCGCCGACGAGATGGTCGTCGTCAGTTGGCCAGGCTGCACATTGCGCGATCCGCGAGTCGAGCAGGCGGCCGAGGCGTTGCGCAAGCGGCGGATGCCCAGCGGTGAGCCCGAGTACGCGCGGGTGGTGACCGGCCCGGGCATGTTGGATCAGATCATGGCCTTGGGAGTCAAGCCCGAAGCCGCCCTGGAACGCTGTCGTGGTATTTTTGTAGGACTGGACGGGCACCAAACGTGCTTGCTGGCCTTTCCCACGTCGAGTGCCGCCGGAAACCGAACACAACTTGTCGCCGGTCTGCAAGAGACGCTGGAGTCCGAGATAGGGCTGTCGCCTGAGGAACTTCATCTCGGCGGCCCGACGATCGATGGAGCGGCCATCGACAGTGAAAGCAAGCGCTCGTTGCAGCAATATCTGGGCTGGACCGTGATTGTGGTGATGGGTCTCACTTGGCTGCGCATCCGCCACGGGATCGCGGCTCTGACGTTACTCGCGTTCGCGGCCTACAACGGGTTGTTGAGCATGTCTCTGGTTTATTGGACCGGCGCGTTCATGAACCTGACCATGATCATGTTGCCGACACTGACCTTCATTCTCAGCGTGTCGGCCGGCGTTCACATGACCAACTACTTCAGCAAAAGGGTCGTGGGGTGTGTACCGGAGTTGGCAGTTGACTTGGCGATTCGCGATGGAGCGCGCCCGGTGTTTTTGTCCGCTTTGACGACTGCACTGGGATTATTGTCGCTAGGCAGTAGTCAAATCTTGCCCATTCGCTGGTTTGGCTTGTACTCGGCCGTGAGTTTGATGGTTGGCATCATACCGATCATTTTGTTGTTACCGCACGCGTTAGGATGGGTCGTCCGTCGTTGGCCCTTGGCCGTCCCCAATTCCGACGCCGATCGCCGATGGTCCAACCGTCGCGAGCGGCGGATGACGACTATGGCGATATTGATCAAACGTTGGCATTGGGCGATTTCGACCGTTGGTTTGATCGTCGTCGTCACGTTGGCCTGGGGAATCTCCAAGTTAGGAGCATCCGTCAAAATCCAGGATCGATTTGCAAGCACCACCAAAATCATCGGCGACTATCGGTGGCTGGAGGCCGAATTGGGACCCTTGGTGCCGATGGAGGTCGTCTTGGAGTTTGCCCGAGACCATCCATTACCCAGTTGGCAGCGAATGTTGCTGACCATGGCCGTCGAACGGGCCTTGCAAACGAGCGACTTGATTAACGCATCGTATTCGGCGGCCACATTTCGGCCGATATTGACCGGTGGCAGCGGCAGCGTGGCGCGGGCGGCGGATCAGTTAACCCGCGAAACATGGGAGAGTCAATTGCCGCAACTCAAAGCGGCGCGCCTCGTGGCCGATGGCGACGACACCGAGTTGTGGCGCATCAGCCTGCGGATTGCGGCCCTGAACGACATTGACTATGGGGAACTGCTGGACATCATCGATCGCAAAGTTGACGAACAACTGAGCTTGGTCAATGAGCGTCTCCAAGAGAATAGCCAACCTACGGTACGGGCCATCATCACCGGCGGTGTCCCCATGATGTACAAAGCGCAGCATCAAGTATTGAATGACTTGATCGTTAGTTTTGGCACCGCGTTCTTGTTGATCAGTGTGACCATGATGATCGTGGTGCGCAGCATCGGCGGCGGTTTGTTGTCGATGATACCCAACGTATTTCCCCCGTTGACGGTATTTGGGGCGATGGGTTGGCTGGGCATGAAAATCGAGATCGGATCGGTCATGACGGCCAGTGTGGCGCTGGGAATTGCCGTGGACGATACCATCCACTTTTTGACCTGGTATCAACGGAGCCTGGACGAAGGTGCGACGCCCGTGTCAGGGATTCGCCAGGCCTACCTGCAGTGTGCAAAATCGATGTGGGATTCCACGTTGATTTGTTCGCTGGGAGTTGCTCCGTTTATGTTGAGCGTGTTTATGCCCACGGTGCGGTTTGCCCGCCTGATGGCATTGCTGTTATTTGTGGCCCTTGTTGGAGATTTACTGGTGCTCCCAGCATTATTAGTTGGCCCTGGGCGGCGGTTATTCTCGTCCGCCAAACGGGAAAAAATGCCCGCGCGGGTTTCTCCTTGAGTTGCAAGACTGGTCAAACCGAATAGACTAACAATTTGCGCCTGCGACGGGCAATCTTGACGATTTGGTCAAATTCGGGGCGATCGTTTGGATTTATTAATGTTTGGGACCCCGCAAACAATGTGCGATTGACCCCAATTCGGAGTTCATTTCAATCAGATGGCAAGTATTTTCGACAAATGTGACGAATTCTGGGCGCGAATGGAAAAAATCGCCGGCGAACACACGATCGCCCTGCGCAATACATTCTTTCGCCTTTTCCCAATCACCAATTCCCGTCCGCTAATCTATCAAGACGGAAGGGAACTGCTGCAAGTCGCCACCAACGACTATTTGGGATTGGCCACACACCCGGAAGTCATACAAGCCGCTTTAGACATCGTCGCGGAACACGGCGTGGGGAGTCCCTTGGGTGCACGCCCGCTGACCGGCAATACGGCGTTGCATGTGGAGCTTGAGGAAAAACTGGCGGACTTTCGGTTGACCGAAGCGTGCCTGGTGTACAACTTGGGCTTGACCGCTATGTCGGGAACTATTGCCACGTTGGTTGGACGGCGGGAGCGGATATTCGTCGATGCCTACGCGCACGGCTGCGTGCACGACGGCGCTAAGTTGTGCAAAGGTGAAGCCAGTTGGTTCGCGCACAACGACATGAACGATTTGGAGGAACAACTCAAAGCGGTACCGCTGGACGTGCCAAAGCTGATTGCCGTGGACGGCGTGTACGGAATGACGGGAGATCTCGCGCCACTGACGCAATTGGTGGAGCTCAAGTACAAGTACAACGCACAACTCTTCGTCGATGATGCCCATGGCACGGGCGTCCTGGGCGAAAATGGCCGCGGGACCTGCGAGTTGTTTGGCGTTGAAAATGACGTCGATATTCACGGCGGAACGTTTGCAAAGTCCTTTGGAACGTTTGGTGGATATATTTGCGCGCCGGAGAAGGTGATCCGATTCGTGCGGCATGTATCGCCGGGCTTCATGCTCACCAAAGCTCTGCCAGCGGCTATTGTGGCTGCAACGATCAAATCCTTGGAGCTCATGCGTAAGCTCCCTGAACGCCGCTTGCAACTCTGGACGAACATCAATGCCTTGCGGGATGGTTTGCGAACCGCTGGTTTCAATATCGGAAATCCCCAAGGGGCGGTAACCAGTATTTTCACGCGCGGAGTGACGGCGCTGCACGCGGTCAAAATGTTGGACGAGGAGCACGACATCATTGTCAACCCCGTGATGTATCCAGCTGTTCCCTATGGCACGTCTATTATTCGCATGACCCCCACCGCTTTGCACACGGTGGAACAAATGGAACGGGTGGTGGATGCCCTGATCGCGGTATCCCGCAAAATCCCCTTGTTGGAAGGGAATCACGCGGCCGCTCAAAAACTGACGGTTTAGATGAGTTATCGGCTGGAGCGAGTCGATTGCGCGCGGCGACGCGCCGATTTCAGCAAAGTGCGCCGTCATCTCTATCGTCAGCTTCCCGCGGCGGTGTTCCCGTTGCGGCGCATGGAATGGAGCCTCCTGGATCCCACTCAGCATCCTTTCTACGAACATGCGCGGCGCGAAGTGTGGGTCGCTTATGATGGGCGCCGACCCGTGGGCCGAATTGCGGCGATTGTCGATGACCTCCACAACGCATATTACCAAGATCGACTGGGCTTTTTCGGGTTCTTTGAATCGCCGGATGACCCGAACTGTGCGTCCGCGCTGCTCGATACCGCGCGGGACTGGCTACAACAACAAGGCCGCGACGCGCTGCGCGGCCCCGTCTGCCCATCGATGAAAGGCGAGTTCGGCGTCTTGGTTCAAGGACATGAATATCCACCCTACATCATGATGGGATATTCGCCACCGTATTACGATTCCCTATTGCAGGGGCAAGGATTGCTGCCGGTCAAACGATTTTATTCGTTCGTGGTCAATTGGCAACGCGATGGCGAAACAATCATGGCCAATCAGCAAGTATTGACCGAGGTTAGTCAGCGCGTTCAGCAGCGTTATCCGGAACTGTCGATTCGCTCTGCTACTCGTTCCAACGTCGATTCCTTGTTGCGCGAAATCAATCGCATCGGCAATACGATTCGCAGCCGCGGTTGGGGATTTGTGCCGCTGACCGAAGCCGAGTTGGACTATATGGTGCGGCAGATTCGCCGCATCATCCGTCCGGAAACGATCATTGCCGCCTATTGGAACGATCGTTTGGTCGGATACAACGTCACGATTCCCAATGTCAACTGGGCGCTGCGTCGAACCTGGGGCAACTGGGATTGGTTCCGCGTGCCACAGTTGTTGTATTGGTTGCCACGCACGCCGCAAGTCCGTTTGATCGCCGTCGGGGTTGATCCCGAAATCCGGGCCAAAGGAATCGCCACGTTGCTGACCAAGGCCATGGTCGATTTAGGCAGTCAGTTCGAAGAATGGGAATTCGGGTGGATCGACGAGGCCAATGTGGCGTCACTATCCACCCTGCGTCGCGCTGTCCCAATGGATCAATCCAAAATATATCAGCTCTATGAGCAGCAATTGCCGTGAGTGCGACGTTGCTCAAGCGTTGACCAGCCCCTTGCTAAGTGATTTAGCTCGCCTCGTGCACTCCC
>JACTND010000030.1 GCA_014584305.1 Planctomycetota bacterium | reverse complement strand
ATCGGTTGCCTATAGGCAGATAAGCTCAAACAGCGCGCCGCCGACATCGACGCCGCGATCCGCGTCGGCGCGAAATGGGAGCATGGCTTCCCTCTCTTACGATACTTTGTTAACGAATTCCGTGCTGCTTGCAAAGGGAGCAAATGGCATTTTGGCCAATCCAAATGTGCGTTTCGCGGGCAATTCGCTGGGTGGCGTTCATTACGCATCCATCGTTTAACCGTCAGCTGCAAGGGTATGCCGAGACGTTTGGTCGATCTCGAGTTCCTGCGTCTGGTCCAGGGCGTTGACGTTCTCAGGTTCGGCGATGGAGCAGAGCGTCACCGCCTTCCCGGTGGCGGTCCCCTTCGGCACGTCTTCGGGCTTCAGTGGGCGAAGCTCGGGCGCGTCCTCGACTTCCAAACCGTGCGCGTTCTTACAAAGTGCGACGAGTTCGCTGATGTCGTCCGCTGTCGGGTCGCAGCTTTCCACGATCCGGCGCAAGGCATCTTGCTGCCAGCCAGGCAACTCCCCGCACCAACCGACAAACTCCGCCAGGGCATTCGTGCCACGTCGTGTAATCGTTGATTCACTCATGGTATCCATCCAATAGGCGTACTTCTCTTCCCCACTACACCTCATCCGCCGACGTGGCCACCATGAACGACACGCCGAGCGTATCAAAGTGCTTCTGGCCGCAGCGTACTTTGTCTGCTTCGTTGGTGCGGAGCTTCAGGAAGTCCCTCGTGCTCTTGGTTTCGCGGACCAGGTACAGCGTCTCGTCGTCGTACTTCACGATAGCCCAGTCAGGGTTGTATTTGCCCACAGTGGTGTCGATCTCGAACCAGTTCGGCAGCTTGACGAAGAGCCGGATGTCCTGCCGCTCGTCCAGGCGCTTGGCGAATTCCTTCTCAACCTCCGATTCATATACGACATACTCGTAGACCGAATGGTTCACCTGAAGGGCCGTCAGGTAGTTGACCATCTCCTCGTTCTTGAACAGCAGCATCTCCCATTCGGCCTCCGAGCCGGTGCCGCCGATTTTCTCGTACTTGATGCCGTCCACCACGCGGGTCAGCTTGGCAATGGCCGTGATCGGCACCCTGCCGAACGTCACACCGCAATCCTCTTCGTATTCGGTTTGCAGGGCGAGGGCGAAGTCCTCGTAGCTCTCGTTCGCCATGACAAAGAGCTTATTGATGGATTCGTCAAAAACGCGCAGGCCGTGCTGATCGACCGGCAGGCGAAGCCCGCGACCGATCTCCTGCCGCTTCTTCATGGCACTGCGGGTTTCGTTGAGCGTGCAAATCTGGAATACATTCGGATTATCCCAACCCTCCCGAAGTGCTGAATGGCTGAAGATGAACCGGAGCGGCTCTTCTTCGGCAAGCAGCCGTTCTTTCTCCTTCATGATGAGGTTGTACACCTCGTCATCAGCCTGGGTGTCGCCGCGTGTGTCCTTCCAGACGGGCTGCTCCTGGCCTTTCTTCGGCTTGTCGGCGGCGAAGTAGCCGTTGTGCAACTGCTCCATCGGCAGCTTGAGCCATGCTAGGTCCTTGTAGCGGCTGACCGTCGAAAAGGTCGGTGACGGCCGCCACGGCGTCAAGCGGGTAGGTCTGGTTGGCGTCGAATTGCAGTTTCATGGCTGGCCTCCTTCGTTCACGCGGAGACGCGGAGGCGCGGAGGGAGAGGGGCGATAGTTGTTGACGATCCGGTGAAGGCCCTCTTTGAGGGTCGCGCCGCCGAAGTTGATCAAAAGGCCAACGGGAAGGTTCATAAGTCGCAAGTACGTCAAGAGTTGCTTGGAATGAACGGGAGCGAGCTTTTCGACCGATTTGAGTTCCACAATCACGATTCCATCGACCAATAAGTCGATCCGCAGACCCTCGTCAAAATGCATCCCGTCGTAATCAAACGGCACGGCGACCTGCCGTTGAACACCGAGTCCACGGCGCTCCAAGTCCCGAGCGAGGACGGCTTCATAAACCGACTCCAGCAAACCCGGTCCAAGCCCTGTGTGAACTTTGTATGCCGCATCAACGATCACTCCGGTGACGTCGTCAATTTCTCTTGCCATGCTCTTATTCTCCGCGTCTCCGCGTCTCCGCGTGAGCCTACACCGTGTTGAAGCTGGTCACGCCCTTGGTCTTGAACGTCTGCACGGCATTGGCCTTGAGCTGGTCGTTGTCGGCAAAGCCCTCGTCGAGGCAGACCACGCGCTCGGGTTTCAACGCCGCGATGTCCCGGATCAAATCCAGGGTTAGTTCCGGCTCCAGGCAGATGATGAACGCGCCGCCGGCGACGGAGTAATAGCGGAAAGGCTCGCGCGGAGGCGCGGAGTTCGCGGAGCCTTTTCTTTCTCTACTCTGCGCCTCCGCGTCTCCGCGTGAGAAAAACGGCGCCTTCGGATACGACTCCTCCGGGCAGTGGCGAAGCGTGGCGACGCTCGGCGTCTGAATGGTCTTGAAGCAGTCGGCCTTCCCCGGCCAGTTCACGCCGTAGCGTTCGCGGCCCACGTCCACGGCCTCGCCCAGGGCGAGCTTCAGCCGGTCGAAGTCTAGCTTGCCCCCTCGGTACGGATTTCGGGGAAGAGACGCAACAGTTCCGCCGTCTTGTCGGCGACGATGTCGTGCGAGCGGAGGTCGAGTTTTTCAATCTGTTCCTTCATTTCGATCAGTTCCCCTGTGCGTATGTCAGAATGGCCGCGCAAAGGGCGGCCAATGTGGTTGATGATTTGCCGTCCGCATGCGCCTCCGATAGCCAGTCGGCGATGAAGAGGTCATGCTTCTCAAGTCCGCCTTCCTGGGCGTAATGCACGCGGGCCGTTTCCTTGTACTTGGCACAGTCGGCTCCGAAGTCCGCTTCGGCGACCTTCGTCAGATTTGTATGCCAGATTGCGTGATCGTTTCCAAGGACATTCGTGGTAGGGAACGCATCCCCCGTGACGTTGAGCAGGTGCATCAACGCCCTGTTGTCTTTTTCGTGCCGCGTCCGATGGTCGTCTCTCGTCGTATCGCCGTCCGCATCGAATACCACGAAGACTGGAATCCCCAGTTCCCTGGCAATTGCGAGCGGCTGAATCAGTTTGTCCTTGCCGTTTACCGGGATGATGTGGCAGCCGAGGCGTCGAAAGTCAGCCCACTGTCCCGAGAGATGCAACGCGGTCGTGATATACGACGCATCTTCGAGCCCTTCGACCAGGACTGGGATGCGCGTGAAGAACATTTCCGCGACGTGAGGCCGCAGGGCCTGGTGAATTTTCGCGACCAGTCCTTCGAGTTTCCGAGCCGGGTCTTCTCCAAAGGCGGTTCTGATTCTGGCGCACAGAGTGTCGAAGGTCAGGCTGGCGACTTGCGAGCCGGTGTTCTTGGTTGGCGTGCGAACAAGGCGGACATTCTCAAAGCCGTCACCGCTGACAAAAAGCGGGGAGTGCGTGGTGACGAGTACCTGGTTGTTGCCCTGTGCGAGCTGCACGAAAACGTCAGCGAGATGTCTCGCTTGCGGCGGATGCTGGTAGAGTTCCGGTTCCTCGCAAGCGAGGATCATCGTCGGGGCATCCGGCGCATCGGATGCCGCGAGTTCTTGGAGAAGTGCGAGCAAGTAGCTGCGTTGTAAACCGTGGCCCATGCGGGCGAGGCTGCCCAGAAAGTCCCCGTCGCCGGTCTTGATGCCGGCAACGGGCTGGGCGACCTGGACGGATTTATTTGGATCGGACAGCCACTCCATGCCAATGCGAACATTGGGATGCGCCCACGCTTCAAGGCGTTTCTGCAAAGATTCGGAGATGTCGTTCAGCCCGGCGCGATTCTTGTCCAGAAGCTCCTGATACTTGGTCAGCGTTTCTTCTTTCAGGGTTTTGATTTCCTCGTCGAAGTTCGTCCGGCTTCGGACGGTGCGAGCGATCAGCCTGCCGAAGGCCGTATTCTTGGCCTCTTGCCCTTCCTGGCCGGCGTCTTTAACGGCGGGCACGTACACCCATTGGACGAACGGAGCGAGCTTTCCTGTGCTGTTGATCCCGTAAAAGTTGTCCTCGCTGGGAATCAGGACGCACTTGCCGGAATGTTCCGACTCGTACTGGCGAAGGGCATCAGCCTTGGCGTCTTTGGACCTGGCTGCGGGCAGGTCGGTGAATGCCTCTTGAAGCTTGGCATAGATGCCATTGAGTTCGTCGGCTTTTGCGTTGGCTTTAATCGCCTCGAAGTACGGGCGGAACTCCGCCATACCGAGACGCTGGCCGAAGTGCCGCACCTGCGCAAGGCCAATTGCTTCGTCGTATGTGGCTTCCGCTGTGACGACCAGTTCGTCCTGGCGCACGTAATCCGACAAGTCTGCCTTGGCTTGCTCGCTCAAGTCGTCGAACGTGACCGTGATGCGGATGGGCTTTTCTGTCTGCCGGGTAAAGAAGTCTTCATCGCACAGCTTGCTGGTGTCGGTTGCCGAGGAATCCTGCTCCTTGAAGAAAACGTTGAGGGCACAGAGGACAGTGGACTTCCCAGCCCCGTTTGGTCCAACGAAACAGGTATAGCGGTTCAGCTCGAATTCCTGGTCGCTGAAACTGCGGAAGTTCTCAATGCGGAGCTTCTTGATCTTCATGTCAACGCTTCTCCTGGGACTTCCCGCGCCGACCCTTCGGCGCCTTCTTGGCTTTTTGGGTTGGCTTGATTGCCTTGGCGGCCTTCCGCTTCTTTGTCTTCGGCGGTTCGGATTGGTTCGTCGCGGTCCCTTCCAATTCAGCCTCGATCTCTTCCACGGTCGGCAAAGCGGACCGGAGGCTCGGCGGCAGGGCGCGGGTAAGTTCGTATTCCGAGATGCCGATGGGCTTGTTGACGCCCCGCAGTGCGTACTCGGCGATAATATGGTTGCGATCCTGGCAGAGGATCAGCCCGATGGACGGCGCATCGGAGTCGTGGCGAAGCTGGTCATCGACGACACTGAGGTAGAAATTCATCTTGCCGGCGTATTCAGGCTTGAACTCCCCGGTCTTCAGGTCGATCACGACGAAGCAGCGCAGCTTCAGGTGGTAGAACAGGAGGTCAACGTAGAAGTCGCTGTCGCCGACTTCGAGGTGAAGCTGGCGGCCGACGAAGGCGAACCCCTGGCCCAGTTCGAGTAGGAAGCGTTCAAGCTCGTGCAGCAGATTCGTTTCCAGTTCCCGCTCGTGGAACGGCTGTTCGAGGGTGAGGAAGTCGAAGATGTACGGGTCCTTGAGCGTCTGTCGGGCGAGATCGGATTGCGGCGAGGGGAGGAGCCGCTCGAAATTCGTCAGGGCCATCCCTTGGCGGAGGTGGGCCTCCGACTGGATCATGGTCAGCAGGACGTTGCGGCTCCAGCCGTTCGCGAGCGTCTGCTGCATGTACCAGAGGCGGGCTTCGAGGTCTTTGACCTTGACCATCAGCAGGACGTGATGACCTCAGGGGATCGACCAGAGCAGGGAATCTGGGAATTGTGCAACAGGCTGCTGCCCTTTTTCAGTTCTCTCGGTCCTTGCCGTCGGGGGTGGCGAAATCCGCTTACCCGGCATTTGTGCAACAGCCTGTTGCACAAATGCGGATGGATCGGAGTAGGCTCGATGGAAGGCCAACATCGACTTGATGTTACGTTCCGAAAAACCCTTGATCTCTGGCAATTCGTTTCGCAGTTCGCGGGCAAGGCGGGGAATGACGCCGGCCCCCCAGCCCTCCGCCTGCTGCCGCTGGTCGATCATCCGGCCAATGTCCCAGTAGAGTCGGACCAGTTCAGCATTCGCGGCCAGGATTGCCTGGGTCTGGGCCTGCTGGATGCGGGCCTTGATCTCCTTCAGCAGGATCGGGAAGTCGGCAGGGATGGGCAGTTGCGGTTTGCTCATACGACCCTCCATCGCACGGTGAAGAGTTCTGTGCAATCAATTTTTTGCTCCAGACGACGGCTGATCTCGTCGAGCAAGGCATCCTTCTGCCGATCCACATCGCGGCTGGCGGCGTCGTAGTCCCGCCATGCTTCGTCGCGTTTGGTTTCCAGGGTGCCGAGGTTCCGCTGCAATTCGAGCTTTTCGGGCAGGTTGGGAGCCACGCGGGCGGCACGCTTGGTGTCCTTGATCGTCTGGTCGAGTTCGTCCAGTTCGGCCTTGAGGGCAATGCGGCGGTCCTCGGCCCATTTATGTGCAATCAGTAGCCCGGCCTCGATGGTTTTGCCTAAGCCAACTTCATCGGCGAGGATGGCCCCGCGTGCCAAGGGATTACGATACGCGAACAGCGCCGCCTCGATCGGGCGGGGATTGAAGTCCACCTGAGCATCGGAAGGAACCGCCGTGAGCTTCTCCACGCTGTCGGAAGCGCAGCGTCGAGTCAGTTCCTGTGCGATGTACTTTGCGCGGCAGTCAGTCATCATGGCTACTCAGTTCGAAAGGAGATACTTTTTTCTTCCCCGGATTTGGCTTATCGGCAACGACGTAGCGCCAGCCGTCCCCATGCTTTTCGGCCCTGAGGTCGTGCCCTCTTAGCCGCAAGGCAGTGACGCAGCGGGAAATGGTCGGGATCGACACGCTGACTTCTTCAGCCAGCATGGGCGTTGAAAACCGCCCAGTGCGAATTAGGCGAAGAACATCGTCCAGCCGGCGTTCGATCTCCATGGATCGCTCAAATGGCATTTCGGGTCTACTTTTGCTTGAGGTAGTGTCTATCGGTCGGTGATAGAGTTGTCAATCGCCGTAGTTCTTGTCTGGCACGAGCTTGCGCTGGTCACGCAGGTTGGTTCGTTCGGACAGGTACGCCTCGTGCGGGAAGGATTTGCCCAAGCGGGCCTGATAATCGCGCAGCTGCGATTTGGCGACGGTCAAGTCTTGCCGGACGCGCACGAATCCGCTGCGATAACCGCTGGCCAGTCGTCCGAGGGCGTTCAGCACGGCACGCGGTCCCTGGTGGTCGCGTGACAGCGTGGCATGGCGGGTAATCGCGCCTTCCAGATACACGTCGGCGGGAAACTGCGGGTGCAGGACCATACCGAAGCGAAACCCGCGATAGGTGCCGAGCAGTACACGGGTCGTGTCGCGGGCGCGGGACGCGCAGGCCGAATCAATGGCACAGCGTTCGGAGCTTCAGCGGCAGAAGACGCTGCTCGTCCAGCAGCAGTACCGGCTGCTCAAGCTGCGGTTTTCGGAAGACATCGACCAGGATATGTTTGCTCGCAAGCACACCGAGCGGCGTGACCGGCTGGCTTCGATCAAGCTGCAACTCGACGCCGTGGATCGCTCGCACGACGAAAACGTCGAATCCTCGAAATCGTGTTTTTGAACCCACGTCTCGATGGCGTAACTCTCCTCCCCACAAAGAGAAAGCCCTTCGACGTACTCGCCGAAGGGCTTATTTCTGAAAATAATCGGGGTGACAGGATTTGAACCTGCGACCTTTTGACCCCCAGTCAAACGCGCTAATCCAGGCTGCGCCACACCCCGAAGTGCAGTGGAAACACATTGTAGCCGACAGTGCCGTCACGTCGAGACGGTTGCCCGCCGCGAAAACACTATTCCTTTACCTCGCCCATCGAATTGCTCACAATGCTCTCTGGATCGTCCGCGTAAACAATTTGGTAAAAACCGTTTCGATTCCGCTGTATGACACACGACTCACCGCGCAAGTTCATCGATCGACTGACAGCGGGCATTCGCGCGAAACGGACCCCCTTGATCGTAGGAATTGATCCTCATTTTGAGTTCCTGCCAGCCCCATTCCGCAACACGGTCACGGCTGCAATCGACACGCAACCAGGCCGAGCGCAAGCGGCTGCGGCTTGCACGGCATTCTGCAACGAAGTTGTGCAGATCGTCGGGCCCTTGGTGGCCGCGGTGAAACCGCAACTGGCGTTCTTTGAACAATGGGGACCGCCGGGCATGTCCGGATTGTTCCAAGTGATCCAACGCGCCCAATCGGCCAAACTGTCGATCATTCTCGATGGCAAACGGAATGACATCGGATCGACAGCGGCAGCCTATGCGCAGGCACTTCTCGGGCCCGGCGAAGCCAGCGCTTTCGGCGGCGACGCCTTAACCGTCAACCCTTGGTTGGGGCGGGACAGCGTGCAACCATTCGTCGATCGTTGCCGAGAAGTGGGAAGTGGGTTGTTTGTCCTTGTCAAAACGTCCAATTCCGGCAGCCGCGATTTTCAGGACTTGGCGAGTACCGACCGGCGCCTTTACGAACACGTGGCGGTGATGGTCGAGACCATGGCCCAACAATCGGTCGGTGCGGACGGTTACGGCGATATCGGTGCTGTGATCGGCGCTACTTATCCCGAGGAGTTGGCGGAACTCCGCCGCCAGATGCCTCATACCGTGTTTTTGATTCCAGGATTTGGCGCACAAGGGGGTCGCGCGGCCGATATTGCCTGTGCGTTCGACGCGCGTGGATTAGGCGCCGTCGTCAACAGCGCGCGCGGCATCTTGTTCGCTTTTCGCAGGGAGTCTCCGCAGGCCAACGACGCGCATTGGGAAACAGCGGTCGAACGAGCGACGCGGGAGGCGATCGCCGAATTGGCGGCGGCGACGCCCGCTGGGAATTTGCGTACAGCCTAACGACAATGGCAGCCCACTCAATCGCCGCCACTAGGTGGAATAGTCTCCGCCTTGTCGGCTGGATGGTCTGTTTGATTCGCGATATACAGATTCGCTTCTAGGCGTGTCAACAATTGCCGATTGGGGACCGCCAATTCCTTAACGGTTCCATCAGCGCCGACAATCACAGAGTAAACGTCAAAGGACATCGGGATTTGTCGGCCGAATTCACCTCGAAAACCGGGCTCGATAACGATGGTGGAGTTCGTCCACAACAGACTTTCGGTCACATCGGCGTTGTCCGTTTTCGGAATATTGGAAAAAACAAAAACGACTTGTAATCCGCGGCCCGACAAGGCGCGAAGCTGGGGAAACATATATTGCAAGTCGCGCAGAGCCTCCGGGTCGCGAAAGAAAGCCAACCAGATCACGCGACCTTTGTATCGTTCGGGATCGATCACCTGTTGGCGGAAATCAAGCCCAGAGATTTGTAGGGGCTTGGCCAACATATCGAGCCGTTGCAAGCCGGCGGTGCATTCGTCGGTCACGCGGCGGGCTAACGTTTGCATGATGGCCCGTTCGTACACCTGTGTATTTATATTCTCCCAGACCAGGGCATACGATTCGCGCGCCTCGTCCCACCATTGGTAACCTTCAGACCACCGCACATCAGCGATCAAGCGGCTTAGGCCAACCGGAGACAGGCGTTCTTCCGCGGCCCTTCGTACCAGTTGCAAATATTCTTGTCGGGCCGACACGTTGCCAGCCACCAGCGTTCGATAGATGCGCGGATACTCCAACCGGCGGAGAATTCGTTCGTCGCGAGCTTTGTGAGCCAGCAAATGGGCGCCTTCGGCCGGACTGCCGATCAACGAATCGTGTAAGGTGTCTAGGAGGCTTCCCAGCACGCTCTCCAAGGTCTTCGACTCCACGGCCGCCGAGATGATCGAGTCCAGATTGGCCACGACTTCCAAATCGTCCGGGAATCGCCGAATGAGTTCTTGAATACTTGACTTGAAGGCTGTCAAGGCTTCGGGCGACTCTGGCGCCGCGTGCAGATCGGCAAAGGAGAGGGTCAGTTTGGCAACGGACGCGGTCCGCGCCAATTCCACGTTGGAATCCGTTTCGAATGCGGTAATCAGTTGTTGTAACTCGCGCCGTGCGTCTTCCGTAGGGAGCGTATTGCTGAGATACAGCGCGTGAAGCTGTGATTGGACCTGGATCAGGTTGTTATTGGCGAATTGCTTATCCGACGCTTTCTTTGCCAGCGCCAGAATGCGCCGGGAAATCTGTTTCCGCTGGTTTAAGATTTCAATCCGGGCCGGCAACGTGGCAGTTGCATAGCGGCTGGCGGCCTCCGCGTTGAGCGCCTTCAATTTGTCGATCGATTGCATCATCTCGATCGTCGGCGAGTCACCTTCAACCGCTTGATCCGTAACCGGCGGAACCTGCTGCTGACGATTGACGAGATCGATGACGACCGCCGCGAGGACCAACAACACGACGATACCGCCGAATACCATCCACCACCTGGGACGGCGAGTGCCATCGACCGTATCGCGCGAAGCCTGTTTTTGATCTCCGGACATAGATTTCCTTGATACTCCAACGCGGCGCGCTGACGTTATCGCTCACTTGCACCCAACACCTGGAATGAATCCCAGCCATTCGCACGCCGTGCCGCACAACAAACGCCGTCGACTGGATTCATCAAGCTCAACCAATTCTCGAATCAACGAACCGGGATGTGTTTCACCCAGCGGGAAAGGATAATCCGAACCGAGAGCAATTCGGTCCACGCCTACTAGCTTAATCAAGAATCGCAAAGTATCCAATTCATGCACGAGCGAATCAAAGAACAATCGCCGCAGATACTTGCTGGGTGGATGAGGATTGTCCACCGCGCACAGGTCCGGGCGCACCTGATAGGCATGTTCCATCCGACCAAACGAAGCGGGAAACGCGCCGCCGCCATGCGCGAACGCAATTCGCAGCCCGGGCAACCGCTCCAATACGCCCCCAAAGATTAAACTGCCAATCGCTAAAGACGTTTCCGCCGGCATACCGACTAACCACGGCATCCAGTATTGTCGCATCCGCTCGGCGCCCAACATGTCCCAGGGATGCACAAACAGACAAGCGTCCAGGCGGGCAGCAGCTTCAAAAACAGGGAACAGTTCCGCCGCATTCAAATTCCAGTCGTTGACGTGCGTCCCGATTTGCACACCCGGCATACCCAATTCATGGCGGCAACGTTCCAGTTCGCGAATCGCCAACTCAGGTTCTTGCAACGGCAGGGTCCCCAGTCCTACAAATCTTTGCGGATGTTGCCGCACCACCTCAGCGATATGATCATTCAACAAACGCGACAGGTCCCAAGCGTCACGCGGCCGCGCCCAATAGCTGAACATCACGGGGACGGTCGAAAGGACTTGCACATCGACCTTATCGCGATCGCATTCGCGAATGCGCACTTCCGGCGACCAACAGTTCTCATCCACGGTGCGAAAGTCCCGCCCGTCGATGACCATCCGCGCACAACCTGGTCGTTCGTGAATGAGTTTGACAAAGCCTCCGTAACCATACCGCTCGGCCAGATCGGGCCATGTGCGCGGCAGAATATGCGTATGGATATCGATGACAGGACACTCGGCAGCCATGCGCTTACTCGATGGTGGCAATGCACTTCAACTCAATGGCAATGGGCGTGGGCAACGCACCGACCTCTACCGTGGTTCGGCAGGGTTGCGTATCGCGAAAGTACTCAGCATACACGCGATTGAAATCGGCGAAATCGCGGCGCATATCGGTCAAGAACACCGTTACGTCCACAATGCGATCCCAACTCGAACCGGCTTCGTCCACAATTGCGCGTACATTCGCGAACACGCTGTGGCATTGGGCGATGATGTCGTACGCCACAACTTCGCCCTGCTCATTGAGAACGACTCCCGGAATCGCACGAGCGCCGCGTTGTCGAGGACCGACACCGGAAAGGAACAACAGGTTGCCCACGCGGCGCGCGTGAGGGTACAGCCCTACCGGCTCTGGCGCTTGGTGGGAATGAACGACGTGTTTGTAATCGGAACTCACCGGGGCCTCAGTAGCAAATACAGACGTTCTTCGTATTGGTCCAAAAAGCGAATGATTCCTCGCCCCCTTCGCGCCCGACACCGGAGTGCTTTACGCCGCCGAAGGGTGTCCGCAAGTCGCGGATCAACCAGCCGTTAATCCACACCACGCCGACTTCCAACGACTCCGCCAACGCGACGGCCTTCCTCGTCGGTGTCAAATGGCTGAATCGTGACAACCGGTCCGAAAATTTCTTCTTGATTGGCAGCGCACAGCAATTCCAGTCCTTCAATTACTGTCGGAGCCACGAACCAGCCGTCGCGGCAGCGGCCATCGACCAATTGAGCGACACCCCCGCACAGCACTCGGCCACCATCGCGCTGGGCCTCTTCGATGGCCTTCAGAATCTTTTGTTGATGGGATTGTGAAATCACAGCGCCCAAATCCGATGATTCATCCAGCGGGTCGCCGACTTGCAATCGCCGCGCCCGATTGACGAAATCGTCGCGGAAACGGGCATACAACGATCGCTCGACGTAGATGCGCGATCCGCACAAACAGATTTGACCTTGATTGGAGAAACTGCTTCGAAGCGTGGCCGCCAACATTTTGTCATAGTCGCAATCGGCAAAAATGATGTTTGGATTTTTGCCGCCCAGTTCCAACGAAAGTTTTTTGAATCGCGGCGCTGCCAAACTGGCAATCTGGCGACCGGTTTTCGTCCCCCCGGTGAACGAAATCGCACAAATGTCGTCGTGGACAACCAAAGCTTCACCGGCGCGGCCTCCCACGCCGTGGACAATGTTCAGCACTCCATGGGGAAGTTCCGCTTCTTGGCAGAGTTTTCCCAACATGGCTGCGGTAACCGGAGTCAACTCGGACGGCTTCGCCACGACACAGTTGCCCATGGCCAAGGCCGGCGCGATCTTCCACGTCAATAAATAAAGCGGCAAATTCCACGGAGAAATACAACCCACAGCTCCCAACGGTTGACGCAAGGTGTAGTTGATCGCGCCCGGCGCCGCGTGCGATTGGCTGGCGTAACCCAGTGCCGCGCCGGCGAAAAAGCGGAAATTTAGTGCGGCCCGCGGGATATCGACGGTCGATGCTTGCCGCAGAGTCTTCCCCGTATCGTTCGATTCGGCGCGGGCCAACATCGCTGCTTCGCGCTCGATCAACAGCGCGATGCGGTGCAAATAACGGGAGCGCTCGGCCATGGTCAGCCCGCTCCATTTGGGGAAGGCGCGCTGCGCCGCCTCGACAGCCCCGGTTACATCATCCGCGTTCGAATTGGCAACGCGGCCGGATACTTGTCCCGTGGCTGGTTCAAAATTTTCCAGCCATTCGCCAGAAGCCGATGGGCTAAAGTTGCCATCAATAAAGTTCTCGATCGACGCTAGAGACATGCGGTCCTCCCGCCATCGACTGGCAGATTGATGCCGGTAATATATCCCGCCGCGGGGCTGGCCAAAAATGCTACCGCGGCACCCACTTCATGCGGCTCGGCAAAGCGCTTGGCCGGAATCGACTCGACCATCCGTTGTTCGGCCTCGGCCAGCGTTTGACCGTGTTTCGCGGCTGAGCCTTCGAGAATCGATTCCAACCGCGCCGTGCGAGTCGCCCCGGGCAAGACGTTATTGACGGTAATGCCAAAGGGCGCGAGTTCTCCGGACAACGTCTTCGACCAATTCGCGACAGCGCCACGTATAGTGTTTGAAACTCCCAGACCTGGAATCGGTTGTTTCACGCTGGTGGATATGATATTGATGATTCTGCCGAACGCTCGTTCGATCATTCCGGGAACGAGGTGACCGACTAGCACATGATTCACTATCAGATGACACTCAAACGCTGCGCGGAAATCATCGACCTGCGCTTGACGGGCCTGACCTGGTGGCGGCCCGCCAGCGTTGTTCACCAGAATATCCGCATGCGCGCCGCGCTGGACCCATTCGCCTATGACTGCGGACACCTGAACGGGTTGCCGGAAATCAGCGACTAAGTATTCATGATGTTGGCCCAACGAACGGGGCAGCTTGTTCAACGCCGCCTTCAGCCGCTCGGCATCGCGGGCCAAGAGCGTCACACTTGCGCCCAGCCGCGCCAACTCGATGGCGGCAGCCAGGCCGATCCCTTGGGAGCTGCCGCTTACTATTGCCGTTCGTTCCGTCAAATCGAGATTCATATGCCGGGGGAAATCGCCAAACTGCACGTCGGACGTTACAATGCGCCGTTATTATCGATGATATTCGCGGATACGCCAAGAATGCCTCAGTATTTTCTGGAATCGCCGAGCGAGCGCTACGAAATCCTCTTCGACCAAGCGCGCTCGATCGCTATCCGACTGGATTTCGATGGCGATCAACCCAACCATTTCGGCGCGCCCGCCGCCTCGCGCCAGGCGCTGAAATTGGGAGGTTTTATCGGCGACACACAGAGCGGCGGGAGCTGCAATGTCGATCAGGTAGCGCTAGTCCCTCACTGCAATGGCACGCATACGGAAACAGTCGGCCATATCGTGAATGACCGCGTGGCCATCGCGGATGTCGCACCCTTGCGGCTGCTGCCCACACTGCTTGTTTCCGTGCGGACCGAGCGGGGCGACCAAACAGACGAATCGTATCGACCAGCCTTACGTGCAGACGATTGCGTCATCACTGCCGATGCGCTGAAAGCAGCCATCCAAAACAATTTGGTCAAAAGTCCGGTGGCGATTTCAGCTTTGGTTATTCGCACGCTCCCCAACGATCATGCCAAGTTAACGGCGCAGTATGTCGGCGAAATCCCGCCCCCCTTTTTGACCACCGCAGCCCTCCAATTGATGGTACAGTCGGGGATCGAACATCTGCTGGTGGATGTCCCGTCCATCGATCGCATGTACGACGATGGCCTGTTGTCCAATCATCATCTATTTTGGAATGTCGCCGATCGCGCGCGAAGCGTGACCGCGTCCACTCGCGTGGGAGCGACAATCACCGAGATGGTCTTCGTGGCCGACGAGTTGCGGGACGGTTTTTATTTGCTGGATTTGCAAGTGGCCCCGTTTCTCACCGATGCAGCGCCGTCGCGCCCGACGTTAATCCCCTTGCGGTTGGTTTCGGAAAAGTGAGTTGGCGATGACCGCGACCAACACATCAACATACACGTCCGCGCTGGACGCCGGCGATCCGCTCCGCACATTCCGCGATCAATTCCATATTCCACGCAGCGACTCGGGGAGCGAGATCGTTTACTTGGTGGGGAATTCCCTGGGGTTACAGCCGCGACAAACAGCAGAGTATGTGCGTCAGGTGTTGGACGATTGGCGCGACTTGGCCGTGCGCGCACATTTTGAAGGCGAGTGTCCCTGGATGCCCTATCACGAGTTTCTCGCGGAGCCGATGGCGCGTATTGTGGGTGCGCGGACCGACGAAGTGGTCGTCATGAATTCCTTGACGGTCAACTTGCACCTAATGTTGACGTCGTTCTGGCAACCCGTTGGAAAAAAACACAAGATTCTGATCGAAGCCGGCGCGTTTCCCTCTGACTATATCGCCGTGGAATCACACATCCGCGCACGAGGTTTCGATCCAAAAGATACGCTGATCGTCGTGGAGCCACGCTCTGGACACGATTGCCTGCGCATGGAGGACCTGTGCCAGGCAATTGAGGATGCCCGCGATGAGCTGGCATTAGTGGTCTTGCCGGGCGTGCACTATTATACGGGGCAAGTCTTTGACCTGCCGCAGTTGGCCGATGTGTGCCATCGCTGCGATATCGTCTGCGGTGTTGATCTGGCCCATGCCGCAGGAAATATAGAACTGGCGCTGCACGAGTGGCAGATCGATTTTGCCGTGTGGTGCACTTACAAATACCTGAACAGCGGCCCGGGCTCGGTCGGCGGCTGCTTTGTGCACCAACGCCATGTGGGCGACATCGATCGCCCACGGCTGGCCGGCTGGTGGGGGCATGACAAGGCGTCGCGTTTTGCCATGCGCACCGAGTTTCGCGCTATCCCCACCGTCGAGGGCTGGCAGTTGAGCAATCCACCGATTTTGTCGTTGGCGGCAATTCGCTCCTCGTTAGACGTTTTCCATCGCGCTGGGGGTATGCCGGCTTTGGTAACGAAGTCTCGCCAATTGACCGGTTTTCTACGCGAGCAGATCGAACGTCGCTTGTCGGATCATGTCGCGATTGTTACCCCGACCAATGGCGGGGCGCAGTTATCGCTACGAGTCGTGTCGCCTGTGGTCAATGGACGCCAGGTGAAAAGGGTGTTGGATGAGTCGGGTATTGAAACCGATTGGCGCGAACCAGACGTAATCCGCGCGGCTCCGGTGCCGCTGTACAATCGCTTCGCGGATGCGGCGACCTTGGTGGATGCGCTGGAAGCGTGCTTCCGATCGAAATGACTTTGATGAGAAGGAAACATGGAACGTGGTCATGTCACGTTAGTCGGAGGCGGATTGGTGGGGCCGCTGCTGGCCTGGATGCTGAGTCGCAGCGGATACTCCGTTGACGTTTACGAACGGCGTCCAGACCTGCGACAAGTCCGCATCGGTGGTGGCCGATCCATCAATTTGGCGTTAGCGGAACGCGGAGTCTATGCGCTGGCGTCGGCCGGCTTGTTGGATCGAGTTCGTCCGTTGCTGATACCGATGCGCGGCCGGATGGTCCATCCCTTGGGGCAGGCGCCAGAATTTGCAGCCTACGGCCAATGGCCCGGGGAAGTGATCTATTCGGCCTCGCGGAGCATGCTCAATCAAATCCTGTTGGCCGCGGCCGATGAATCGCCTCATGTTCGCTTGCATTTCGAATGCGAATGCACTGCTATCGATATCGGCGCGCGAACACTCCATTTGCGAAACACTGCCACAGGAGAGGATTTCTCCGCCCCTTACGAGCGCGTGATTGGCACTGATGGCGCCAATTCCGTCGTTCGCGAGGCCATTGTCACAGCTGGTGGCGGGACCTGGACGTTCGAACCATTGGGACACGATTACAAAGAGCTGACAATTCCGGCCGGAGCGCGAGGCAAGCATGTGTTGGAGCGCGAGGCGCTGCACATCTGGCCCCGGCACGGCTTTATGTTGATCGCGTTGCCGAATGTGGATGGCAGTTTCACGGTGACGTTGTTTCTTAATAAAAGCGGCTCGCCTAGCTTTTCCGAGTTGATCGATGTGCCGGCTGTGGATGACTTTTTCCAAACCTATTTCCCAGACGCGCGGGCGTTGATCCCCCATCTGGCAGCGGAGTTCTTCGGCAACCCAACCGGCGCATTGGGAACAGTACGCTGTACAACATGGTCCGTTGGCAATCATGCGTTGTTGATGGGGGATGCAGCACATGGCATTGTTCCATTCCACGGACAGGGGATGAACGCGGGCTTTGAGGACTGCCGGGAATGGATTGAAGAACTTGAATCGGCCGACCATTGTTGGTCCACAGCCGTCTCGCGATTCGTGAAGCGCCGCCTTCCACAAGCCAATGCGGTTGCCGATTTGGCGCTTGAGAACTACGTCACGATGCGGGACAGCGTGCTCGATCCGCGTTTTCAGTTCAAACGGGATCTCGGTTTGTTATTGGAGAGGCGCTTTCGTGATCGCTTTATTCCGCTGTACTCGATGGTGATGTTCCATCACGAGATCCCTTATGCGGAGGCCCAGCGCCGCGGGAGGATTCAAGAAGCCATATTGAACGAACTGAGCGAGAATACCAGTCGAATCGACGACATTGATTGGCAAGCCGCTGAAAGATTGGTCGCAGCTCAGTTGCCGCCGATCGTCCTCGAAACAGTGACACTTGACGACCGCGCACCGCCGACTCGGGCGGTTGTCGTCTAGGCGATTGACAATTGGATCGCCGTTTAATGGGCCGAGCGACACGACATCCATGCTAACCGGGCGTATTGCCGCTTGGCGGAATGTTCTGAGGACGTTTTTCCGCCCGACATCGTACCATTCGGACAGCTAAGACCGCATAGTACCGAACACCCGCGTTCCAAACCCACGGCTGACTGACTTGCGCCGATTCCAACTCGTCGCGCAGCGTCGGCTGGGATTCAATTGCAGCCCGGATGGCCTGTGGATTCAATCCCGTGAAAAAGTTTTGGTTGTTTACTGCTTGATCCAACAATTGCGGCAATTGCTCCCCGGCATGTGAGGGAAGCTGGGGCAGCGTATCGCTGGAGACGATGTCGGTGATGAACAATCCAACGCCGCTTGGCCGACAAGCGTGCAAAATTAATTCCAAATGGCGCAACCGCAGGGCTTGAATGATCGGTACATAAACGGCTTCGCCGTGCGGGCCGACCGTATCAAGTACGTGTTGGATGACTTGGCTGAAGAGACACGTGGAAGCGACCACGTCGAATCCACCGCCAAGGGATGACCATCCGCTGGACCGCACACGTTGAAGCAACTCGTTGACCGCCGACTCGGTCCACGCGCTCGTATTCGAAAGCGCGATCAAATCATCATGGACACCTGTCACATCGTACGGCGTATGACAGACAATGGCCGAGGATTTCTCCATTGCTTGCCGCCGCAAGCCTTGGCGGAGTGCATCCGGATCGATATCGACTAAATGGACTTCCTTGAATCGAGAAGTTACCGCCCGCAAGTCCAGGTCTTGGCAAAAACCAGCTCCCAGAATACAGCAACGACCATCAGGCGAGCCCGCGGCCTCGACGATCAGGCTGGTCACGGCGCGCCGGTGATATTCAGGACTAAGTAAGGCTGCCCGCCGCAGTGCGTCGGTGTCGTGCCATGCGGTGTTAACAAACTGGTAGTCGGACGACACGTTATTTCGCCGGCGCTGATTGTTTGTTGGGCGGCACGATAATCGCGTAATGGCCGCGCTCGCGCAAACTGGAAACGGTCACGTGTTCGACCGACGGTGCACTTTCCATCGTGACCACAGTAACTCGCGCCAATGGTTGCCGCTGGCGCAATCGATCAACCGTTCCCAAACCGAAATCGCTATGAAATTTCCCACAAAGGTGTACGACGAGAACCCTCCGATGTCGGTGGAGGTCCATAAAGTCGGCGATCGCTTCCGCCATTGCGTCGTCTTTCAAACATTGAGAAGCATACATATTGCGAACTGCGTCCCCCAAATCCGCGCCACCATGGCCGGACATGGCTTCCAAGAACTTGTGCCAATACAGATCCTCAGGAGCCGAGGTCGAACGGGGACGCCAACTGGCCGGGGTTAAGTCAATCGATTGGCCGCGCGCCATTTGACTGGCCAAACTGCGTGGCACGTTGGCGGCAATGACGGGAATACGGTGCCGGCGGGCAAACTCTAGGATCGGTCGATAGTGCTTTGCATAATTCGGCCATGGGCGCGCACTCTGCCGGAAGTCATCCTCGGAGATTCGACGCTGGAGGTAGTCATCCAAGGAACCTTGGACGTCGCGCTCGAACATCTCCACGCTGATTGCCAATGGAATTCCCTGTGCATGCAGCGCCCGTACGATTGCCAATTGCCACGCATGTCCCGCATCGTTGTCATGTTCCTCGCCAAGAAACACAATGTCGTCCCGCCCCACTTCAATGGCAAAGGACTCGGCAGTCAGTTCATGACCATCGTGTGTTGCGAGCAGTGAACCGCTCCAGCGCGTCGGAGTTTGTGCAACCAAGGAGTCTCCGGCTAGCGCGAATCCGATGGCCGACAACATCGACACCCGGGCAACCAGATGGAATTCAAAATATAAGCGCCTTGGGCGGGCGCGCCGCAAATGACGTTCGGTCATTGGTTTTTCTTAGTGAACTTGGTCCGCCTGTTGGATCTAGATCCTACGATAACCGAGTGCTGTCAGTGCGTCAAATCCGGACAGTCAAGATGTACGGGTTAAGAAGTTTGTGCTGCTAATTCTGAAAACGGCGGTTGATGCCTGAAATGCGAATCAATCCACTTGTCGCGACGATAACAGTGGTGGGGGACAATCTGATGGCAAATTTACGACTGCAAATATTTCTCTTTGTTCTCACGGCTGGCATCACCGTCTCGAACGTGATGTGGAGCCAACAAATCCAGTCGTCGAATCAGCCACTGGTTACGACAGCGGCGGCTCCCACATTCGACCCCATTGACTTGGACTTAGCACAGCTCAACGTATCTCCCCACGATGGACCGGCAAACCAAGACGACGTCAAAGGTAGTCTCCTGCGCCCAATTCAGGAAATTTCCTTGAATATCCAAAACCAGACTGGCCAGCTTCCTCAAAGCCGGGCGGGTGAGCTGCTGACACATATGGACTATCGGTGGCCGCAATTTGAACCCGCCCATTCCTTCTTCGCCTGGGAATCGCCCAATATAGGGTATCAACCGTTGTACTTTGAGGATGTTGCGCTGGAGCGTTACGGTCAGACGTGCCGTCCGGGACGACAAGTCCTCCAGTCAACCGTTCATTTCGGCGCTTCGTTTCTAACGTTGCCATACCATCTCTTCATCGATCCTTCCTGGAATTGCGAAACCCCATACGGCTACTGCCGTCCCGGCGAAATCGCCCCTTTCACATACTCCCGTTTCCTCTACCGCCACTAAACCCAATTCAATTCAATTCAATTAGAATTAGGACAGGCATAATTATAAACTGGCCTTTTCGACCCATTTTCGCGGAAAACTGCCTACTTTCGGCCGGCGAGGCGTTCGAAAATCCACCGCTGTCCCCGGTGATAGCAGGCCAATACGGCATTTCAGTCGTCCGAGGGGGAGTTCCCTCCTTGGCGCATCAGCGACGCGAAGCCTGGTTTCTAAAACCTTGTCAACCGGAAGCCCAATTCAATCAAAAACCATGCAAAAACTGGACAAATCTCAATTTTTTAATAATGCCTGTCCTTTTTGCGGGAGGTTAGGCGGCGCGGTAGGAGTGGAGTTCCGGCGGGATCGTGAGCGGAGGCGGAACAGTAGTCGGGATGGCGCCGAAGTTCTTGGCGGCGATGGGAATGGCCTTTGTTCTCTTCCCATACGAAATAGCCTCGACCACGCGTGTCGCGATTTCTAGCGCCGAAACAGCCTGGCGAAGAGTTACCCGGCTGGGCCGATTTTTTCGAATGGCGTCCGCCCAATCGGCTTGCTCCTGTGCGATGGCATTGATTGGTTCGACCTGAATTTCTTGACTAGGGAGCACCCACTCAAAAAAACGCTCTCGTGCCATATTTTGGATCCCTGGCGGCAGTTGATTGATGTCAATCTCCCGGCGTTGTAACCAATCAGGGTAATGTACGGATTTCACCATGTGATGGACCAAGTCGATACAGGCATACCCGCGGTCGCCGTACAACTGCAGGCATCGCTGCGGCTGCATGTTGCATCGGGACACGTGGAACTGTGCGGTTCCTCCGTTGGCAAAGGATAGGAAGGCGGTTGCGATGTCCTCGTGTACGCCGACAATGGATTCTCCCCAAGCCTGAACACTAGTTAACGGCGTATCGAATACGGCATTTGCCAAATCAATGTCGTGAATCATCAGGTCTAGTACAACCCCAACATCGAAGGATCGGAATGGATACGGGCTTGTCCGTATGGCTGACAAAAACCGCGGGGCCCCGATTGTCCCCAAAGCGGTGGCCACAGCGGTGTTGTACCGCTCAACGTGCCCCACCTGGACGATGCGATTTAAGGCCGTTGCCATCTGCTCGATCTGCACGGCGGAGGCGAAGTCGGCTGTGATTGGTTTTTCGATCAACAGGTGGATTCCTTGTTGAAGGCAGTCCGTTGCAATCTCCGCATGTGTGGTCGTGGGTGTTGCAATAACGGCCGCTTCAATTTCGCCGATGATCTTTTGATAATGACTAACGGCGCGGACATCAAAATCTTCAATCATGCGCTGTTGGATGAGCGGTTGCGGATCACAGACGGCAACCAACTCAAATGCAGGATTTTGCCGCAAGAGTCGCGCGTGGATTCGACCTAAGTGCCCGCCCCCAATCACTGCGGTCTTGATGCGCCTCATACATTGACCTTCTAAGCAGCTGGACGAGAAACGTGCCGAGCTCTGCCATGTCGGCCAGATTTGGACGCATCGAGGAACTCGAACAGATGTTCGACTTCCGGCAGCATGTGGTTCTTGCTGGACAATACATCGCGAGCCTGTTCCGTTCCGACGCGACCGCGGTACAGCAGTCGGTAGGCTTCATGCAAGGCTAAGATAACGTCAGTCGGGAACTGATTGCGCTTCAAGGCCACCACGTTAGGACATTTGCATCGCGCAGGATTTCCGTCGGCCAACATATAGGGAGGGATATCCTGCAGCACGCGGCTGCAGCCACCCACGAAACTGAATCGGCCGATGGAGCCGAAATGGTGAACCGCGACACAGCCCGAGAGCGTCGCACCGGTGTGGACATGGCAGTGGCCGCCCAACATCGATCCTTGGCCCAATATCACGCGATCACCGACATTGCAATCGTGTCCTACGTGGGAGCACGCCATCAGGAAGCAATCGCTTCCCAGCCGAGTAAATCCGTCTTCCTTCTCCGATCCGCGGTTGATCGTTACGCACTCGCGAATCACATTCCGATCACCGATGACGACTTGTGTTGGGCTTTGGCGGTAGCTAATGTCCTGTGGTTCTCCTCCAATCACACAACCCGGCCACAAAACATTGTTTTCGCCTAAGGTGACATGGCCCAGAAGCGAGACACTGTTAACCAAACGCGTAAACGCGCCGATCTTTACGTGCGGGCCAACGACACAGAACGGGCCAATGTGTACGCCCGGACCAATTTCGGCGCGCGGATCGACTGAAGCCAATGGAGAAATTACCGGCGCCGCATTGACTCGGTCCGGCTCGTCGTAACCGGAGGAGCGAATCTGTCCGTTGAGGGGAATTATGTCCATAACGTTGCTTTCATTCTGGTGGCACGTTCTGCAATTTAAT
>JACTND010000124.1 GCA_014584305.1 Planctomycetota bacterium | reverse complement strand
CTTTGTGTCGATGGGGCTCAAATACCATTGGGAACGAACCGCGCGCGACGAATTGGAGAGCTTCCGCCATCAAATGGAACTGGTTCGTCAACAACTCAAGCGGACGCGTGCCGAGCGCGACGAGATTGACCGCCAACTCCCCAAACAAAGCGGTCAATGGGAACTTGATTTGAAAGATGCGGAATCCCGCTTGGCCCGCTTGGAAGACTTGGCGCCATTGGAATCTCGTGCCAAGACGGCCCGCGCGCGCTTGGACGACTTGCAACGTCGAATCACCGCGCAACAGCGCGAAGTGGACAGCCTGGAGAAGCGTTGGCAAGCCGGGTTGCGAACGGCGGGGTTGCCGGAAACCTTGACGCCGTTGCAGCTCAAGGAATACAGCCAACGTTTGCACCGGCTAACGGAAGGGCGCAATCGGCTGCAGCTCCTCGATCGGGAAGTTGCCGAACGGAGCAAAGAGCTCGATCAGATCAACCGCCGCGCAGCCGAATTGGCATTGGATTGCGGTCTCGAAATGGATTCGGATAATCCGCTGGAACTGCTGCACCAACTCATGGCCGCCCTAGATGAGCAGCGTCAGGCAATTGCCCAACGGCAGACGTTGATCGAGCAGTATCGGCAGTTGCGCGCTCAATTGGAACGGGTCAAGCGTGATCGCGACCGACTCCTGGCGGCGCGACACAAACACTTGACGCACGTCGGCGTCGAAACTGAAGAGCAATATCGCCAAATCGACTTGAAGCACGCGCAACGAGAAAAACTTCGAGACCAACATCGGCAGTTGACCGAGCAAATCGCAGCAGCGTTGGGGTCCCATTTTCGTGAGGCCGATGTCAGCCCGCTGCTGGAAGCGCATCAGCAAGCAGGTCTCGAGCAGTTGTGGGAGGACGGTCAGCGCACAGTCGAAAGACTCAAAGCGGAACACGCAAAACTGCTGCAGCTGCGCGGGGAACTGAGCCAAGAACTAAAAACCTTGGGAGACGACGACCGATTGGATGTCGCGCGACTGGAATTGAATTGTCTGGACGCCGAACTTCAAGATTGCTTGCGCCAATGGCAGATTCTCGCAACGTGCAGCCAAATGCTGGAATCCATCCGCGGCGCCTACGAGGCCAAACGCCAGCCAGAAACCCTCAAAGAAGCCTCGACCTATTTGGGACAACTGACCGACGGGCATTATGTGCGCATTTGGACCCGTTTGGTCGGCGAGCAATTGCTGGTGGATAACCATGTGGGAGAGACGATCTCCGTGGAACGATTGAGCCGCGGCACGCGCGAGGCCGTTTACCTCAGTTTGCGATTGGCGCTGGTAACCGCCTACGCCCGCCGGGGTGCGGTATTGCCGCTGATTCTGGACGATGTGCTGGTGAATTTTGATTCGAGGCGGGCGCGGAGCGCGGCGAAACTCTTGGTGGATTTTTCGCGCAATGGATATCAAATCATGATGTTCACTTGCCATGACCATATGCGGGATTTATTCCACGATCTCGGCGTTGCCGTATGGATCCTTCCGCACCATAAGGAAGTTGTCGAGCACCAAGCCCAACCGTGGCTCTATCGCCAGGAAACTGTTCCGTTTAGAGCACCGCCAGTGGAAATCGCGACTCCCGCGCAACCGCGTTTTGAATTGCGGTTGAAAGTGGACGACCTCGATCCGGATCTGGAATACGAGTTGGCCGCGCTGGAACAGGGCGTGCGGGAAAGCAAAACGTCCGCTCCGACGTTGGTCATGGCGTCCGCCACGACAGTTGATAAGGCGGATTCATCGGTGGATGAAGAACCGGACTTCGACGAATTCTGGCCTGATTTTCCGCTGAACCGGCGTTCGGCGTAATGATCGGGAAACGCCCGACGGATGAAGTCGCGTTAAACTGTTCAACGTCCCCCGCTATGATCGGCGTTGTTGTCGGCCTGGTCGTCTTGCTTCTGTTCGGTTTCCTTTCCTGGACCAGAATCGGTCGCCGGGGGTTGATCCGTTTTGGGCGAACGTTCCTCGCGCAGCGCCCGCTCTTCCGCGAGATCCTCCGAGGTGGGCAAATTGTCGTCCTCATCATTGAAGTGGCGGATATCGATAAACCGTTGCAACGCAAAATCCAAAGGCCATGAAATCTGGGTCACTTGCAACATCTGCCGATACTTCAACATGTGATCGACAATATCATCGCCCAAGCTGCCGCTAACGAGTATCGGATACCGTTCCATCACTTGGCTCCAATCCTGGAACGACTGTTCATAGGTTGAAATGGCACCCTTCGTGATCACTTGGCGCTCCCCGGTTTCAGGTTGCACTTCCATTTCGTCATCGAACACGCTGCGACGGCGCAGTTCGTCGGCGTCAAACAGTTTTTGTTGGGCGGATACGGTCAGGTCCTCAGATTCCGCCTCATTCCGCGCCACCCAATAGCGGTAATTGGCGGTTTCTTGGTTCTGTTCAATGGTGTATATCTCGGACAAAATAGACGAAATGGAGTCCAGAATCCGCCGCGCTTCGGCTTGCCTTTCGGCCGGGATGCGTTGAAACACCGCGCCATCAATTTGCTGGTAGGCTTGGAACAGGTTGCGTTCCAGGCGTTGGGCTTCCAAGACTTCCATGTCGGTACGTTGATCCACCGGTTTGTCGAGCAAATCCCGTTGCGTTTGGGTCAGGTTCATTTGTGCGCGAATGGCTTGTTCAATCTCCGCACGGACACCAGGAGCAAATTCGTCCAGCTGTTCGCGCGCCCGCTCCAGCCTTTGGGCGGCGTCGACATTGCCATCCAAGGTGAAGATCACTCCCAACGTATTTCGGAGTTTTTGCCGACCAAATTCGGACCACCCACGCGCGGCGGACGCCCAAATCTCCTTGATGATTTCGTCGGTCCGGAATTCCTTTTGCAGGCTCATCGCCTGGTTCCGCAGCTGGGACGGGCGCAACTGATAAAAGCGCCAGTCGCTGATGTACTGTTTGGCTTGTTCTTTCTCCACCAGATTCCGCGAGCGGTCGTACCAATAGTATGCCATCTTCCAGTTGTCGTGGCCGTATTCCGGCGTATCGTACAAGTCCGGCTCAATGTAACCTGCCAACTTCTGATGAAAGTCGTTATCGAGCCGAAACATACGGCGAAACTGCCGGCGTTCGTCGCTGGTGGCGATTTTGGAGCCAGTGAACCATCCCAGATTGTCGGTCATACGGTGGTCGCGGGAATTGTACCGAATGCCCTCGGTCAGAAATAAAATCCCCTTCTTGACCCAATGGTAACGGTATTCGTAATCGTCGAACTCCGCGGACACGTTGTAGGACAAGTTATGCGCTTGGAATTCCCACACCTTGATGAAATTCGGCTGCAATTTAATGAGAGTTCCCAGCGTCGCTTCCAACTGATCGAAATTGTCTTTGCGCTTATGTTCCAACGCCTGCAGCCACAACACGTTCACCGCCACGCCGCGCAACCCCAATGAGGCCAGCTTCATGGCTTCACTGGCCGGGTCAATCTCGGACAGTTTGGCCTGTGACAATTCGTAATCGTCGCGGAGGCGCGACAAATACCCCCCCGCACTGGCCACGTCTCCCTGTCGGTTTCGCGCCGACGGCAACGACACCAGCGAAACCGGTATTAACAACACGACAATAACGCCGATATAGACCAGCTTGCGAACAAAGGAAGATGACTGCATTGCGCGCGCTCACTGCCGCGAGATCGCCAAACCATTTAGGCCTTGGCGATTTCGCGTGTTTTCAAACAAAAATATCCAAAAACTGACAATCCGATAACGAAACCGGCGCACACAAACAAGGTGGTCGCCAACCGATGGGGACTAATTGAAAACCCATAAACGAGGTAGTCCGAATAGTCCATTTCCGGAAAACTGGGGGCGATATATGTCAACGAATTCAAGCCCTGCACCAAAAAATAATCCGTCTGTTTCATCAATGCCGTCAGAAGGTTGGCGTCCAGGGGGACTTCCATATTCTTCTGCGTCACAACGCGGTAAAAAGACTCGATCGGTCCCCCGCCCGAAGCCTCCGGGTTTGTCAACTCGCGAATAAACGGCGTGACGAAACCGATCAGGATCGCAATCAACACCGCTACAATCGTCAACGGCGCGCTCAAAAACGTACTAAATGCGACGCCAAACGCTACCACCACGACCATCTGTGTCCACAGGCCCACGTATCCTTTGAAAAAGTTCCAGCCGTACAGATCGTCGGTCAAGCGGAAATAGACGTCGCCGCGCGCTACCCCGATATACTGATTGCGGTCTTCGCAACGCAACACCAAACGAATCTGGCCCCCTTGCCCGTAGTGTTCGAACAGGTGGTAATCCCCTTGCTCCAGGACCGTACCATCGGGCGCGATCTTGCGTCCGCGCAAGGTCCGCGGAATCGGCAACGTTTGAATGGCGTATTCCTTCGTTTCAAAAACGATCAAGTCCGCTTGATATTTGGCATCGAAGTCCGGGTTGGCGGGAATACTCTCGAACTGAATACTGGCCATCACTCGTTTCTGGATGTCGGCCACATAGGTCCGAAACACGGCCAGATTCAATTCCATATTGACCACAGGCGCATCGCCGAACTGCGCTGGATCAAAGTTCTTGAAATCAAAAACGCCGCGCGATAATGTGACTCCGGCTTGTGTGGACATACCGCCATCGATGAACCCCCGGTAGCGCCATTCGCGGCCGACGTCGATCCCGGAGCGCGTCAAGTCTCCGGCAGCATCGTAGAAATACAAATCGGCGGCATACAGCGGAACTCGCGCCCGAAAATAACCCGCCGCAGGACCTAATTCGATGTTCGCATGAGGGCCTTCGCCGCGGATGGTAACTTCGTGAGTGTGGCCCCCCACAGGCATACAAATCAGGCGCTCGTAAACCACCTTGCCGTCATCGCGCGTATATTTCCTGACAACGTTGGATAAATTCAACGGTTGCGGTCCGCTGGGGTCGCGTATATCTTCCACCAGTTCCAATGGATGGCGGTGCCCCATCTCAACCGACGTTTCGCCCTCGCGGATGGCGCCGTCAGAAACGCGTTTCCCGCGCCGGTTCAAGCGCGAGTCGGGATCGATCGGCACCAACTCGGCGATCGTCTGACTGTCGCCGACAACCAAATGTGTATGCGACAATCCGCGCCAGACAGAGAAAAAACTGAGCAACCCCATCAGCGCTAGCAACGCCGTCCCCAGCAGCACAAACCCGACCGTCCGACCAACCACAATCTCGGTCGAGCGCACTGGTTTGGTGACCACGGTGTAAATCGTCTTGTTCTTGATGTCTTCCGGCAGGCTGAACGAACTGATCAGCACCACCATCAACAAAATCAAGAGTTGCGTTTCCCAAAGCAACGAACTGACCCACACCCGATCGGGGTGGTCGATATTGAAATCCATGAACCAACTGCCGAACAGCAACGACAGCAGAAACACGATCAGGGTCACGATCACCACTCGCCGACGCAGGGCTTCCTTGATTGACAATCGGGCGATGGCGCCGATCCGCCGCGGCGAGGTGTAGAGAAAATCGGGCAGCGCGCCCGCAATGACCTGAGCCACGACGTAGAAAGCCTCAAAGGGGCCGTGGCGAAAGGTCGCTACGATGTACCCGACAAATACACCCAACACAATGCCAGTGACGGCCAGAATGAAAAAGACGAACAGCGCCCCGGGCAGCCATTCGAAGAAACTCTCAAACGATTCGACAACCATAGTTAACCTGACGTCCGCGCCCCTGCCCCTCGATGACCCGGACGCTCTTGGCTTTCGCGAACAATGGTCAGGAACAAATCCTCCAACGTCGTCTTCGGATTATCGAGCGCCACGACTTGACCACCATGTTTCTCGATCAATTGCTTCAATTCATCGTAGGCTGATTCGGGTACGCCTTGAAAACGTATCTGCGTTTCGCCGCTGACTTTTAATAGACTGTCCACGCGCCCCAATTCCTTGAGTTCGCCTTGGTAGAGGATTGCGATCCGATCGCAGACGTCCTGAACGTCGGCCAAGAGGTGGCTGCACATGACCACCGTTTTTCCTTCCCGTTTAAGGTCCAAAATCATGTCTTTCATTTCCCGCGTGCCGATGGGATCGAGGCCAGACGTTGGCTCGTCCAAAAGAATCAAATCGGGGTTATTGATCAGGGCTTGGGCCAGACCGATCCGGCGCACCATGCCTTTAGAGTACTCGCGCAACTGCCGACGCTTGGCCCAATTCAATCCGACTTTGTCAATCAGATGGGCGGAACGCTCCTTCCGCACCTTCGCGGGCATATCAAACAGCCGCCCGTAAAAATCCAAGGTCTCCTCGGCAGTCAAATACCGGTATAAGTACGATTCCTCGGGCAGGTAGCCAATCCGTTCGTTCTTCGAGACCTCAGTGGCCTCCTTGCCAAATACCAATGCCCGGCCGCTCGTGGGGAACAACAAACCCAACAACAATTTGATGGTGGTTGATTTGCCGGATCCATTGGGTCCTAGCAAGCCAAACACCTCGCCCTTGCGGACCTCGAGGTCGAGCGATTTCAAGGCCAAAACCTTGGGGCGACCCCAAAAGTCTCGATAAGTTTTCGAGAGATTCTGCGTCTCGATGACAACATCCGGATTGTAGTCCGGATTCGTCTGTTCCAGTTTGCGCACCCCAGTCACCTGGGCCCGTTCTTTGACTGCCGCCATTTGCGATTTTCTCCAACCTGCAAGCCCAACGCAAGTTCTACGTGTGAAGGCCCGTCGTGTGTTCGCCGTGAACGTGCTCGACAACAGAGGCCATCCGTCGGCGGGTATCGCCCCATTCTTCACCCCACGCTAAGGCCAATATCTTAGGTTTCCCGGGGTTCCTGTTCAATGAGGCTGAAACCGACTAGCATACCCCTTTTCTGATAATTTCGGTACACGTGCGCGATTCATGGGATCGGGTCAGCCGAACGCGTTGGGCCATCTGATCGAGTGGCTCACCGGTCGAATAAATTATGAACGCCAACCGCCGCGACAGGCGACTTATTTCCGTTTGGACGCGATGCGTGAATTACTCAAACGGATGGGCGATCCCCACCAGCAATACCCAATCGTGCATGTTGCCGGCACCAAGGGCAAAGGCTCCGTCACCAAGATGACAGCGGCGATACTGCGCGCCGCTGGCTACCGGACGGGTGCCTATACGTCGCCGCATTTGTTTCACTTAAACGAACGCTTCGAGGTAAACGGTTCTCCAATCAGCGACAAAGAACTGGCTGAGTTAATTGACAATGTGCGTGAAGTCGTGACCACCTGCGATACAGATTTCGGAGATGCGCGCTTGACGTTCTTCGATATTTGCACAGCGTTGGCCTTTCTGTGCTTTGCTCGACATCGCGTCGAGGTGGCTGTGATCGAGGTCGGCCTTGGCGGGCGACTCGACTCCACCAATGTTTGCCAAAGTACGGTGTCAATCATCACATCGATTAGCCTGGACCATACACGCCAACTCGGGAACACCGTGTCGGCAATCGCGCGGGAAAAGGCTGGTATCATCAAACGCGGCGTCCCGGTAATTATCGGGGCCCTGCCTCCTGAGGCCGAATTGGTCATTGGTGATGTGGCACGCGACTGCGGCGCACCTGTCTTTCGACTGGGCAACGATTTTCTCATTGACGATCTCGTGTTGACCGAGAACGGCACCCAGTTTTCCTTCGAACTTGGGGGACTCGCCGCTTGCGCACCATCGACGGTTGCCGGGACGCGGATCCAAGACATTTGCCTTCCCCTGCTCGGCGCGCATCAAGCGGATAACGCAACGCTGGCAATTGCCGCCGCTCACGTTTTGGAATCCCAGGGCTTCCTCGGTCTGTTGCACGCCGCGCCGGCGGCTCTGGCAAGTGTCGGCCACGCGGGTCGCATTCAAATCGTCTCGACCAGGCCGACAATCGTACTCGATGTCGCGCACAATGTGGCCGCGGTGCAGGCGCTGCTGTACACGTTGCAATCGCAAATTCCCGCCTGGAATTCCGCTAGAAAACGGTGGCTAGTGTTGTCAATCAGCCGCGACAAGGACTACCGCGGCATGATCGGTTTGATGACGCCGCATTTTGATGAGATTGTATTGACTCAATTCGTGGAAAACCCGCGCGCACGACCGACGGCGGACCTGCGCGCCGCGGTTCGCGAGCATTGGGACTCAGCTTCTCATCGCGCAGACCATTCGAACGAACCGCCGACCGCGGACTATTGCTTGCGGGAAATTGAAAGCCCCTCACAAGCCTGGACCATGGTTTGGGAAAGGCTGCGACCCGACGATTTTTGCTGTGTTACGGGCTCGCTGTTCCTGGTGGCCGAACTAACCGGATTGATTGAAAAATCGGTGCGCGATAGGATCGAGCTGAACATCGAGTCATGAGCCGCTTGGGGGCTAGATCCGTACGGCGCGCAAATCAAGCGTGCGCTGTCTTGAAACGCGCGCCCCGATGGTTTGAGCAATTGTTTCGAGGTGAGCACAAGCGACGACGAAATCGTCATAGGTTTCCAAGATCAAGACTCTTTGGAAACAAAGATAGTTGAAGATTTTTAAGACTGAGGATGATGATGGCAACCGGAATCGAACGTAATCGTGAGCTGAGACGAAGGCGGAAACGGCGGACCAAGATGGCCCTTTATAAACGCAAACTCGCACATGCGAATAACACGGAGAAAGATGTGCTCGCGCGCAAGATTCGCAAGATGACACCGGGCGCTGAGACGATACTGGCCAATCTCAAATTGGCGACGCGAGGTTAATAGGCCGCGTAGCCGCCGACGCGATGGTGGCCACATTGAGCGTATTGGGGCCGTTGCAGGTCGGCGCTAATGGACGAACCAAACGGCTCGAATCCGAATCCGCCGGGCGCTAAAAAACTGGATGTCCGCATTGTGGCATTGGCGGAAGGAAGCCTGGCGATCTTGGCGGTGCTTTTGGCCTACCTCGGCGTGCGTAACCCCAACCATGCGGTCTTTGGTTTTCTGACTTTCGCAGAGTTGCGAGACGTATTGCTGTGGGGTGTAGGCAGTTTCGTCCCGATGGCGGTCGTGCTCATCGCCTTGGATCGAACACCTGGGTCGGTATTCGAGCGCATGCGCCGCGATACCAGCCAATTGGTGGGGCCGCTCTTTGCGCGCCTATCGATCATCGAGTTGGCGGTGATCTCTCTGTTGGCAGGTGTTTGCGAGGAACTACTGTTTCGGTGGTCGCTTCAAGACGGTTTGGCCTATTTGGTCGGCGCCCCGTATGGTTGGCTGATCGCGTGGATTCTCGTATCTCTTTTGTTCGGCTGCGCACACTTTATTAACGTCACCTACTTTTTAATCGCCGCGATAATTGGATTCTGGTTAGGTGGAGTCATGCTCTTGGCGCAATCTTGGTGGGCGGCGGCCATCGGCCATACGCTGTACGATTTTTTCGCACTTTGTTATTTGACCAATCGGCTGCCAGGGTTCCGCCACACCCACCTCGTTCACGGGGATTAAGCGCGTTGCGAGGCTAGGATCATGCCACAGGTATTGTCCACCATGTCAGGCGAGCTGGACCAGTCGCTGGTGACCGCGGTGCAAGTACTGCGCGCCGGCGGCTTGGTGGCTTTTCCGACAGAAACGGTTTACGGCTTGGGTGCGGATGCACGTCAGGAGCAAGCGGTCCGCAAAATCTTCGCCGCCAAACATCGGCCTGCGACGCATCCCGTGATTGTTCATTTGCCATCGGCGGAGCAACTCGATGAATGGAGCGTTGATGTTTCCGATGCCGCGCGGCGCGTGGCGGCCGCGTGCTGGCCAGGGCCTGTAACCATGGTTCTCCGCGCTGCGAATCATGTCAGCCCAATCGTGACTGGAGGGTCCAATACCGTAGGGTTACGAGTTCCGGGTCATTCGGTAGCTTTGGTTCTACTCCGTCAATTTGGTGGTGCCATCGCAGCGCCATCGGCCAACCGCTTCACACGCGTCAGCCCAACTACTGCCGCGCATGTGGTGGAAGATCTGGGAGAAGCCGTCGATGTTGTTCTGGACGCCGGTTCGACGCCCGTTGGTATTGAATCAACAATTGTTGACTTTGCGCAAAACCCACCAGTACTCCTTCGAACCGGAGCGATTTCCGCTGAACAATTGACCGACGTCGCTGGAGTGTTTATAACCATGGCGAACGTCGGACAAACCGCCAGTCCGGGACAACATCCAGTCCATTACTCTCCTGCAACCAAAGTCGTTGCCTGCCGGGCCGAAAGGTTGGCTGACTGCGTGGACTATTATCGACGCCAAAAGGAACGATTGGTGGTGTTGGCTTGGCAATCGGAGTTAGAGCGTTACTCAAACGTAGTCTGGTGGCAATGGCCTTCCGATTTAGAACAAGTAGGCCGCGATCTATATGCGCGGTTGCGATTGATCGACAGTCAGCTTTTCGATTTGGCCATTGTTGAGCTTCCGGCGACCACAGGGCTGGGCGCTGCGCTGGCTGACCGATTGCGCCGGGCGGCAGGGTCCACCGAATTCGAAGGATGAACAGGCCCCCCTCCTCTAGGTTGGCTCTCTCGACGCTGCCGTGTTCGATAAACGGTAATTGACTAATTTGCCTCGACATTTAACGGATCGCGAAAGTCTCGGCCGCAATCGAAGGTTGGCTTTGAGTCTTTCCACGGATTTGCGTCCGAAAAACGTTGTTGGAACGCTTGTTGTTCGATTCGTGCGTCGGCTACAATGCGTTTGGGTGGATGAACAGGGGGGACAGTTCATGCGCGTACACGCTCGGCGAATCCGTAGCGGCTGGACTCTTATCGAGTTGTTGGTTGTGATCGCGGTCATCGCAATTCTCATTGGCCTCTTGTTCCCTGCGGTACAATCGGCCCGCGAGGCGGCCCGTCGCACTTCCTGCCTCAACAACCTCAAACAAATCGGTTTGGCGCTGACCAATCACCATGACACACAAGGGCGGTTTCCATCGGGTTTCGAGTGGCCCGATCGAACTATGTGGACAGCGCGCATTCTGCCCTACATCGAACAGGTCGCGCTGTACGATACCTTGGAGTTTGGCCAACCCTGGGACTCCGGTCCAAATATGGCGGCTTGCGGGATCTTAATGCCTTGGATGCAATGCCCGTCGCATCCTTTACAACCGCCAGTCTGGTTCGAAGGAATTGACAATCGTCAAGCGGCCACGTATTTAGGAAGTGCCACAGGGATGACCAAACGTGAAAGTGGCCCCGGCTTGCGCGCTGGCGATCCGTACCTCGACGGCGTCTTATTCAACAACAGCCGCATTCGTTTCCGCGACATCACTGATGGTACATCCAACACCTTGCTGGTCGGCGAGGCGATTTTTGATCTCGACGTCCGCGGCACGGATTTCGAAGGTCATTCCCAAGCCGTGGACCATTGGTACTTCGGCTCAACGGATCAACTCAACGGCATCAACGCCTCGGAGTGCATCGGCAGCGCCTTAGCGCGTTTGAACTTCACAAAACGACACATGGAGACAGATATTGACGAAAAGGAACTTTGTTTTGGCAGTTTTCACCCCGGCGTCGTGCAATTCGTTTTTGCCGACGGCCACGTGAAAACGCTTGCCGACACCATGGACCAACCCCTCCTTCAACGCCTCGCCACCCGCTCCTCCTCCGACTAACACCTTAAATACCTTAAAGCTTAAAGGACAGGCATAATTAGGTTTTCATCTATCGTTGGAGAGCATCGCATTAGTGGCGGAAGGAGTTTCGGAAGCTTTCGGTATATGACAGAAGCAAGAGCAAGTAGACTTTGCCCTTCAAACCGCATCATGGATGGACAATTGGCTTCTGGAAGGTCGGACTTGGCGCTATTCGGCTAGAGAGCTAGC
>JACTND010000076.1 GCA_014584305.1 Planctomycetota bacterium | reverse complement strand
GATTGCCGAGAGAATCAACGCGACGCGAAGCAATATACTCTGCACAACTCGCGGCATGCTTGCATTTCTGCGGCAGTCGACGAATACGAACCGGATACCCGCATGGTCACAAGCGCCCGCTGCCCGGCTGCGCCCAACCTGATCCTTACCAACCCCCCTTACGTTCGGCATCACCACCTCGATCGTGAGGAGAAGGAACGTCTGCAATCGCTGGCCTACCGGATGGCTGGTGTCAAAGTCAACGGCCTTGCGGGCCTTTATGTCTACTTCATGCTTGTCGCGTCGGCATGGATGGAGGATGGCGGCTATGCGGCGTGGCTTCTGCCATCTGAGTTTATGGACGTCAACTACGGTATTACCCGGAAGCAATATCTCACGGATCGCGTCACGCTAATCCGAGCCCATCGCTTCGATCCGGAAGACGTTCAATTCGGCGACGCCCTGGTTTCTTCGGTTGTTGTCGTGTTCCGGAAGGCGCCACCTCCGCCCGGGCACGTCGTCGAGTTCACTTTCGGAGGAAAAATTTCGAGGCCGCACGCAAGTGACTCGATCACCCTAGAACAACTGCGCACGTCTCGGAAGTGGACCATATATCCAAGTCGTGCGCGCAACGACAGGCGAACGTCGAGCGTCGGCGACGAAGTGACGTTGGGCGATCTCTTCCGTGTTCAGCGGGGATCGCGACAGGCAACAACAAATTTTTCGTGGTTGAACGCCGTGAGTCCGAGAGCCGCGGTTTCCCGAATCGCTATCTTCGGCCCATCTTGCCCAGCCCGCGTTTCCTAAAGACGAGCGTCATTGAGGCAGATCAAAACGGCTACCCACTCATCGAACCTCAACTTTGCGTCATCGACTGTGACCTGCCAGAAGGGGTCCTACGAGTGCGGCACCGGGCCCTCTGGGAATACCTCCAGACCGCCGAGGCGCTGGGCATCAAGGATGGCTACCTCGTTGGCAAGCGAAGCCCCTGGTACAGACAGGAACAACGTGACCCAGCGCCGTTCCTCTGCACGTATATGGGACGCGGCTCCGACCAGAAGCAGCCTTTCCGCTTCATCTGGAATCGTTCGCGGGCCATCGGGACCAACCTCTACCTCATGCTGTATCCAACGGGCAATTTGGCGTGGCTCTTGCGGGAGCATCCCGATTATGCTGCCGATGTGTTTGCTCTACTCGGGCAGGTGACCGGTCACGAACTTCGCGGAGAGGGTCGTGTCTACGGCGGCGGTCTTAACAAGATCGAACCGAGCGAACTTGCCCGTATTTCCGCGTCGGCGTTTACCGATAGATGGCCTGAACTCAGACGCGCAGTGTACCGACTGGGAGTGTTGTTTGATGAGGTGTCGAGTGCATCGGGCGCCTAACAACCGGTTGCAGCGGACGGTCCGCGGTGCGGCTCGCCGCTGAACCGGCGCGTTCGTCAGGAAAGTCGTACTCGTACTCAGTGCAACGGTACTCGTACTCGAAAAGCAGTGTGATGGCGGAACCAACTTTCGACCACGAACGCCTCGACGATTACCGCCTCTCGATTGATTACGTTGCCTTCTCGAACCGCATCGCCAAGTCGCTCTCCGTCGTCAATCGACCAGCACGCGACCAATGGCTTCGCGGCTCCATCGATTCCATTGAACATTGCCGAGGGTAATGGCAAACAAAGCCTCAATGACAAAAACCGATTCTTCGAGATTGCCCATAGCATGGCACTGGAATGCGTGTCGATTCACGATGTGCTGCGGGTCTGCGATGCTATTGACGATGAATCCAACGTTCGCGGAATATCCGATCTGAAAAGAATCGTATCGATGCTCACTCGGTTGATCCAACGAAGAATGACCGTAGCTGAAGATCGAATCGAGTACGAGTACCGCGATGCTAAGTAAGAGTACGATCCCACCGCCGAAACCTGACAAATATCTCTATGGCCCTTGAGGTCAAGTAGTACATGCGGATAGCGTCGGAAACCGTTGCCGTTTTTGTCTCCGCTGGAATTGATAGTCTCCATATCCTCTGAAAGGCATTCGTGGGTGGCCTCTCGGAGGATAGGGAGACGGGGCGTCAAAGCGATGCATCCCAGCCCGCGATCATCCGCATGTTATCCGAGGATCGTCCAATTGTTGGATCGGTAATCGCTTGACGTTACTTGTTGCGGGGGTTCCAGCCGGCGCGGGATGAACGCTCGGACTGGCCCGCAGGTGGATTGGATTGACGCTGTGGAGCTGCGCTCCGCGGAGGTGTCGCGGGGGGCTGCGCGCGAACCTGAGGCGCGGAACGCTCCGGCTGTACCCGCGGTTGCGGCGTTTCACGCGGCGGGTTCCGCGGCGCTGATTGTTCCGGGACGTTCAACTGCTGGGAACGATTCGCGCGCGGCGGCTGTTCCACTTGGCGGCCACCCTGTCGCGGTTGGACGGGGTTGATTTCGATCGTTGACCGGTTGGGAGGAGCGACGCTCTGCGCCTGGCGCGGCGATTCCGCTCGGGGCTGGTTCCATCCGCTGCGCGGGTTGACTTCTACGTTTTGGTTTCTGTTGGCCGCGCGACGCTCCAATTCCGAACGGTCGATCGAGGGCAACGCCGGAGTGTTTGGAGCAACCTGCGGTTGCGTATTGACGCGGGGTTGTGTTGGGCGCGGTTGCGGTTGAGGATTGTTATTGGATTGGTTAGGCAATCTCAATTGAGGCTGCGGGATGCTCGGCGGATTTTCCCCGCCGCCTCGATTGTTGCGCTCTTGCCAACCGGCACCACGACCGCGTTGGGTATCGTCCATCGGTGGATTGGATGGTGGCGCGCTGCGATCAACGCGTCCCGCATTGGGGTTGGCATGATTGCCCGTGACATTGCCCGCATTTCGTCGTGGGTCGATCACCGCACCGGAGTTGTTCTCTCGCGATTGCCCCCGAACGACCGGCGGCAGTTCGATCGTCGGATTGCCGGCGACATTCCCCCCGCGGTTTTTTGCGCGGCGCTCCAGTTCGCTTCGGTCGATTTCTGGTAGGGGGGTCAAACCGCGACCGATGGACAAGTTCTGCGGGCGCGCCGATGGTGCGGCGAGATCCGTCGGCGAGCGCCAGCCCGTGCCGCGCCCCTGCCCTTCATCGTCATTCTGTGGAGTATTGATGCCCAACCGCCCAGTGGCGCGCGGTGGATCCAACGCGATGGTCCGTCCGCTTCCGTTTTGGTTGTTCGATCGCGGACGGCCCGAAGCCTGCTCGCGGTTCTGTTCGCCGATGGCAACTTGCGGTAACTGGCGTTCAAGACGATTAACCAGTTCTCGATCGCTTCGTTGGGGTTGGTTTGGATTTTGACCCCAGCCGCTGCGCGGTCCTGCCGTGGTCGTCGAGTCGGTGGACAACCGGCGATTTATTTGATCGCTGGCTCGCTGGCGGGCTTCGCGCGCCGCCGTTTGTTGTTCACGCGACAATTGTTCGAGTTGTTGGATCGTATTCGCGTCGGCATTCGCTGCTCGCAGGGACGTAAGGCGCGTGGCGGCGCTTTCGGCTTGTGCGCGTTCGCGTTGTGTGTGACGCGATCGCTCCACGGATTGCGCTAATTGATCTAATTCCGTCGATTCCAATTGGCGCCAACCCGTACGATTACCGCGCTGATTGGCGGCGTTATGGATCGTGTCGGCCAGCACGGTTTGGTTGATGATCGTGTTGTTGATCGTCGTGTTATTGATCGTCACATTGTTGATATTCTGGATGACGTTGTTTTGCACAATAAACGTGCGTGGGGGACGCAAGTCCACGTGATTGACAAAATGGCGATTCCATTGGACCGAGACCGCGAAGTAATCCAGTCCCTGACGCCCGTAAGACCATTGGTTGTAGGCAAAGCAGGGATCAAAACCGATGCCGCGCGTGCGGGCATGGAATTGGAATCCGGGGATAAAGCCGCGTTGATAATAGGCCGCATCGTACCAATCACCGAAATAGTAGTGGCAATCCAGCGGTCGCACGAACCAATGAAACTGTACCGCCAGGTTGCGTAACACAATCCGCGGTCGATAGCACCATCCTGGATCGAGGTAGATCGGCTGATGGAAATAGACCGGTGCAAAACAGTAACCGCGCGCATCCCAAGGATAGTCCCAATAGCCGCCGACGAGGATACATCCGCGCGGCGTCCATCGCCAATAACGAGGGACCCAAACCCAATCGGGGCGTACGACCTGCCAATAACCCGGCCGCCAAACAAACTCGCCTTCATAAGGGGCCCAATATCCCGGCGACCACATGTGATCGGGCGATGGCGCGGGGCCGATCGGACCATTCTCCAACGAAGAAGGAGGCGTGCGATAATAGGATACCGATGGACTATCCGCTAACGAATAGAATCCGCTGACACGCTGCCAACCACCTTCGACCTGATGCCAGTAGCCGTCAATCCAGACCGTGTCCGGCGGCAATTGGCGGTAGCCACCACTGACCCAAATAAAATCCTCCCGTGTAACATCCCAGAACCAATATCCGCTTATAAATACATACCCGTCCCCTTCCGGTTTGTACTCCGGCGGCAATTCCGGAACGGCAGGTGGCGGCTCGCGCGGAACGATGATTCCTGGAATGGCGTCATAGCTGACTTGCTCGGCAAACGCTTCATGGATCGGTCCTCGGGCCAATTCTTCCAGAGGATCTTGTTGAGCTTGATTGGGAACGAGAACACTCGGAGGTAACGGCAATTCCTCTTGTGACTGGAGATTGCCCATCGCCAAGGACTGGACAAGCACGAATGTCGCAAAACCATATGACACACGGCGAACGGCGCCGGCGGCGCGCGCTGAGACTAACAGGTGACGGAACATTGTACCAACTCCTTGCGCGGACGCGTCGGCGCACTCGCTCTCCCCAAACAGACTGCGCTCCTGCGTGGGCGCACTGCTGATTAATCGGCCCCTGGCAGGGGGCCACTCTCCCAAACAACCATTCAGGAAGCACGTTTCGTGCCAGGAAGTGGGAGTGGTTGGCCGCGCGGCAAAATTTCACTAATTTTGCTGCGATTTGCCCATAAGTTGGGCACCATTCGTTCTGGTATCTCGCTGATGCACCGTCGCAACCATGCGGCGCGCGGCATCCATTTGATGTCAACGAGTCGAACGTGAGGTCCCAACCGGAATATCCGACGGGTGGGCAAACTACTTATATCTACGCATCAAGACCAGCGTCCCCAGCACCATACCCAGGAGGCCGATCATCAGCAGCACGGCAATCGGCAACAGCATCTCATGCCAACCGAACTGGCGCCAAATGGCGCCTTCAATCAACCGGATCGCCCAAAATACGGGACTATATCCGCTGACGGATTGCAGAAACTGCGGCAAAAACATGGCGGGGACCATGCCACCGCCGAGCATGGCCATCACCATATTGATAGCCCAACCGCTGCCATTGACACTTTCCTCAGTCTTCCCCAATACAGACATCGTCATCATGATCCCAACGAACGCGATGCTGACCACCAGTGCGCTCACGAATAGTTTGGCGTAGTCGTCGCTCCGCATGCCCAGAGCTGTTCCGATGATCGTCAACAGGGCGATCACGAGGCAACAGGCGATCAAGCAGGCCAAGGCTTTGCCCAACAGGATGTGCAACTTGGTAAGCGGCGCTGCGCGCAGTCGAACCAATGTGCCACGCGCATCTTCGCGCGCAATCGAGCTAGCGAAACCGGCCGCGCAACCCAAAATGCCCCAGATCATTCCTTGCGGGAAACTGATGTCCCATCGCGACCGTATTTTCTTGAGCTGTGCGCGAACGGACCCCGGATCTTCGTGTTCGCTGATATCGATGTTCTTGATGTTGGCGAATTGCATTTGAATACCGCCTTGGTTCTCAGCGGCGCCTTCGACGCGTTGCAACTGGTCAGCCGAATCGATGACGTCGGCAACTTGATCCAACAGCTCACTCAGGATTGGTGTTACTGGATCCTGACGCGTGCTTTCGGACAATCCACGGCGCAATTCGTCCAACCGCGGCAAAAGCTGTGTCGGCTGGCGAAGGCGTTCCGCAATCAGCGCGCCGGATGCTTGCATGAGCATCCCCTCCAACATGGCTGCTTCCGTCCTGCGCGAGGGATCGAAACCCAGTTGAATTTCCGGTTGCTCCTCCCATAGAATCGCGGCCGTCTCGCCGAACCCACGGGGGATCGCGATCAAGCCGACACGTTGTCCCAAACGCACGCTGTTTCGCGCCGATTCCCATTCGTCCGTTTCCAACAACAGACCATCGTTCTTCGCCAGCTCGGCGATCAGGCGTTGCGACCATTCCGATTGATCGTGGTCAACGACAGCCACTTTCATCTTGCCTCGCGACGAACTCGGTGTTCCCCCCATCACGAGGCCAAAGAATACTCCCATCAGGACGGGAAAGACCAGAATGAAAAACGCACCGATTTTGTCGCGGAGCATCAGTCGCAAATCTTTGATCGCCAATGTGACAATTTGCATTCAACTTCTCCCCAATCCATGACGGCTCGATTAGCAACCGCACCCTACGATCCTCTGCACGGCGGCGCCCCGTCGGAAATAGGGACGCCGAGTTCGCCGTCATTGGTGGTCTTCGATGTCAAACTGACGACGAACATGTGCCCACTGGTTAACTATCAGTGCCCTGGCCTCGGTCTTCACATCAATCGCGCAAGGTCTTGCCCGTCAAAGCCAGAAACACACTCTCCAAATCCGGTTCCGATATTTGTATCGCCTGGAACCGAACGCCTTGAGCCATTAGCTTCGCCAGGGTTTCCATCGGTTCGGCCGCCTCGAATCGCAACTGGCCGTCGCGCAGCGTTTCCGGCAGTTTCACACCATCTGGGTATTGGGTAACTTGAGCAACCACCACTTTGTTTCCACCGAAGCGTTTCAATAATTCGGCGACAGGGCCTTCCGCCAGCAGGCGCCCTTGATCCATGATTGCGACGCGGTCGCACAGGCGTTGCGCCTCTTCCATATAATGCGTCGTGTACAGGATGGTCATACCGTCGGCTTTCAGTCGCTCGATCGTCTCGAAAATGTAATTCCGGGATTGAGGATCGACGCCGACGGTCGGTTCATCCAACAACACGACTTGCGGCCCGTGAACCAAGGCAACGGCGATGTTCAGTCGGCGTTTCATGCCGCCGGAATAGGTTGACACGCGGTGTCGGCTGCGGGCTTGCAAATCCGCCAGATCGAGCGCCCAGTGGACGCGTTCCCGCAGGGATCGTCCGGTCAATCCAAACAGGCGGCCAAAGAACTCCAAATTTTCGCGCCCGGACAGTTCGTCATACAGCGACAGCGCCTGTGGCGCGGCCCCCAGGCGGCGGCGCGTCGCGGCCAACCGTGGCGAGGCGCCGCCGATTTCCACTCGACCTTGGTCGGGCGCGATTAAACCGACCAACATATTGATGGTCGTTGATTTGCCTGCGCCGTTGGGGCCCAACAACCCATAACATTCTCCCCGCTGGATGGCAAGATCGACGCCATCGACTGCGCGTATCGAGCCGAATGATTTGACGAGTTCCTGAGCGATTATCATTGGCGGTGGCCTCGCGTTTTCACACTCCGTCCCGGCGACTCTCTGTGTGGCCGCCAATTACTCTGGTGGCGGCAGGCGATCGTTTCCGGTTGCGCGCCGCAACAGAAGTCTCACTCATTCGTCGCACCGGGCGAATTGTTGAGATTTACGCGAAGAAAATGTAGCTGCTTCATTGACGGCAGGACAAGGGAGGCACTGCGTCTGGCCAACGTCGAGAGAACGCGGCATAATGGGTGCCGCACGAATGGTTAGTTTCTACTTGTTTCGAGAGGATCATCACGTTGAGCGCCGAACAGCGATTGGCCGAGCTTCGATTGGAACTCCCCCCAGCGCCCAAGGCAATTGGGGTTTACAGGCCGCTGGTTGTCTGCGGCAATCTGGCTTTTACGTCCGGCCATGGCCCCCTGCTGCCGGATGGCACGCTGATCACCGGGGTCGTGGGGCGGGAAGCGACTAAGGAAGACGGTTATCGCGCGGCCCGCCAAACCGGTTTAGCCATTCTGGCCACACTGCGAGCTCAATTGGGGAGTCTCGACCGCGTGCGCCGTTTGATAAAACTGTTGGGAATGGTCCAGTGTGACCCGAACTTCGATCAGCATCCGGCGGTAATCAATGGATGCAGTGAGCTGTTTGCCCAAGTCTTCGGAGAGGAAGCTGGGATCGGCGCGCGGAGCGCGGTCGGCATGAATGCCTTGCCGATCGGCATGATGGTAGAGATCGAAGCGATTTTTGAGATTGCATAGAGCGGAGAGCTGAACACTTAACGGATGGTCAGCGCTCGGGATTCATTCGAAGTACATTGAATTGGGAGGCAATGAATCGATGTCGGTCGCTACCTTGTCCCTACGTTTGGAGATTGCCAAACGTCACTTGGAATCGGCGCGGGCCTATATGTTGAAACTCGTCGAGGATCTGAACGACGAGGAGTGGTTTTGGACGCCTCAGCCAGCGGTGACCCATATTGCCTGGCAAGTCGGACATTTGGCCATGGCCGAGTATGGACTGACTCTGTTCCGGCAGCGAGGCCGACAGGAGGTCGATGCCGAGCTGATGTCCAGCCAGTTCCGCAAGCTTTTTGCCAAGGGGAGCGAGCCGGCCACGACGGATCGGAGTGAATATCCGGCGCCGCGCGAGATTCTGACGGTACTCCATCGCGTGCACCAGCAGATGTTGACCGAACTCCCCAGTTTCGATGGTGACCAACTCGACGAACCTGTGGATCCCCCACACTCGGTCTTCTCGACGCGTTATGGTGCGCTGTTGTTTGCCGGCGATCACGAAATGTTGCACGCCGGACAAATTGGTTTGTTGCGCCGGTTGATGGGCAAATCGCCGTTGCGTTAAGGCCGTCCGGCGTCATTTGCCATGGTAATTACGGAGCATCTGACCAAGCGTTACGGTTCCTTTCCGGCCCTTTCCGATTGCAACTTGCACGTGCGATCTGGCGAAGTCTTTGGACTCTTGGGTCCGAATGGAGCCGGCAAATCGACTCTCCTCCGCTTGCTGATGGGGTTGTTGGCGCCCACCTCAGGGCGCGCCTCGATCGATGGCTTGGATTGCCACCGGGATCGGGTTCGAGTTCACCGCTTGGTGGGATATGTTCCGGGTGATGCGCGCTTGTTTCGGACGATGCGCGGGCGGCAGGTGTTGCGTTTCTTTTCAACGATTCGCGATGACGGTGATTATCAACGGGCGCTGCATATCGCCCAACGTTTGGACTTGGACCTCGACCGCTGGGTGATGCTGATGTCCACCGGTATGCGACAAAAGCTGGCGTTGGCGGCGTGTTTGGCGTCGGAACAGCCGCTGTGGATTCTCGATGAGCCGACGGCCAACCTGGATCCCTCGGTGCGGGCCGTGGTGCTGGAAATGATCGGCGAAGCGCGGCGGGCGGGGCGAACGGTGATTTTTTCGTCGCATGTTCTTTCGGAAGTCGAGGAAGTTTGCGACCGCGTGGCAATCCTCCGCGCGGGCCAGTTGGTTCATCAGCAAGTGTTGGCCGAACTCAAAGAGCAGCACCGCATCCTGATCACTCGAAACGGTGCGCTGCCGCCGCTGCCGCAAACCATGGAGACCGGAACGACTTGGCAGGAACTAGACGCGCACCGCGTGCAGATCGATACTCCGCAGCCGTTAACCAACCTGCTGGCCTGGCTGGCCGCGGCTCCGATCGCCGACGTGCAGATTCAACCGCTCGGCTTGCGGGCCGTGTATGATCGTTTTCACGGGGAGTCCACTTCGATGCAGGCTGTGCCATGAACCGCGCGTTGATCGGCAAGTCGATTTATGAGGGGCTGGTTTTGTTTATCCCTTGCACGCTGGGCCTGTTCGCCTTTGCCTGGTTTCGCGTGTGGGTTGTGAGCTTGATCGACTCGCTCCGTTTCAAACAGATAATCGATCTGCTCCCCAAGGAATTCGAACGCTTCTCGCCGATCGAGTTTGAGTGGTTGACGTCATTCACCGGTCGCACAGCATTGACCTTGGAGGAGCCGATGTTGATCGTGTTGTTTTCGGCTTGGGCGGTCGTGCGCGGATCCGATGTGGTCAGCGGCGAATTGAACCGCGGCACGATGGAAATGTTGTTGGCGCAACCGGTAAGCCGTCGGCAAGTCTATTGGACGCCGCTGGTCACGACCTTATGCGGACTAGTCGCCTTGTGCCTAATTATTTGGACGGCAATGCATTTGGCGGTGGAGACGTCCGTCGTGCGCCAAACGCGCTATCCCGAGTTGCGTATCCCCATCTGGGGTCAGACAATTCCTCTGACCTTTATGTCTCCCATCTCTGAGTCGAGTCCCATGCGCGCGGTAGTCTCGTCGTGGAGTTATTGGCCGGGCGTGGTTAACCTGCTGGCCTTGGGCGTGTTCCTCTTGGGGCTCACGGCCTGCGTCTCGGCGATTGATCGTTATCGCTGGCGCACCTTGGGAATCGTCTTTGGCGTTTATTTTGTCAGCGGTGTGCTCAAGCTGGGCGCGATGTCATCGCCGCTGTTGGGATGGCTTCAGTACCTAACCTTTTTTTCCCTGTACGATTCGCAGGTCCACATCAAATTGGCGGAGGACGGCGCAGGGCACTACTGGTCCTTTTGGATCGCGGGCGATAGTGCATGGGCAGGATTGGGGCCTTGGGGGCACAACGGATTATTACTCTTGGGCGGCGCCGTGATGTTATACCTGGGAAGCATCATCTTTGAACGCCGCGATTTACCCGCTCCGATGTAGGTCGAAATCGTCGTCCTCGTGCGGACGCCTTGCCGGCCGAGGCCCAACACCAAAAACACCAAAAGGACAGGCATTATTATTTAGACAACCGCGATCCTTCCTAGATTACCTATTCGCCCCAGAGCCCCCAAACTGGCATCCGCCATACGAGCAGATGATTATGCCTGTCCTAATTGGCTACCTGTCCTAATTGGCTAATTGGTTTTGGTGGTTAGTGGCGTGTTTTGCCGGTGCGGGACGTCGGTGATTTCCCGTCCAGGCGCTGGAGGATCGGCTGCAATTCGCGGACGAAATCGTTAACGTCGCGGTATTGACGATAAACGCTGGCGAAGCGAATAAAAGCGACGTGATCCAAGCGAAATAGTTTGCTCAAAACGATTTCGCCGATCAGACTGCTTTCGATTTCGCTCCCCTCCACCAAAAAGATCTCTTGCAAGATTTCCTGGCCAGCGCGCTCGACGACATCCGTCGGAATCGGCCGTTTCCAGCAGGCCCGCTCCAATCCCGAGCGAATTTTGTCGGGATTGAACGGTTCACGCGATCCGTCTTTTTTGACCACGCGCAGATCGAGTTCGGTGACTCGTTCGAGCGTTGTGAAGCGTTTATTGCAAGCCAGACATTGTCGGCGACGGCGGATAACATACCCGTCATCGCTGGCCCGGGAGTCGATGACCCGATCACTGTCGCATTTGCAAAATGGACATTTCATATCAGGGCATTCCGGCCAGTGTCCTGCTGGATCATTGGTTCAACACCGGAGAAGGTTCGCCCTGCGCGGAGATGTCGTAACAACAGACAATCTCTTGATCGCGCAAATAAAGTCGGCCGTTGGCAATCACGGGGTGTACCCAGATCCGCCCTTGCGGTTTGCGGCGCTCGGTTTGCGGAGACAAGGTAAACCGCCCTCGTTCGTGCCACGCTTCCTCGTTGGCTTCGATCAACAGGACTTGGCCGTCCTCTTCTTGGATAAAATAGAAACGTCCATCCGCATAGGACACAGCTCCTTTGCCGATAGCGCGTCGCGCCGTCCAGACCATTTCTCCAGTCTCCAAGCTTTGGCAGAGAAAACCGTTTCCGTCGGAGAAGCCGTAAACATGACTCCCTAATTGGATCACGCCGCCGTGGTGGTTCTTCATTACTTTGTTGGACCAAACGTCCACGGCGCCGTCGTCAGTCAACTCGACTAGT
>JACTND010000210.1 GCA_014584305.1 Planctomycetota bacterium | reverse complement strand
ACCCACCAAAAAAGGAACTGGATTTCAGCAACCGCTGCTGCCCCATCAACACTGGCACATCGATATCAGCCACCTCAATATCGCGGGAACTTTTTACTTTCAATGCTCGATCCTCGACGGCTTCAGTCGCTACATCGTTCACTGGGAAATCCGCGAGAAAATGGAGGAATCCGACGTCGAAACCATCCTCCAGAGGGCCCGCGAAAAGTTCCCCCAAGCCGCCCCAAGAATCATCACCGACAATGGTCCTAAATTCATCGCCAAGGACTTCAAGGAGTTTATTCGTCTGGCCGGGATGACTCATGTTAAGACCTCACCCTACTACCCCCAGTCCAACGGCCCCTACTACCCCCAGTCCAACGGCAAGATCGAGCGTTGGCACAAAACGCTCAAATCCCAATGCATCCGGCCCAAGGTCCCCCTTTCACTCGATGACGCACGACGCCTCGTCACCGGATTCGTCGATCATTACAACAACCAACGCCTCAACAGTGCCGTCCGATACATCACGCCACACGACATGCTCCAAGGACGACAAGCGGAAATCTTTGAGGCGAGAAATCAAAAACTGGCTGCCGCCCGTGAAGCACGAGCCAAGCGTCGCGCACAATCCCAACAGACTCCCAAACCACAGACCAGTGCCAAGCCACTCATCGACTTCCAAGCGATCCATCAGCAACTACGCATCACCGACGTCCTCCAACTGCTGGGGGCCCAACCCCAGTCGAATCGAGGATCACAATGGCGGGGGCCTTGTTTGCTGCACGGGTCAACACGAGCGACCTCACGGTGCTTCTCCGCCAATATCCAAAAGCATATCTTTCATTGCTTCAAATGCGGCAAAGGTGGAAACGCACTCGACCTCTGGACGCAAACCCAGCAACTGTCAACCTACGATGCGGCTCTAGATTTGGCACAAAGACTCAATCTGAATGTCAGCCAAGCACCCACAGATCAGCGGAACAGAAGAGAAGAGGAACCCGTAATACCACGAGTTGACCCAGACAAACCTGACGGTAAAATTAAATCACCGGAGCCAACAAAAGTACACTAACTCAAATCGACAGCTATTCCAATTCAGGCTGAACCAGCACAATATTAATTAGTCCAGATTGCAGCTTAGGGATGGCGGCAACGGTTTGTTTTCTGACAATGCAGGGACTCTTTGTTGTCGGACGACTTGTTTTACCGCCATGACAACATCCCGAGATTCGCAACTAAAACCCTCCGATATTCGTGGCCTCAAGCACTTCGCCAGAATCCGCGAGCTTCTGTCGGTTTTGCACCGCAACGGCTGCGAGCGTGACAAATCTGGCAATCGTGAACTGCATATGGACGAGTATTGCCTCGGCGTGCTGTTGTTTCTGTTCAATCCGTTGGTCACCTCGTTACGAGCCAATCAACAAGCCAGCGGTTTTGCCAATGTCCAGAAAAAGCTCGGCATCAGGCGGGCTTCGCTTGGCTCTCTTTCGGAATCGGTCTCCGTCTTCGATCCTGAACCACTGAAGGAAGTCGCCAGCGAACTGGCCAGCCAGATTCCCGTTGGAAAAGGAGCCGACTTTTCTGGCATCCATCACCGAATCACGGCAGTCGATGGATCAGTTTTTGATACGGTCGCGCGAGTAGCCGAGTTGGCCTGGGTACCGCCGGCCAATGGCAAGCACAAGCACGCCTACCGGTTGCACACTCATTTCGAAGTCCTGCGTGGTATCCCTTCACGCATCGATGTGACCGGTGCCAATCCCAAAGGAGACGACGACGAACGGGCAGTTCTCGAGCGTACTGTGGAACCCGACCGCTGTTATCTCACCGATCGCGGATACGCCAAATTCGCTTTGTGGAATGCGATTGTCGACAAAGGAAGCAGCTACATCTGCCGTGCGCGAGACAATTCGGTTTACGAAATTGTCGAACAACGCGAACTCAGTGCCGAGGACATTGCTGAAGGCGTATTGAGCGACCAGATTGTCGAACTGGGAAAAGACCGCCCAGCGGCCGAGCGACCCAATCACAAAGTTCGCATCGTCATTGTCCAGGCGACGCCCCACACCAGCCGTGGCAAATATCGAGGCGGTAGCACCGGACCCGGTTCCGATGGAAAGCTTCGCATCGCGACCAATCTGCTGGATGTGCCGGCCGAACTGATCAGCAAACTCTACCGTTTGAGATGGCTGATTGAAACGACTTTCCAGGAAATGCGTTCCCAATTAGGGCTGGAGACGACTCGGGGCTGGGGCCAACTAACGGTGTTGCGAATGGCACCGCAGCTGTTTAGCTTGTACACACTCACGGTGATCTTCTTCGATACCATGTCGTGGTCTAGCTCTCACGTGACTGTCAAGAAATGGATCGGCAAAGAAGGAACCACCTTTTCTGACATGATGATCAGCGTCCGACGCTACTTGTGGATGGAATGGGTTTTTGAACAGGTGCCAGGCGCACGAGCCGTGCTGAAATTACCTCGCCCGGCAAGAGCACTCATTGATTACGCTATTACTCAAGCCGCATAAACGGAAAAAGTCTAGCTTAACAGCTAGCCGTTCATGGGTTACTAATGATTGGACCCGTGATCCAAGACAAGCAAATCCCAACGGGCGTCACCGATTAAGGGCTGCCAATCTTGATGATCGATATCCAAACTCGATCTATCGAATGCGGCTTGGGCGGTGGCCCATTCCAAGTGCTCAAAAGCAGCGTCAACCAGGAAAGTAAGGCGCAATTGAACTTCAAGTGGCGCAAGTTCGATAGCGACCAGGTCTAACTCGACGAGTTCTGCGCGGACCAGCGATGATGCGAATCGTGCGAAGTCCATCGCGTACTCGGCGGTAGTCTTCGGCACATGGTGCCACTGCATCAAGCCCAGTGCGGCTGCTTCATAGTTTTGTCGCGCCAGTTCGCGACGAACAAGTTGCCGTAGGTCGAACATGAAGCGGCTGGAGAATTGCGAATTCCGCGGCTGACCTTCTACGGCGATGCGGTGATAATTCAGTGCTTCATACCAACAATCCAGCGCGTCTTGCTCGCGCTCCATCATGGCGTAGGTGGACCCTTGGTTGCTGAGAGCAACGGCCAGTTCACTGTTACGATTCAAGTCGCCCGATTCGGCCTCGCATCGCTGGCGTCGGTGCGCGACCACTGCCGCGGATGCCTCCAACGCTTCATCAAAACGCATTTGAGCGGTCAACGCATTGACTCGATTCACATTGACCCGTGCGATTTCGTCTTGCCAAATATGTGCAAACTCCAGATGCTGCACCAGACCTTGTTCGAACACCGACAGCGCGGAGTGCAAGTAGGACAGCGTTTCCTCAAGCGTTCCGTGACGATAGGCAACCAGTCCTTGTCCCAGCAGCGCGGCTCCTAAAGAAAGCTTGTGCCTCGGCCGATGAGGGTTTTCATAAGTCAATGTCTGCAGAATCTCAGCCGCTTCGACGTAGTTGGCACCGGCTGCATCATACTGTCCGCGACTAAACTGAAAGTTGCCAAGATTGATCAACGTGGCCGACATGTTTGACTTTTGCAGATGCGTTAACTTCCCGCGGTTCAGCAAATCACGACTCGTACCCAACGAATCGGCATAGGCCGAGAGTGCTTGCTCCGGTTGGCCGTTTGCGCGGAGGGCGATCCCTAAACTGTTGTGAGTGGAGGCCAACTGCATGCGCATGCGATCGACTCCATCTTCATCCAAGTTGGTGTGCAGGCTCAACAGCATAGCCAGTTGGTCGGCCAGTTCCTGAAACCAGGAAACAGCCTCCGCGGGGGAGGCCTTGGCGGTGAGTTCGCCGAATTCTTGCCGGACTCCCCAGATCGCGCTCCACAGGTCCAATTCGAATGGCAAGTCGGACAGGAACTCATCGCATTCGGCAACGGCATCCAAGATGATGGCAATTGCTTCATCGTCGCGTCCCATCGACCTGAGCGTACTCGACAAGGCTTGAATGGCAGTTAAGTACTCCGTCACGATTTCCTGATCAAGATGAACAACATCGTTTCCGATCTCGCGAACCAATGAAACGCTGCGAACCAGTGATGTTTCCGACTCCACATTGTTTCCGAGAACGTGCTGAATCTGTCCCACCCGACGGAGTGCGCGAACAAGCTGCAATCGGGATCCTGGATGGTTGTCCTGTTCCGCAACAATGTGTTGTTGCACTCTCAGCGCCCGCTCCAACAGCCGGGAGCGGATTTGGTCCATGGCCGGAAATTCCGCCAACTCCTGTTGCACTTCGGTCAATAATTGGTCGACCGCCTGCTCGGCGAATCCCAAGCTGCGCACAACGCGCTCGCGTTCGGACATGATCACTTGGCGATCTCGTTCAGCCCGGATTAACATGGATGTCAGCGCCGCAATCGCGGTGATCATCATCGCCACAGCACCGACCATCATGCCAGCCACGGCGGGGTTGCGTGTTGACCATCGAACCACTCGCCCCAACGTTGAGACACGACGCGCTTGGATAGCTCGTCCGTCCAAGAAGCGCTCCAGATCGTCTTGAAGATCGAACGCCGAGGCATACCTTTGGGCCGGAGATTTGTCGAGCGCTCGCAGGCAGATCGCTTCCAAGTCTCTGGGGATGGCCGGCTTGATCCTCCGTGGCGCCACCGGTTCTTCCAATTCGACGGCTCGCAATGTCGCGACCAAACTCGACTTGGCATGAGGAGGCGCTCCGGTCAAAAGCTCGTAGAGAATCGCGCCCAACGAGTAGATATCGACTGCCGGGCCAGATCGCGCGGCCTCACCGCGCGCCATTTCTGGCGCCATATAGGCTGGCGTTCCCAGCACAACTCCACTCACCGTGACCTGCTCGACACTGGATGTAATCCGCGCCAAACCGAAATCAGTGATCTTCAAACGCCGAGCCAACGTGGTCGCCGAATCTCGCTGCTCCTGAACCTGAATGTTCCCCGGTTTCAAATCGCGATGAATCACGCTTCGCGAATGGGCATGCTGTACAGCGGACGCGAGAGACGCAACTGCCAGGGCTGCTTCGTTTGGAGATGGTGGTACCGGTTGGCGGGCGAGCCATTGAGACAAATTGGGCCCCGGCACGTACTCGCTGGCCAGGTAGGCCGCTGGTCCGACAAACCCCGCCTCATATACCGTCACAATTCCGGGATGACTCAACATCGCCGCGGCTTTGGCTTCACGCAAAAACCGTCTACTGGCTTGGCCGGATGCCAATATATCGAGTCCAGGGATCTTGAGCGCGACTTGCCGTTCCAGCCGAGGGTCGTAGGCCAAAAACACCAGCCCAAACCCACCTCTTCCCAACAAGCGTTCAATCTGGAAGCGGCCGAGAGTTCGCGGTGAAGTCGAGTCGCCTTCCAGGGCCAGTCCCTCGCGGAGCCAATCGACCGCTTCACCGTCCGACGCCGAAACCTCGAAACCCTCTACACCCGTTTCAACATTGGAAACCAGCGGAGTTTCCCTGGTTTCACCGGTCGCCGATGGAACCGGCGCGCGGCGCATTTGCTCCATCATTCGCAATATATACTCGGCTGATATCAAGTCGGGATCTGAAGTCGATGGCGCCGGTGATGCGGCATCATCGGAATGGGCCGCAATCAATTGTTGATGAATGACTTCCAGCCGTTTTGCCCGATCGTCGTCTTGGTCATATTCATTGGGATGGGTCATCGTCTACCTCCGCATCCAAACTGGCGGGCACAATCCTCGAGTCGAACTGGGGCTGCAGAATCTCTTGCAGTTTGACAATGGCCCGGTACCAAGACTTCCGCGCCGAATCGGGACTCATGTCCAGTTGCTTTCCGATCTCGATAAACGAAAGCTGTGCCCAATTCCGCAACTCAATGATTTTGCGTTGAGCAATCGGCAGTCGCTGCAGCGCTGCTTGCAGTAGCCGCGCATGCTCTTCGCTGATAACTTGGGATGCTGGCGTCAACCGTGGATCGACCACAGGACGTTGGAGCCCAGTCGAGTCTTGCAGGCCTCGTTCGCGACTGACGTCCCGGCGCTGAGACGATTTGTAGCGCCGCCGCGCATCGCGCAGATCGTTGAACAGTGCTTGCCGAAGCCAGCCGAGAAACTCTTCGCGCGAAGTGCCGCGAAAGTGATCCAATTGCCGCGGAATTTCGGCAAGCGTTTGCTGAACCACGTCGGATGCTCCCAGTTTTGCCTGCAACGCTTGATCCATTTCTTGGTTGGCAACCAATAACAAGTAGTCGCGGCAATCGCGGATCAAGCCATCCAGCGCCGCGCGGTCCCCGTCGCGCGCCGCAGCCAACAAGCGATCAAACGACTCGAATTCTGTATGGGCCTCGTGGCGCTCGGCCATGTCTCTATTACCTCCAGGCGCGAAGCCGTGAGCAAACCGGACGAAATTTCATGCGTGTGCGGCAACCACATGACGCCGAGCCGTGGTTTCCGCAGTTCCAAGCAACGTCGCGACATCCAACGAGCCGTGCAGCGCATATCATACAATTGACATTCTAAATGCTGGCGATGGCGACTTGAATACTATTGGCGTGGGCGTGGGCCCGGGCCGTTAGCCTTTTGTTCGGTTTTCAGGACGCAGCCGCCGTCACTTTCGAAGCGGATGCGATATTCTCGAGCCTTTTTTAGGAACGTCCTGTTCGGGAAGTTCAATCTCCCCGCGCCATGGGTGATGGGCCTAATTCGTAAACGGAAACGCGCAGTTCGTTTCTCGGCGGCCAGTCGCTCGACGTGGTCTATCTGCCGGGCTCCGTGCAACTAACCAACGTCAATGTCATCCCGGAGCCGTCCAGCCTGATAATGCTGTGCCTGGCCGGTGTTGCCTCGCTCAGCCCGCGTCGAAAGCACTCCGGTTGCCAATGAAATCTCGCAAACAAATGAATCAGAGTCTGACACGATCAGCAGTGCGTTTTGAACGTGAGGCCACAAAGGAAACAAAGAAGAAAAGAGGTTTCGCTCTGCCTTTGAATCTCACAATCGTCCGTCTGCTTGCGGCTGGTCCCTCACCATAAAGGAATACACCAGCACGAAAGCTGCGTAGAATGTCACGAAAAAGCACCAATGACTGGCGGCGCTATCAGTAAACAGATAACTCAGGGTGGCCCATAGCCAGCCCCACGAACAAATGAGCAGCGCTTGCCAGAAGGGGCGCCACCACAGCAGGAACGGAGCCCCGATGACGAGCGCCCACAGTCCATACCACCACGGGAGGAACACTGGCGGATTTTGAGGCGAATACCAGTTCAAATAACCCTCTGGCGTGACCTGCGTGTGGGTGGGATGGTACGAAAGCCGGGCCAGCACCACAATCAATAACCCGAGCACCAGCAGTGAATAAAACACTGCGCGCCGCGGACGGACGGGCCGATCAAACGCCGAGCCGAACACGGGACACCAGGCCTGAGCCAACAGCGCCACCGGAATCAACAAAATGGTCAACAACTGGTTGACCAGACCTTGCGGTTTTGGACCGTCCAGCCACAGCAGTGCCTCGACCCATTGCATGGCGGTGATACCCATCAAAGCCACCGCACTCCACTTCAGTCGCGGGTTGTCGCGCCGCAACAGATATCCCGCCACGCCGTAGGCACAACCACCTGCAAGCATGCTGGAAGTCGCATTGAAACACATGTGCATCGTGCTCCCGCACCGCGCCAAGGTCGATTGCCGGCATCACGTCGAGTTCGCGACTCGTCCGAACAACAGAATGACACCGAAATGCCCACCAAACTAACGACTAATGACGGACAGGTATTTTATACTCTCGCTACAAGGATTGCACGCCAAAGAAGCATTCAGGGCGCAGCCTTTCCCGTGTGAACTGAATTTCAGAGCACAACCAAACGCCCCGGCGACCTCGAATATGCCCAGCGAATACTGGTATTCATGCACTTTGTCGCGCCGTATCGGATTTGCCGTTTTTTGAGACCGTCGATCAAAACCGATGAACACTGGCTGACCATGCTGCAGGAAATCGACCAAGACTGAGTTGTTTCCGTTTTATGATTTTTTTTCACGTCCGGTTCTTGATCGTGATGGCGCCTTGTGAACTAGGACCGCTGCGTCAGCAGCGAGATGCCTGAACATCACAATCTGACAACGCCGAGGCCGCCATGATCGATACACAGTCGCAAAGCAGGACACACGTACTGGACAGATTTAAGGCATTCAAACTCGCAGCGCAAGCCACCGTTTGCCTGGTCATGGTTGCAATCACGTGGGCCCTATCCCCGCTGCCAGGTCGCGCTGACGACCGATTTTGGAACAACCCAACCGGGGGCGCATTCGGGACCGCAGGCAACTGGAACCCGGGATCGGTTCCCGGCACGGGCGACGTGGCGATCTTTGACTTGTCCAACATTTATGCGGTCACGTTTGGATTCAGCCCAACCAATCAGCGACTGCTGGTTCGCGGCGGCACGGTCACATTCGACCTGGCCGGCCAAACATACTCGCTGACCCAAACCGGCGGGACCAATCCCTCCATCGTCGTTGGTCAAAACAGCGGAGACGTCGCCGACCTGCGGATCCTCAATGGGACACTGTCCGGTCAAATCGCATTCATTGGGCACGTCGCCGGATCGCAGGGGACCGTTCGCGTCACCGGGTCGTCAGCAATCTGGAACAACGCCAATAGCTTGCTCGTTGGCACCGGTGGTCAAGGCACTCTTTTGGTAAATTCCAAGGGAAAAGTAACGAGTTTGAACGGCTTTATTGGCAACGCCATTGGTTCGACAGGATCGACAACCATTGCCGGATCGGGATCGAGTTGGACGGGAATGAACACGTTCGTGGTAGGCAATAGTGGACAGGGAATCCTCAACGTTCAATCGGGCGGTCTCGTATCCAGCTCGAACAGTTACATCGGACGGTTCAGCAACGCGACGGGAGCAGCCACCGTGACCGGCACCGATTCGACTTGGAACAGCAGCGGCAACTTCATGGTTGGCGGCAGCGATAACAGCGCGGGTGGAACCGGTAGCCTGACAGCCTCCAATGGCGGTCGAGTCAACGTTGGAGGGACGCTTCGTGTGTGGGGGGGGACAGGCACGCTTACCGTCGATGGCGGGTTGGTTGAAGCCACCAACATCGTCATCGATCCCACTGCGACACTGAACTGGGATAACCAGGGAATTTTGCGGGTCAAGGGAGGTTCCATTACGGGGTTGCACAATGCAGGAAATATCATTTCCATCGGCTCGAGCGGTGGGCAACGGCTGGAGCTCGTTCAAGGCGCGACGTTGGCCAACGCAACCGGGTATCTCGGCCGTTGGGTTGGTGAAACCGGTTTGCTTCGGGTACATGGCACCGGTTCGCAGTGGAATAATTCGGGCAACCTGTATATCGGCTTCGAGGGCCACGGGACGTTAAGTATCGAATCGGGCGGAGTGGTTTCGAACGACTTCCCGGCGTTCATTGGTGTGGGCAGCGATGGATCGGGGACAGTTAACGTTACCGGAAGCGCCTCCCAGTGGAACAATTCAAGCAACGTTTGGATCGGTAACTCAGGACAAGGGACACTCTCCATCAGCGAAGGAGGAGTGGTCTCAAATAAATCATCAGTGATTGGCGTGAGCACTACCGGAAACGGAACAGCCACCGTCAGTGGAAGTGGGTCCCAGTGGAACCATTCGCAAATCGTCTCGGTCGGCCAGTTCGGGCACGGGATATTGACCATTGAAGATGGCGGCAGCGTGACGAGTGCGAATGGATCAATTGGTCAATTTGACAGCGGAACCGGGACAGTCAACGATACCGGCAGCGGATCGCAATGGGCTAATTCAGGGGAACTTCGTGTTGGCCACAATGGCCACGGGACGTTAAGTATCGAATCGGGCGGAGTGGTTTCGAACCACGACTTGGCGTACATTGGTGCGAGCATCAATGGATCGGGGACAGTCAACGTTACCGGCAGCGGATCGCAATGGGCTAATTCAGGGGAACTTCGTGTTGGCGAAAATGGCCACGGGACGTTAAGTATCGAATCGGGCGGGCGTTACGTTTCAAATGGAGACGCTTATCTCGGCTGGTATTCAGGTTCCACGGGTTCACTCACCGTGACCGGTGCCGGGTCGGAATGGTCCTCGAACCAGCTTATCGTCGGCAGGGGCGGCCAGGGCGAATTGACCATTTCGAATGGCGGAAAAGTAACAGCCGATTTGGGGGCTGTGGGATTACAACAAGGGTCTGCGGGGTTGGCACTTGTCACGGGCAGCAATTCGCAATGGAGCGTCGGAGATTTCTGGATTGGATCAAGTGGCAACGGAACGATGATCATCGAGGGAGGAGGCACAGCCACAAGTTTTCGCAGCGATATTGGTATTTCAAACGGAGGCAACGGGCAAGTTGTTGTCAATGGCGCTGGTTCACAGTGGGTTACGACGGGAGATTTGAAAATTGGTGTTCATGGAATTGGTGCGGTGCATGTAACAAATGGAGGCTCGGCCAGCAGCAACTATACCCTCATGGGGTTTGAAAGCGATTCCTATGGAAGCGCATACGTGCAAGGCGCAGGCTCGGTTTGGAATACGTCAGCTCTGCATGTCGGGGTTTGGGGATCCGGTGAATTGAATATCCTGGGCGGAGGTACTGTAACCAGTTTGGATGGGTATTTAGGTTCCGGTTTCGGCGGCACGGGGACGACAACTGTTTCAGGCAGCGGTTCTCGATGGAATCTGATTAATCGACTCGAACTTGGCCGATCGTTCGATATCACTAGTGATGATGCGACTTTGACTATCGGGCAAGGGGGCACTGTTGATGTCGGCGGCCTGATGCGGCTCTATGATGGCGCGACGGTGAACTTACATGGCGGTACGCTGCGGCTGAACAGCGAGCAGTTCACGTATACACCCGCCAGCACGATCAACTATCTGTCCGGCACGCTTCAACTGGGCGGAAATCGGACCATTGGAACGGATGTGGCAACAACAGCATTCTTTGGAACCTCACCAAACATCGGCACAGGAAAACACCTGCACGTGGAAGGCACGGCCAATCTGTTCGCTCCCGTGACTCTGGCTGGCGGCACATTTTCTGTCGGCAACTTGCAAAACGCCTCGCTGCTGAATTTCAACAGTGGCACGTTCAACCTGACGGACGCCAATCTGTCGATTGGCGATGGCGGCTTGTTTGGAGATACATTGATGCTGAATTCGGGACAACTATTTAACGTGTCCCACACAGCGACCGTCGGTCCGGATGGAGCATTGATCGTCAACAACGGCGGGCGATTTTCGGCCAACACGATCTTCAATCAGGGGGACGTCTATCTGGGCGGAAACAACGCGCGGATCGTCACTTCGCACATGACGACCATGTACAACCAAGGCTTGGTTTCCGGCGCCGGGCGTATCGACGGATCGTTTGTCAATCAGTCCGGCGGGATCGTCGAATTGGAGGCCGGCAAACGGCTGACATTCGGCGGTTCGTTCGATAACCAGTCGGGCGGACGGATCACCGGGCGCGGATTGTTGGTCGCTCAGCATATCGACAACTATGGCCAGATGCTCTTTTCTGGCGGGTTCACAGACATCCACGCCCCGATCGTTGGTTGGAGTGACTCGCAGATGATCATCACCGGCGGTGGCACGACCACCGTATTCGGCGATGTCGAAATCAAGGGCGGTGCTGAACTGCGCATCTCCGATTTCAGCAACGGCGTCTTCTTCGATCACGTTCAAATGCGCAATGGATCGCTGCTGACGGGGGGTGGCAATGCGTACTTCGAGGGCTCGCTGGGGATCGGCGATAGCCCTTCGCGGCAGGAATTCCATTTCAACGTCACACTCGGCCCGACCAGCAACCTACTGGTGGAAATCGCCGGAACGGACCCCATCTTGCCTGAATTTGACCAGTTCATTTTCCATCGCAACTTGACACTGCAAGGGGGCGCGCTGACGTTGGATTTGATCGGATTGAATCCAGGCGATTTCGCCTACCAACCGCAACTTGGCGACAGCTTCAATATCTTTGAAGTGCACGGCCAATGGACCGGCCAATTCGGCAGCTACTTCTTGCCCACGCTGGGTAAAGGACTGGAGTGGAATCTGTCACAACTTTACAGCCACGGGTCGATCTTTGTTTCGCAGGTGATCCCAGAACCGGGGACTGCATTGATTCTGTGCCTGGCGCTCGCTGGTTTCTTGTCTTACAGAAAAAGGCCAGGTTCTCGACAAGCAACCTGACCTTGAGCGAGATCATGCCGGATAAATTGTGAGCGCTCGGTGAACTACAGGGACTTGCTTTTGCGTTCTTCGCGGCGGATGTGGTCGATGGTCCAACGGTGCTGAGGATGGGCTTTTACCCATTGGTCGGGAAGCAGGTAATCCAGTTCCGTTGAGGTCATT
>JACTND010000002.1 GCA_014584305.1 Planctomycetota bacterium | reverse complement strand
CCAGAAAAACCCGACCCTTCATCGATTGACCCTCCAAAAAAAAGAGAAACAAAGGTCAATCTAACCCCCGCCGCAAGATGCACTTCAACGAACGCTCACCGCCAAACAGCAGCTTGCCTTCAAAGAATTCGCGACACACCTCGCCGTGTCAACAAAATCCAGGGTAAACTGATTTTCGTCAGGCCAGCCTCGCACTCCGATATTTTACGCAAAAAACATGATATTTCATGTCTTTGTTCGGATTTTGAGGGCTAGGTGGCTTGTTATTTTGGAACGGGCTATTTATCATTGCGACGCCCAGTCGGTTTTGCGCAGCCCTCCCAAGTTCACATTTTTAATGAATCGAGCGCGGTTTTGCCAATCCGACGTTCATAACGTTTAACGATTACATCGAGAAACCTTAATTCCTAATGTTGGAGACCCAAAAATGCTTAAACTTAAACAGAACGTGACATTTTGTTTTTCAATTGCAGTGATGCTTGGAATGGGTTTCTCGAACTATGCTCTAAGCCAAGTGCCACTTTACTCGAATGGTTTCGAGACGGATGTTCTCGGTTGGAATCCAACTCGAGTGGATCGCGTTGCTTCTGGAACCAACGGCATTGCATCGGCAACGGGCAGTTTTCACGCTCAATTCAACAACGGTGGGAGCGGTTCGGCGTTTACGGGATGGGGCGCAACTGCAATCCCGGCCAACGGATATAATTTCGGAGCCGGAAACGCAGTTCCCACTGCATTTCGGCAATACTGGACGTCTATCGACATTTACTTAGATGTCAATGGGTCCTGGGATAACAACACTCGCCTCGACTTTAGCTCCGCAATCAATAACTCGTCCGGCACTCATCGCAGGGATTTTATATTTAATATGGGATTTTACAATGATTCGACTGGACCAGGAGCAGGAACCGATCGATTCGTAATCAGTGCTAGCAATAACTCGCAACCGGGAAGTGCCTATGCAAAAAACCCTGCGAACAATCCGATTGCCATCTCGAATAGCGGTTGGTACACGTTTCAACACCATTTCTATGATGACGCTGGTGTATTAGCGGTTGACATGAATATCTTTGATGCATCTAACAATTTGGTGGCGACCTGGACTCGATCAAACTCAAGCGACTTGATTTCAGCGATCGGTGGGAATCGTTATGGGTGGTTTGCGTATAACGAATTCTCTGTTTTGGCATTTGACAACGCCAGTTTGTCAGTAATTCCTGAACCAACGGCGTTGCTATTCGTTGGCTCGTTGATTTTGGTGAGTTCGTTATCGCCACGCCGACGTCGCTCGGCGGCAGAACAGATTTGACGTTTGGCACCCTCGCAACTGCAGGCGGTTTCAGGAGGCTGGTGCAACAACGTCCGCAACAGTGGCGTAGTCGGCATCGCCTCGACTTTTGCCCGTAACAGAAATGGCTCGGTTTACTTGCAGACCACGTTTGGACCGGACGGGGCTTCAAGTAAGGCAGACATCGAATACTCGGCGAATGCGGTTGACTTGGGTGGCAATTTCTTCAATCCCAATATAATCGGCGAAGAACTGGTCGGTCGCCGCCAGGACTGTCGGGGTCGAGGGTAAGGTTGCGCTTGTTGGTTCGCTCAATCTCCCGCTGTTTGGTAGTGTCCGTCAAGTTGCGCACATTTGATTTTGCCTTAGAGTCGAATACGAAGAAACATTCCCCTGGGCTGCCCCCTAGGGGGCAATCCCGCAGAGTTTAAGCAGTCGTTTCGTTTTTGTTGGACCGGACCGGTCCCGCTATGTTCTCGCAATCGGTCCAAGTCCAAGTAACGTCTCGTTCCCCACTTCGCGCCGGCGATGTGACGCAGCCTCGCACCCACCAGCATCAACGCTGAGCGGCCATCGGGGAATGCACCGACGACTCGCGTTCGCCGCCGAATTCCCTTCATGATCCGCTCCAGCATGTTGTTCGATCGGACACGCGTCCAATGCTCGCAAGGAAAGCACATGTACGACAGTGTCTGTTCAACGCCGTCTTGCACGCAACGGGCCGCAAGTAAGCGTTCGGTACGACTATCGCCTTTGGAGGCCGCGAGCGCGGCGGGCTGGGGTTTTAGCTGCGCGGGTTAGCGACTCGTTCCGGCGGTAAGCGCGGATCGAGTCGGGATTAGTTTGAGCCCTGGCGTCCGGAAACAGCGACTCCAGATCGCCTTCGCCCCCAGCCAAATGCCGAAGGACGGGGGAGAATGGAGCAAGAATTTTAAGGCGGTGTCGCCGATCGCGCCGAGTTGATTAGCCAAAGGTTGCGCATGTTGGTTCGCCCAATCTCCCGCCAGTCAGACTTTCGGTGGCTGCCCCTCACTCTCTTTCTCCCCACTCCCACGGCTCTACGGGGCAAGTTGACCGAACATTCTTCCGCAGCGCGATGCCCCTCACTCGCGGCTGATCAAACGGTAACCCGAAGCGTCAGCGAGGGAAGTGCCCTATCCCTTCGCTGACGCTTTTTGAAGTTGCGCTTTTTGGCCGTCCTGATACGAAACGGTGTGTAAAGT
>JACTND010000054.1 GCA_014584305.1 Planctomycetota bacterium | reverse complement strand
CCACTGCCGCCGGGGCTTGTGGCCGCGTCTGCTGGTTTGGCGGTTGGAAGAGCGGTCGCCCATTGGGTTGACAGCGCTGACGTGGCCATCAAATGGCCCAATGACATTTGGGTTCGCGCGCGGAAAGTTGCGGGAATCTTGATAGAATCTTGTGTCAGGGATGGGTTGTGGGTGTATGTAATCGGTATCGGAATCAACGCCAATGGGAGCGCCGCCGACCTTGGACTTGCCGGTGATTCCACAGGGGGCGCTGTTTTTCTCGAAGAGATTCGCGAGCGACCGGTGGATCGGGATGCGCTCACAATTCAGGTCATGCAATTGCTGATGCGCGAGTTTCCTCGTTGCGATTCCGACGCGGCGCGGGTCGCTGATGACTTTAATCGACTCCATCACTTTCATAATCGGTGGTTGACGATTGCGGGATTGGAAGGGACTCAGAGCGGCTGGTGCCGCGGACTCAATTCAAGTGGAGAATTGATTCTCGAGACGATGCACGGCCTGGTGCCGATTATAAATGGTTCGATTGCGTGAAGTGGCGTCGCATTGGAAACGGCGCGCAACAAAGGTGGTTCAGAAACGAGCCTATTTTTCCTTGTTTTTTCGGGTGCCGGCAATTTCGTTGGCCCGCCTAGTCAGGCTCACCGGAACATGTCAAAATCCCATTAAGAATAGTCCGGTGGTTCCGGCGCCGTGAGAGCGCGAAGAGGCAACTCGGCGCCGGACCGACAGGCGAACAGGCACTTTGAAAAAAGGCGAGGTAACTACAATGCCATTATTCGAGATCGAGACGGACGCGCACATCATCATCACCTGGGCAGAGAACGAAGACAATGCGTCTTCCGTAGCCAATAAATGTTACCCGACGGAGGGGATTCTCCGGCTGACCAAACGGCCGCGCGACAGTTGGGTGATCTCCAAGGGTGTTCTGGGGATTACGGATAGCCGCGCGGATCCATGCTCGGTGGCTCGCGACTGCTTGGCGAAGGCATCGGGCGACAAAGTACACGCCATCCGGTTATACATGCATGAAACAGGGACGGATTTGGAACAAGCGCGGAAAGTCATTGAGTCTAACATGGTTATGGGCTGGTAGCTCAGCAGAGCCATGATAGGCGGTCGGAAAAAAGACGCAGGCTGAATCCAGCCTGCGTTTTTTTGTTAGTGAAATCTACGACAATGTATTGGAGCAGGGTTAGTCGATGACGCTGGCGGACTGACGCTCTCCCGAGGAGACAGTAGGCGGGGCATCGGCAGCGGTCGCGAGTTCATAGATCATCACCAGATTGCGATTATCCGCGGTGGATTCAAAGGCCGCCGGAAACTCTCCCGTTTCAGAAAACACGATGGTTAACTTCTTGCCGTCCAAATGAAAGATTGCCGGCAGCGTGCGACCATTGTCGGATCCAGACGAGATGGCAAAGCGTGCGCGCGAGGTACTCCCCGGTTCCAGGATCACGGAACCCGAAGAAATAATCCCCGACGATTCGCCGCGAAATGTGCCGTTGGTCAATGTCAATTTCATTGTGCTCAGCGCGGAGGCAGGCACCGGCTGCCCGTGCAACACCCCGGCAGTCGGTCTCCATTCCCCGTCTAAACTGGCAAGCCCCTGCGCAAACCCACACGCTGGTGCCAAACAAAACAACGCCGCGAACCACCCGAATCTAGCCATGCGAACCATGTGACTATCCTTCCCCAATTTGAAGTTTCCCCGCGCGTAGCGATTCTTTTCAAACCCTGTGTGTTATGGATTATAATCGCGGCCAATCTAAAATCCAATGCGGTTGCATCACCCGTGAGATACTCAGGCCGGTCCGGCATCGTCTTGGGGCACTCTGTTGCCAGGATTATCGCCAAAGGCGTAGAACGGCCGCAGCAACGTGCGGCTGTTCGGATCGGGCGCCGGATAAAACATGTACAGCGGCCCATTCCCTTGGCCGACGCCTCTCAGGAGGGCGAATGGAAAAAGGACTAATGCTGCCAAACGCAGGCCGGTGGAGAGGACAAAAACAATGAGAAAACCGGCCACAACTCCCGACCAACTCCAGATGATCCACCCCCCCAACAGCGAGCCCAAGACCATGCCAATCCCGTTGATGGCATTGTACCACGAGAGCATGACGACCCGGCGCGCTTGAGGAATGCGCTCCACAAAAACCAACATCATCCCCAGCTCATAGCAAGCCCAAGCCGCACCGGCCACGAACTGCAGAACACATAAGAACCAAAACGACTCGTAAAAGATCCACAAGCCCGAAGCTGGAATAATGCCGACACCTCCGATCCACAACAACGTGGCTTGTCCAAAATACCGGGCGACGTTGCCAGCCCAAGCCAAAGTGACGATGCGCCCCAAGTATCCCAGCATGATCAATAGCGTGAATTGCCAGTACGGCAATTCCATCACGCGCAACATGAACGGTGTGAAATACGGGCCAGCGCAAAAGATGGCCAACTGCATGGCGGCGCAATAGGGAATCACCCGTCGGCTCGCCGCCAAGCCGGCGCGGTCGTCCTCCGTCAAGGCGGGTGCCGTCGTCAACCCGGCCAGCCAGTGAGGGCGTTCGCTTTGACGATGCAGCATCCAAGCGGAGACAAAGCGCGCCACCCCACCGGCGAGCAATAACGCCGTAAAGACATGTAACCGCACGGCATGGCTAGTGGCCAGCCAAAGTACATATCCCGCGATCACAATGCCGACCATCAAACAGAATTGACAGATTCTCATGCGGCGGGAAAGAAATTGTGCGCGGACCGACCGCGGGATGAGTTTTTCGATCCACGTGTTCCACACAGGCGCTGTCGCCAAGCCCGCCGCGAAATACAAACTGACGAGGACCAAGAGTGCTGGAAACTGCACCCAGCCCCAATGCACGGCTGCCGCCAATCCCACGAGACTTAGCCCTTGCAATCCCGCGTTCCAAACCACCCATCGCCGGAACGATCGCAGTCGTTGAACTCCCCAAGGAGTCGTCAACTGCAAGAGACTCCCTAACAGATAGGGGAGTGTTACCATCACGCCCACCGCGAAATCGCTGAGCCCCACCGTCACGAAGAGGGCAGCGAAGTACGTTTCCGTCAAACCAACCATCAGGCTGAAACCGGCACCGTCGGTCGCGCTGCTGCACAGGTCGCGGCGCGTATTGCGATCCGAAGTCCCTGCACCGTTGGTGGGCCGGGCACTGCGCGGCTCAGTGCTTGGCACTGGGCCAGCAGATGCACGCGTATCCGCTAGTACTGAGTCGGTCATGGCGTTCGCGCCGGTCAGCCAGCTAGGAAATGTCCAGTGCCGACTTCATTCTTTCGACGAACTCGGTTCCCAACAGTTCCGTCAACCGTTCCCTGCGCAGCCGTTGCGATTGGTCGCGAAGTTGCTCGACTTGCCGCTGGCGTTCCGCCAACGTTTCCTCCAGCGATTGGACCAGCCGCGACACGTCGGCCAAACTCTCTTGCGCCGCGCGACTGTCATCCGCGCCGGCGGGAGCCGAAAACCCTCCCGCCAGGGAAGACCAGCGTTGCAAGCGTCCGCTGATAGCTAAAAACGCGGTGCCGATTGGCGAGGAGGCGCCGCTATCCAGACGCGACCAAGCGGACCATCGTTCTTCCAAGCGTCCCCGGACGCTGGGCAATGCGCGGCGCCAAGCATCCGCATCTTGTTGCGCGCCCTGTTGTTGCTGTTCCAGTTCGGCCAGGTCTTGTTGCAACCTGTTTACTTGTTGTTGCAGCGATTGGGCCTCGCCAGTCGCGCGTTGCGTCCGCTGTTGGGCTTCGTGGAACTCGCGCTGGGCCTGTTGTCGTTGTTCTTGCGCCTGTTGCCATTCGCGTTGCAGGCGCTGGTGTTCGAGTGCAACCGGCGAAGAATAGATTTTGTCGCCCGGCGGGGGCGTTTCGACGATGCGGTGTTCCGCCAAATAGGCTTGAAACATCTTCTCGGCGGTGCGCATGGCCCCTTCGACCTGAGCAGCGTCGCGCTCCGCGCGCTGTAGGCGTTCTTGAAAACTGTTCAGATCGCGTTGCAATTGTTGCACCAGGGCCTGGCGCGTGTGCCCTTGGGAGGCGCAATCGTTCAGTTGGCGTTGCAATTCGTTGCGCCGCTGAGGGGCTTGTGCCATCGTTTGGGCTGCCGAACAGTACCGTGTCAACTGTTCGCGCAATTCTTGAATCACTCCGCGCAAGGACTGACCCTCGACCAGTTGTAGCTCCAATCGAGACGATGTTTGCAACAATTCTCGATACGCGGGGTGACGGGTCTGTAGATCATCCTGGACGAGTTGTCCGATGCGGGTGGCGGCCTCCACTGCTAAGGCCTCCTTGGATTGCACTTCAGCGCGGAGGGCTTGCAGCTCTGCGCGGGCTTCGGCCACGTCGGCGTTGCGCCACTGGCGGTGTTCCGCATTGGTCAACGTAGTTTTGGCGAACGGTTCGATTCGCTGTTCGATTTCGACGAGAAACGACTGCGCGCTGCCGATCTCGGTCACCAACTCGCGGGCAAACTTCGCACCGCGGGGTAGGTCATTCCGATCGCGCAGATTCGTTAACTGGGTCTGCCACTCCGCGCGCGGGGGGCCGATGGAGCGTTCTTGAGCCGGACGCAGACGCTCTTGTAGCATTCGGGCGCGGGCTACGATCAATTGGTTGGCGAGAATCTCGCCCCGCTGTTCCGCGACATGTGCTTGATGTTGACGTTCGATCCGGCTGGTTTGCGACCAAGGCCACATGCGGCGCAACCACCCCAGGCAACCCCGCTGTTCTGCGAGGAACGCATCGTAAGCTTGGCGTCGCGATTGCAATTCGCTTTCGTCGCGTTTCAATTCGTAATCGATGCGGCGGACCGCTTCGTCGATGCGAGCGATCAGGGCGGTGGAGTCGGTAGTCGCCGCTGCTTCCCGTTGCATGGCAGCGAAAACTTCGCGCAGCGCGCGATAATCCGTGACTTTAAGTAAACGGTCGAGCCAAGGAACGGTAGCGTTCGACATCGTGATGAACCCAATGAATGCCTTGATGTGCCGCGCCGGAGTGGATTGGCAACTGCGTTCATCATAAATCAAAAAATCCCGGCGCGGATGGCCCGCGCAGGGATTTTTATAACGTCAATTTCCCGCAGGAAACTTCCAGGAATTTGCGGCAGGCAACCGGTTACGCGCTTTTCGTTTCCGGCAGCGAGAACAACTTGCGGTGACCGTTGACGATCTCTTCGTCGATCACGAATTTGCTGCCCCGCGGCTGGTCGGGCAGTTCAAACATGATGTCCAACATGATGCGTTCGATGATCGAGCGCAGACCGCGCGCTCCGGTCCCCCGTTCTTTGGCTTTCTTGGCAATTTGCGTCAACGCTCCCTCGGTGAACGACAATTCGCAGTTTTCCATACGGAATAGACTTTGATATTGCCGCACCAACGCATTCTTTGGTTCGGTCAGGACTTGAATCAAACCGGCCTCGTCCAGCGGCGCCAAGCTGGAGATGACCGGCAAGCGCCCGATCAATTCCGGAATCAAACCGAATTCGTTGAGGTCGTCGCTGGTCACCTGCGCGAGCAATTCGCCCATATCGGCTTCGACGTTGACCGATGTCGGCTGGCCGAAGCCCATCGTGCGTCGGCCGAGCCGGCGGCGCACGATGTCCTCAACTCCGACGAATGTGCCGCCGCAAATAAACAGGATATTCGAGGTGTCAATCTGGATGTAATGCTGCTCGGGATGCTTGCGACCGCCCTGGGGAGGGACGTTGGCAATCGTGCCTTCGAGCATTTTGAGGAGTGCCTGTTGCACGCCTTCCCCCGACACGTCGCGGGTGATCGACACGTTTTGGCTGGTCTTGCCAATCTTGTCGATCTCGTCGATATAGATGACGCCCCGCTGGGCGGCTTCGATATCGAAATCGGCGGCATGCAACAGTTTCAATAGCAGGTTTTCGACGTCTTCGCCCACATAGCCGGCTTCCGTCAAGGTCGTGGCGTCGCCAATCGCGAAGGGGACGTTGAGGATGCGGGCCAACGTTCGCGCCAATAATGTCTTGCCGCTGCCGGTGGGGCCAATCATCAGGATGTTCGACTTGTCCACTTCGATATCGCCGCCTTCCCAATCCAACGAAAGGCGCTTGTAGTGGTTATGGACGGCGACGGCCAAGACTTTCTTCGCATCCGATTGGCCGATGACGTATTCGTCCATGCGGGCCACAATCTCGCGCGGCGTGGGGATTTTGGTGAAGAGCTGTTTGGTCGGACCGCGCCGTCGTTGTTCCTGTTCCAGGATCGACTGGCACAATTCGATACATTCACCGCAGATATAAACGTCGCCGGGTCCTTCGACCAGCGGGCCGACTTCGCGATAGCTTTTGCGACAAAACGAACATTGAGCGTTTTTGCGGACGGCCCCCGTACGGCGGCCCCCCTCGTTCCCAGTGGGCATTGAAAGCTCCTGATCAAGTCCAACCGATACCAATCAAGTTGTGGCTCGAAACCAAAACCGTTGGAGCTAATGCTCACAGGTTTACAGTGCTTCCCTGCCCTACATCGAGCAATGTACTACATCAGCTAAACGTGGGGAAAAACTGAGTTTTCATCCCCGCAGCCGACTATTCCTTGAAAATAATCCGACCGGCAGATTGGTCAGAAACCACCTAGTCTCCAACCTGATCCACCCATTCATCCCAACCGGCGACGAAGAGCGCGACGCGTGCCGCTCCAGCTTTCCCGCCCGGCGCATTACGCCGAATCCGGCGGGTTATTGTTCGGCCCGGGCGCGGACGTAGTGTCGTTCACCGGTTGCGTGACCATTGTACGCACGCGCTTAAATTCCTGTTCGTCAATCAACCCTTTTTCTTTCATCTCCCAAAAATGGGTCAAGTTCTCGTTGACATCATGCAATGGCTCACCCGTGACCATCCGACGCACCTTCTGCACCAGATAGATTGCTACCAACACAAGAATGACCAACAGCGTCAAAGCAAACACTAACCGCGCCGTCGCATCACTCCACACATAGCTCCAAAATTCCCTAATCTGTTGCATGTGGCCTCAATATGTTTCCCCTTCAATGACCAATCATTATATCCGGCAGGGCCTCAACCCGTTAGCCCGATTTCCGCGGGTGTCGAGACGAAATCGCAGGCCACGGCGGCCAGCGCACCAACACCCTGCGGAGCAAACGGCACGATTGTTGAATCCGTCAGATCGCGCACGACAGCGATCGCCCTTCGACACGTCAATTGGCTGGGGGCCGATGACCGATGTTGCAGGGTAGGAGAATTTTGCAATCTCGGCAGGGTCTTACTATGTTTTTCGTCAAACCGCTTTTCCGCGCATGGTGGCCCACGCGATTTCCCAGCTTGGTTTGGTTGGCCGCTGGTCTGCTGATGATCTGTCCCATCGCGAATGGTCAAGCTCCATCGGCGCCTCGGACGCCGCACCGTATCGCCACCCACATGACGGCATTCGGTTTGCCCTTTGCGATTGAGGACGCGAACAATCGATTTGTGGAAGTGCAACTGTACGTATCCCGGGATCGTGGCCAATCGTGGCAGTTCTACGGTCGTCAGCCAACGGATGCGCGCTCGTTCCCCTTCCAATCGTCGGGCGATGGCGAATATTGGTTTGCAATCCGCACGCTGGACCGCGATCGGCAATTGTTGCCTTCAGGAGATATGGCTCCGGAACAGATTGTATTGATCGATACCCAGCGGCCCGCACTCGACTTCCGTATTCAAACGGATGCCGCTGGACGAGTGGTTGTTCGTTGGCGGGCCGAAGACGAAAACATTGATCCAGCCAGTGTCCAGTTGTCCTATCGCCCGCTGGTTTCACCCAACGATGCGGAGAATGTCTGGATCGACGTTCCTTACCGCGCTGTGACTCAACCGCAAGCGGGCGTGTTCGCCGATCAATACGCCTGGTGGTTGTCGGTCAGTTCCCAAGAAGTTCTGGTCCGGATGTCCATCGCTGATCTGGCGGGGAACCAGGCTGTCGAGGAGCGCCAAATAGCTGCTCCTCGTGTGATCATGAAATCGGGACAATTGGCCATGTCCAATCCCATCGAGACGGCCAGCGAACAGAATGTCGCCCGGAATGATGGATTGCCGAGGGATCCAGCGCCAACCATCCCCTCGACCGTAGATACCGCGATGGCCCACTACACACCGAACCCGAGTGGTCAGGAATATGGATTACCGGATACACCGATTGGGCTGACGCCCGTACCCAATTCCGCCACAATCCCCGTCCCACAGACCAACCCGTCGAGTGCAGACAATCACGTGATCGCTTGGGAGAGCGCGCCTCGACCGGGAAGCGGCACCCAAGACCACAATCGCCAGGCTTGGCCCCAACAGCCCCGACAAGCCCCGGTGTTGACCGGCCAAGGCTCGACCAGACCGCAGGGTGAAGCCCTTCAAAATCCGTTGGGCCATCCAAACGCGATGGCGGCCGAAACGGCTCAGCCCAAGTTCGGGAACGCCGATCAGCCATCGGCGGCATCGTCCGATCGGCTGCTCATCCCCTCGCAACTCGCGAGTGCGCCCGCGTCGCAACAACCGTCCGTACTGGATCAAATGAGCCCCGCTTCGCCGTCGGGACCGCAGACAACTTCCATCAACTCCCGCCGGTTTCGACTCGATTACGATCTCGGCCCAATTACTCCGGCCGACGTGGCTCGCGTCGTGCTGTGGATGACACGCGATCGCGGTCAAACGTGGGAATCGCATGGCGAAGATCCGGACAATGTTTCGCCTATGCCCGTCGAGGTAGAGGGAGAAGGACACTATGGGTTTCGAATTGTCGTCCATACACGGGCCGGCCTTGTGGGGCGAACTCCGGCGCGGGGCGATGACGCGGACGCTTGGATTCGCGTCGATCTGAGCCCGCCCGTAGCGCAGATTACGTCGGCACCTTACGGGCGCGACCAATGGGCTGGGCATTTAGTCATCCAGTGGACAGCGGTTGACGAGCAATTCCGCCACCGCCCCATTCATTTGTCCTACGCGGCGACCAGCGATGGTCCTTGGACAACTATCGCCGACGGACTGGAAAACACAGGTAGTTATCCTTGGAAGCCCGATGCGTCGGTCCCGCCGCGAGTCTATCTGCGCCTCGATGCTGTCGATGCTGCGGGGAACTACACAACCAGCATCACTACGTCCCCCATCGATTTGTCCGGCGTCGTGCCGAAGAGCCGCATCACGGGCGTCGAACCGGTGCGCTAGCACTCATTAGGTGCCACCCACAAATCGCACTCTCGCTGCTTTAGCTGCTCAAACGTACGCTCCAACCAGGCAAGCTGGGGCATTTAGAAGTGGGCCCCCCCAAAAAGTGCCACCCACGTTTATTTGGCACCTCACATGTCCCAATCAAAGTCTTAGGGGTGGTTGCCCCGCGTTACCGGGAAAATTGGCCCATTTCCATAAAAGGTGGGTGGCACTTATCGCACTTATCATTCATCGCAATGGAGCGGTGCCAGTCCTCTGCACCGTGTGACGCGCGGCACAGCGCGCTGCCTTTAGGTCAACCTCGACAAGCAGTCGTTTCCAGGCTTCCAATGCGGACGCCACGGCAACGCCCTTGACCTATGGATCGCCGTCCATGCGTTGCATTCCTGCGATGCGGCTGTTAATCTCCCCCAGCGACTTCAGCTCCGGTTACCGACGCTCACTCAACAGGGAACGGCAGAACAGAGAAGAGGAGCCCGTAATTTGCTGGATAGCCAATCCATCCGTGATACCATCCACTACGACTGGCCCACGGAATTGTAGTTAACTCGATTGGCCCGATCTTCCAATTCACACGGAACCATTACACTTCGAGGATATATCGAGACCTTTGATTTGGACGATGCGATGGCGCGACTTAATTCGCCGACAGTTCAGAAGGTAGACTGGAGCCTGTCGGAATTGGCACATGGGTAGGCTGCCCCGCGTAACCGTAGGATGTGTAGACTCCTGGCGCTACTTTCCCCCCTTCACTTTTTTCGCTTGTTTCCCTCACCAACTCTCTATCTTGCGAGAGTAGATCACTACCGTTCCAGGTCGAACGGTTTATTCTCGCGGCCATAAGCCCCGGCGGATATGATCGCTAACGGGCCGGCAAGGGCTGCCACCTCACCGACGAAAACGTTCGCAAGCGGTACGGTCGCCCGTGATCCAACCAGGTTTGCCATTCGATGCCGTCCGGTGAAATGCGCAATCGAATCGCGCCCCGTTCGCCCGTGGCCAAGACCAACGCTCCACTTTGTTCATACGTCGCAATACATCGCGGGTTGATTCGAGAACGAGCACCGCTGAGAACGGCGACCTGCGGACGGCACCACCGGGCGACGCGATCTGGGTGACTGCTCATGCTGCCGTGATGCGGCGCCATCAGGATGCTGCACGGTTCTGATGGATGTTCGGCCAACAGTCGGTTCAAACCGACACCTTCCAAGTCACCCGGCAACAATACCGTGTGGCCATAAGCGCTCAACCGCAAAACGATACTGTTGACGTTGTCGTTACCGATCAGGCCGCCGGCCGGGGGCAAGAGCACATCGATCGCCACGCGGTCGTCGAAGTTCAATCGGTCGCCGGCGATCAAACCTCCCAAGGGTATTTGATGCCGGCGAATCTCATCGAACAGTACGCGCACCGAAGGGGATGCCTTTTCTAGCATGGGAAACGACACGTAGATTGTTCCCACGTGAAACCGATTCATGAGTGTGGGGATGCCGTTGTAGTGATCGGAGTCGGCATGGCTGATGACGAATGCGTCGATGCGACCGATACGTTCCGACCACAAATTGGCCGACGGGGCGCGACCGCCGCGCTGGACCGATCCAAAACTCCCCGCGTCATACATCAAAATCTTTCCCCCGGGCAACTGGATGATGGCGCACGTACCATGCCCCACATCAGCGAAGGTGACAATCAGATCTTGGCTTGCCCGACGGGCGGCCTCGCTCCGCACGTTTGGCAACCACCAACTGCCGATCGCCAGTGCGATAACGACAATCACGGCGACCGGCCAGTAGCGGTGCGATGCAGGCAAGCTGATCCACACCACCAGCAATAGGTAGAACGTGGCGATCCCCCACCATTCCGGGCCAGCCGTCCACCAATGACTCGCAGGCAATCCCTCGCCCCATTTTATGATGCCTTCGATCGCCCCCAAGCTGATCTGGCACAACCAACCACCGACCCGAGCCAGCGGCGGACACCACGCACCGGCTACCATCACGATCAGACCTCCGTACAGCGCCGCGGCCATCGGTAACAGCACCAGTGGATTCACCAACAAACCGATCGGAGCCACAACGGCGTAGCGTTCGGCTACCAAGGGCAACGTGGCGAACCACAGGACGGCGCAACTTGCGAACGCCTGCTTCGCGCGCCGACCCAGGCTCCACATGAAGCGAATATGCCCGGGCCGCGTTACATAGATCAACCTGGCGAGCGGGTCCTTTTCCGATTGCAACCACCCACGGGCTGTCAGGTGGATCAACACCGCTACGGCCAGAAAAGAGAACTGCGGCCCGACTTGGAAGACGTCGTGCGGATTGAACAGCAGTACGATTAGCCCAGAGGCAGCCAACAGGTTATACGAGAATCCAGCCTTGCCGTCCAGCCGCGCGATGCAGAACAAACAAATCCAAATAGCAGCGCGCGTCACCGGCGGGCGAAACTCGACCAACCAGGCATAGAACAAGACCATGACGATCACGCTGATCAAACAAGTGCGGCGCGAAAGCCAACCCGCGCGCAACAACCAGTAAACCGCTCCGGAAAGAATACCGATGTGCAGGCCGGAGATCGCTAACAAATGCACCGTGCCGGTGTGCAAAAACAAGTCCCGGTCATCATTGCTCAATTGTTCTCGGTTGCCCAGCAGAATAGCCGAAGCCAGTTGCCCGCGATGCCCATCGACAAAATCTGCAATCTGGCGGTCGAGTTCAGAGCGCAGCGTCGATCGCAACCAGGAAACTGGTGCCCAGGCGCGTCCCAGTTGTTGCACTCGATCGGTCGAGGTTGCATACATCGTGACCAGCCGCCGCTGGCCGCGGAAATGGTCCGCAAAATCGAATTCGCGCGGGTTGCGTTGCGTTTCGATCGGACCCAGTCGGCCCGAAACCTCGACGATATCCCC
>JACTND010000263.1 GCA_014584305.1 Planctomycetota bacterium | reverse complement strand
CGCAATCACAAAACCAATACTGAAGCGAAAGGCGTGGGGCCTTACTCGGCTGACCCAACGAACAGAGACGGTTGCTGCGGATCGAGTACGAGTACCGTTGCACTGAGTACGAGTACGACTGTTCTGAGGAACACTCGTTGCGTATTTGTCACGGAAGCTATTGGACCGTGCCTTTGGTCAAATTATTTCCATTACCGCAGGACATCGGCCCACGTTTTGGGAGTTTCATAGACGCGAACCCGGTACAACCGGGCAGGCTCCAGTTGCCCTTCGAGCCAATTCCATATCGCCTCGGCGATATGCTCGACACTAGGATTGCGCTGAGCGAATTCCGGAACGTCGATGTTCAAGTGTTTATGGTCCAAGCGATCGATGACGCGCTGTTTAACGATGTCGTCGATTCGTTTCAATGCGATGCGTTGTTCACCGGCTGCGTCGACCGGCTGCTCGACCACAATGTCCACCAGGTAGTTATGTCCGTGACCGGCCGGATTGTTGCATTTGCCGAACGTGGTCCGGTTGCGGTCGTCGGACCAATCCGCGCAATGCAAGCGATGCGCGGCGGAAAACTCGTATTGCCTAGTGATGAGCAACATATGCCAACCTCGACTGCCAATGTGTACAGAAAAAAAAGGAGAAATATGTAATTCCAAGGCGACCAGAGCCATCGGCGCGCGCGTCCAATCGTTTAACCTGCGCGCGACTTCCATCAAGAATTCGTCGTAGCGTGCTGGTGGTTGCAAAGCAGCGATGGTCGCATTCAGGGCGGCGCGCAAGCGGTTGTCGATTTCACGGATGTCGCACAAATAACCGGATGGTTGCGCGACGGGTCCGGCCAAGCGGGCGCGCAGCTGAACAAAAGGCGCGATCTGCCACGAAGCGTTGTGCCCGGACCAGGAATTGTTTTCGTGGCATTCCGGATTGAGGAAACAGCGAAGTTCGCGCACAAGCTCGGTCATTGCCGGCTGACCTGAACAATTTGTCCACTCGAATGACGCCAGGCCGGGTCCAACAGCGCGTAAATCGCCTCCGCCACGTCGTCCGGCGATAAAGTGTGATTGGCCGGGTAGTCGGGGAACAGCCCGCGCAACATCGGAGTTTCGATGGCTCCAGGTTGCACACCATGGACGCGAATTCCGAACGCTTTCCCTTCTTGGGCCAACGCCTTGGTCAACAAATCCAACCAGGCTTTGCTGGCGCCATAGACTCCCAACCCGGCGAATGGGTCCACGGCGGCCAGCGACGATACATTGATGATCGTCCCGCTCCCTTGCTCCTTCATGATTCGCCACACGGATTGAGTCAAGGCGAACAGGGAACGGATGTTGACGTTCAAGGTGGTTTCCAACTGGTGCTCGGTAATGGCTTCGATTGGATTCCATACGGCGACCGCCGCCGAGTTGACCAGCACGTCGATCCGGCCGAATTGCTGAAAGGTCTCTGCGGAAACGGCGGCGACGGTGTGAGGTTGTTCGAAGTCAGACAGCACTGTCAGCACGCGGGCGCCGAGTCGCGATTTTTCGATGGCCGCCTGGGCCTGACCTAGTCGCTGCCGGTCGCGCCCGCAAAGAGCAATTTCATAGTGATTTTCCGCCAACAATTGGGCGGTTGCCAGACCGACACCGCTGGTGCCGCCGGTCACAATGGCTACGGGTTTCATGAACAGTAATCTCCCATCCTCGTATTCCGGACCAGAGCCATGACCCCAACCATGGGGCTGGCGGTTCCACATTCGGACGCGCACACCGCAAAGAACCTCAATCGCCGATTCTCTGGTGAGCCTATTGTAGCGATTCTCTCGGCGCACAACCGAGTACGTTCCGCATGACCGACCATTTGACAACCCGTCTCGCGGCCAGCGGCAGATCGCCGAAAGCTCTTGCGGCCAAAGACTTTCCGATCCGGCGGTTTTATGTTAAACATGAGGAAAACGAATGCGTTGAAATTGCGAGACTGACATCCATGCCCAGTTATCGTCGATTAGGTGAATTGCCGCCCAAGCGGCACATTCAGATGCGCCGGGAACAGAACAGTTTTCTCGGCGAGAACATCTATTATGAGCATGTGGTCACTACCCAGGGTTTTGATCGCGCCTACAGCATCCTGTACCATCTACGGCCGCCGACGAGGATTCTGAAAACCGAGGCCGCGGGGCATGTCCCGCTGCGCAAGTTGGAAGAGCGGGAACTGCGGCACCATCACATCAAGACGCAAAAACTTCCGCGGCGTGGCGATCCGATTTTGGGCCGGGTCCCCATGATGTTCAACGATGACTTGGTGGCCTGGCGCGCCAAGCCGGCCGAGCAACAAACGGAACTCTATCGCAACGGGGCCGCCGACGAAGTGATTTTCATTCACCAGGGCTCTGGTTATTTGGAGACGACTTTCGGGAAATTGCCCTACCGGCGCGGCGATTACGTTGTCGTCCCGAGAACGACCACCTTTCGGATCGTCGCCGACGACATTGCGCGCGAAGATCACTTGATTTTGGAGACGTTTTCCCAAGTGCGGATTCCGGCACGCTACCAAAATCCGGACGGCCAGATGTACTTGGGAGTTCCCTATTACGAGCGGGATTTTCATTCGCCATCGGAACTGATCACCATCGATCGGGAGGAACCGACCACGACGTTGATTAAGAACCGCGAACAGTTAACGCGCGTGACGATGCCCCATCATCCGTTTGACGTGGTCGGTTGGGATGGATTCTTGTATCCATTTACTTTCAACGCTTGGGACTTCGAACCGTTGACCGGCACCGTCCATTTGCCTCCACCTTTTCAGCAGACGTTCGATTGCCGCGGTTTTGTGATTTGCACCTTTGCGCCGCGACACCTCGATCACCACCCGCAGGCGATCAAGGTTCCTTATGTGCACAGCAACGTCGAGGCCGATGAAGTCTTGTTTTATGTGGACGGTGAATTCGGTTCGCGGCGCGGCGTGGAATTGGGGAGTATGACTTTGCATCCGGGTGGGATTCCGCATGGTCCCCACCCGGGAACGATTGTCAAGAGCATGTCGATGGACCGGACGGAAGAAATGGCCGTCATGTTCGACACGGATCGGCGGCTGCATCTGACGATCGACGCCATGGAGCTGGACGACCCCAACTATCCCGATAGCTGGTTGGAGAATCCCAACCCGCCACCGACAGGCCAATTCAGCGGATAGTTGAATCGGCGAGGCCGGTCTGTGGAATCCCAGCGATTTCGCTGAGCTCGATTAACCGAATGCACCGGCGGGTTTCCCAGACCAAGGATGTCAGCCATTCCACGCACGGAGGCGCTGGCCCACGGGCCTTGGCATACAGCCGCGTGGTTTGATATACTGCGGGGCTTGAAATTAGTAACGGCTGAAAAGGTGCACCTATGGCGCGGCGTTGTGAAGTTTGCAATAAATCGACTCAAAAAGGGAATCAGATCGAAACCCGAGGCAAAGCCAAGTATTTAGGAGGCGTCGGCACCAAAATCACGGGGAAGACGCGCCGCGAGTTTCGTGTCAATCTCAAGTCCGTCAACGTCACGACGCCCAGCGGTGAGAACCGCGCCATGCGCGTTTGTACGCGCTGTTTGCGCAGCGGCGCCATTCGCAAGGCAGTGCGTCAGAAACCGTTCAAGCTTCCCTCGTAACCATCCGGTCGCTCGGGCTCATTTTCCCGAACGGATCGAACCGTAGTTTCGAACGATTGGACAGTGAACTCGTTGCCAATAGGGTTGGGGCCGTTAATCGAGGGATGGCGCTGATGCGGACATTGGAGAACGCGGCGAAACCATGGTAAACCAGAGCCTGGTCGAGCGACTATACAAACTGGCCGCCTTGCAGTACTCGCCGGAGCCTTCTTCCGCCGGCTCATCGCCCCTGGCCGATTTCGAACAGATCATCGAGTTCTTTTCGGTTCTGCAGCAGTTGCCGATAACCGGTGACAATAACGTACCGCCATGCGCCGTTCTCGGTGACCTGCGCTCCGACGAAGTGGTCACCAGCCAAACCGTCAACGCCGCGCTTGATAATGCCGCGCAATCGCATCAGAGTTATTTTGTCGTCCCGCGCGTGATGTGATGCCCGATGTTGCCTGACGATCGGTTATCCGTGGTTGGACTGGTTCGATCGATGCAGGCCGGGGAAACGACTGTCGCCAATGTGGTACGGGAATCGATTCGGCGCATCGATCGCGACGATCTACGGTTGGGTGCATTTTTGTCGGTGTGGCGGGAATCCGCGCTGTCGGCAGCGCAGGCGCTGGACGCGTTATCGGCGAGCGACCGCAGGCGATTCCCCTTGTTAGGAGTTCCGGTCGCGGTCAAGGACCTGTTTTGCACGCGCGGGGAACGGACTACCTGCGGGTCGCGATTATTGGAATCGTTCACTCCCCACTACGACGCGACGGTTGTCGAGCGGTTGGTTGGCGCCGGCGCCGTGATCGTCGGAAAAACCAACCTCGATGAATTCGGTATGGGGAGCACGGGCGAATTCAGCGCGTTTCGCGCGACCCAAAATCCCTGGTGCCAGAATTATTCGGGAGGAGGTTCGAGCAGCGGATCGGCGGTGGCGGTGGCAGCGCGGATGGTCCCCTGCGCCATCGGTACGGATACCGGGGGATCGGTGCGCCAACCGGCGGCCTGGTGCGGAATCACTGGAATGAAGCCGACCTACGGCGCGGTCAGCCGTTTTGGCATGATCGCTTTCGCGAGCAGCCTTGACCAAGCCGGCTTTTTTGCCAACTCGGCGCGAGACATCGAGTTGCTGTTCCATGCCGTTGCTGGTCGGGACGTGCGCGACATGACGTCGCGCGATGCTCCGCCGGAATCTCCCGAAAGCGATTCCGGACGCCCACTGCGGATTGGATACTGCCCAACGGGTTGGCGGGGGAACATCGACGCGGAAGTAGAGCACCACGTCCAACGGTCCATCGAGCACTTGCGGCACTTGGGCCACCAGACAGTGGCCGTGGATTTGCCACACGAACGGTTTGCGATTGCCGCCTACTACGTCATCGCCATGGCCGAGGCCGCCAGCAACCTGGCTCGATACGATGGGGTGCGCATGACGTCGCGCGCCAGCCCATCCGGCCATGAACCCCCAACGCTGTCCGAAATGTACGCCGCCACGCGGTTTCAGGGGTTTGGACCAGAAGTGCGCCGCCGTATTCTGTTGGGCACGTTCTGTTTAAGCCACGGGTTCCACGATCAGTACTATCAACAGGCGTGCCGCGCGCGACGCGCGATTCGCGACGATTACGCGCGCGTGTTCGAGGATGTGGACGTTTTGATTGGACCGACGAGTCCGACGACGGCTGTCCCCTTGGGATCGCAGCGTGATCCGGTGGCTGCATATTGGGGAGATGTTTTTACCGTGTCAGCCAATTTGGCTGGGATTCCTGCATTGTCGTTCCCTGTCGGATTCAGCGCCGCCGGTCTGCCGATCGGCGCGCAGGTTGTCGGACCCTGGTGGGGTGAAAACCGGTTATTGAAACTAGCGGCGGCTTTCCAAGACACCACGGACTTCCATCAGCGGAAACCGGCCCTATGAGCGCGCCCTACGAAGTCGTTGTCGGATTGGAAGTCCATGTGCAATTGCAGACCACATCGAAGTTGTTCTGCGGTTGTGCTGTCCAGTTTGCCGCGCCACCCAACAGTTGCACCTGCCCCGTGTGCTGTGGCATGCCGGGAGTCTTACCGGTACTGAACGCGCGCGCGGTCGAGTTGGCGGTTCGGGCCGGGTTGGGTCTGCACTGCGAAATTGCTCGCCGATCGCGGTGGGATCGGAAACACTATTTTTATCCGGATTTGCCCAAAGGCTACCAAATCAGCCAACTCGATCAGCCGTTGTGTTTTCAAGGCTGGCTGGATGTGCCTGCCGAGTCCGATCAAGGGGCCAGCCGAAGGGTGCGCATTGCCCGCGCGCATCTGGAGGAAGATGCCGGCAAGAGTCTCCATGGTGGCACGGTGGCGGGCCAGGATGTCTCGTTCATCGACCTCAATCGGGCCGGCGCGCCGTTGTTGGAAATTGTCACGGAACCAGACCTGCGCGGCGCCGACGAAACACGAAAGTTCCTGATCGAACTCCGGCAATTGCTGATGGGGTTAGCGGTCACCGACGGCAACATGCAAGAAGGGAGCTTACGGGTCGATGCCAATATCAACCTGCACGTGGATCCGGGTGGCCGAAACATCGCCACGCCGATTGTCGAGATCAAGAATCTGAACAGCTTTCGCGGCGTCCAACGAGCAGTCGACTACGAGGCGCAACGACTGTACGCCCAGTGGCAATCGGACCGAATCGAACATCGGCCGGGCAATAAACAAACGCGCGGTTGGGACGACGAACGCGGCGAAAGTTATCTCTTGCGGGAAAAAGAAGAGGCTGAAGATTACCGCTATTTTCCCGATCCAGATTTGCCTGAATTGGAACTGGATCCCAACTGGGTGGAAACCATACGCATTTCACTATCGCAATCCCCGGCCGAGTTGCGTTGCGAACTGATCGAACAGCATGGATTATCCCAGTACGACGCCGACGTGTTGGTTGCGCAGGGCGCGCCAGTCATCGAATATTTTCGCCAGGCGGTCGCCGCCGGTGCCAAACCCAAACCCGTGGCCAATTGGTTGATGGGCGATGTGGCCAACCTGCTGAACGAAAGGCAAGGGTCGATCGCCGAGTTTCCAGTAACCGCCGCCGATTTGGGGCGATTATTGGCTCTGGTGGATCAAGGCCATCTGACCCAAGCGCTCGCCAGAGATTGGTTGCGCATCATGGTCTCCGATCGGCAGACCTTGGGTTCTTTGCTGGCAAATCACTCGCGGGAGCCGGTCGATGCTGAGAGGCTGCGGCAGGTTTGCCGCGAGTTGATGCATGCCAATCCCCAGGCCGTAGCTGCTTTTCGAGCGGGCAAGGCCGCTGCGTTGGGACCTCTCATCGGCCAAATCCGCCGCGCGATCCCGAACGTCGATCCGCGCGCGGCACAAAACACGTTGCAACAATTGATTCGAGAACTGCCGTAGGGATTTTCACGTCCGTGCTGCCGATCGGGTGTGAATCGCATGGCGCGCTTGGTTCCATCAGCGCGCGATTCCGACCGCGCTCATGGTGGTTGGGACACGGTTCAACACGCATGGTCGCTGACGTTTGGAGTCTTGCCTCGTGGGATGTGCGCACGGTGCGCGCCTGTTGGGTTGCGGGCAAATCCAGCGTTAGGAACGAACCCAGCGCAAACCGCTTCCCGCCGAGCTTGCTCGGTAAAGGAAAAGATTTTCCACTAGGAACAGAGCAAAGCCAGCCTTAGGGCCAGCGGCGGGTCATCGGTAGTATTGCAGCTCTTGGTAGCTGGAATAAGCCATCATGCCGAAAAAGATGGTCATGAAAAAAGCCTGATTCATCATACCAAAGATGGCCAGCGCCGCTCCGGCAACGATCGACACCATCAGCGACATTTGCAGGCCGCCGCGCGGATCAAACATCATGCAGGCATTGCGCGCGATCTGCCCGCCGTCCAAAGGGAACACGGGCATCAAATTCAACACGTTCCAGAAAACATTGCAAAATAACCCGATGTGTAGCAACAAGATTAACGCTTCTCGGCTGCCATGAGGCGTTTCGCTCAAATTGGGAATCAGCAAAGGGAAGACACCAAAAAACGCCAACTCGATCTTGCCGCCCAAGACATACAAGACGATCAATACTAACAAACCGGCCAGCGCCAACCCCGCCAGGGGACCGGCAAACGAAATGACAATCTGCTGAGCGGGACCAATACGGCCGGTGCGCGCGCTCCGCCAACTGCCGAAATCCGAAATTGCCAAACCACCCATCCAGTAGAGAACGATCCGCGCTGGTAACCCATAATACCGATACGCCAAGGCATGCCCCAGTTCATGCACCAGAATCGAGACGAAGAAGACGGCGCACAATAACAACAAAGCCACACCCACATTCGAAATGTTGGGATTGGCCAAGATGCCTTGACCCAAGATCAGAGGGAGGAGGAAAAACAAGGGATGAACTCGGACCGGGATACCGAACAGATTGAATTGTATGTCGTATGGTGTAGATTGTGGTTCTGACAGCAGCACAGCAAGCCTCGGTAAGCGCCAAGTTCAGCTTAATACGATGCTGCTCAAATGTACCACAACTCGCGATTTAGATAAAACCCTGATGCGCTATCGATTTCGTTGGGCTTGGGTGGATGGTGCGTGGCAACCCGACGTCGCCATTGATGTGGATGATACCGGCGTGATTCGGTCCATCCAAACGCCAGCAGCTACCGCAGTGAAAACCGCAAACATGGAACCCGTCGAAATGATCGACGGGGTCGCGGTTCCCGGCATGGTCAATCTTCACAGCCACGCCTTTCAATGGGCGCTGGCCGGACGCAGCGAACTCCGGACACGCCAACAAGATAGTTTCTGGACCTGGCGAGAGCAGATGTTCCGATTGCTCGAATCGCTCGACGCCGAGCTCATGTATCGAATCGCTCGCGATGCCTATGGACGCATGGTTCAGATGGGCTACACGGCCATCGGTGAATTTCACTACGTGCATCTGGACCCGGACGGCGGATTGCCCGAGCCGCTGGCGCGCTACGGAGATGTGTTGGTGCAAGCGGCGCTCGACGCCGGACTAGCAGTGTGCCTGTTACCGGCATTGTATCAACGCGGCGGGTTCGATGAGACTCCGCTCGTCAGCGGCCAGCGCCGTTTTCGATTGGAAACCGGACAACTGTTAGACATGATCGACGTGCTGGTTGATCATTGGAGTCACGAACCGCGCGTGCGGATTGGATTGGCGATTCACTCCCTGCGCGCGGTCGCCGGTGCGGAGATTCAACGGGCCGTGCGCGCGTATGGCCAACGCCATCCGACAGGAGTGATTCATATCCACGCAGCGGAACAAATGCGCGAGGTCGAGCAGTGTTTGCAGGGGACTGGTCGCCGGCCTGTGGAATGGATTTTGGATGAACTGGCAGTCGATCAGCGCTGGTGTTTGATCCATGCGACACACACAAATGCTCAGGAGTTGGAACGACTGGCTGCCGCCGGTGCCGTGGTGGGGCTTTGCCCGATGACGGAAGCGAACTTGGGGGACGGAATTTTCCGCGCGGAGCATTATTTGCAACTCGGTGGCCGCTGGGGAATCGGGAGCGACAGCCAGGTGTGTCTTAATCCGCAGGAAGAACTCCGTATGCTGGAGTATGGTCAGCGGTTGACCACGCGCCGCCGCGCTGTGTTGGCCGATGCGGAACGCTCGTGTGGCGAGTACCTGTACCCCGCCGCGGCTGCTGGCGGGGCGCAAGCGCTGGGTATTCCCGCGGGCACGATCACCATCGGCCATTGGGCGGATTGGGTTGTGCTGGATCTGGACGACGCGGACGCCAGTTGGCAAGTCGCTGAGTTGAATCAACCGCTGGAGTTCTCGAATGTCGGGCGGGTCCTCGATCGATTCATATTCACTGACCGAGCATGTCCACGACGGGTCATGACGGCGGGGCGGTGGAGAGATCCATGAAATGGAGATTCCGTTGGACTACCGTTGCACACCTGTCCGTCACGACTTGGAGGAGCACGAGGTTTCAGATTCAATGTGGGCAGTCAACGCCTTACGCGCCAGAACGACAGTTTCTAAGGCGGTGACCGTATCCGCAGCGCAGGCCGTGAGATGCCCCATTTTTCGGCCGGGCCGCGGTTCGTGCTTGTCGTAAAGGTGCAAGTACGTCGCGGGAAATTCGGCGAGTGCTTCCCAGCGCGGCGGGCGGGGGTGCCACAGGTCGCCGAGTAAATTCGCCATGGCGGCCGGTGTGCGCTGAGCAAACGCGCCCAAAGGGAGCCCGCAGATGGCGCGCAACTGCTGTTCAAACTGGCTGGTCACCGCCGCCTCAATCGTCAAATGTCCGGAATTGTGCGGGCGCGGTGCAATCTCGTTGACCAACAGCGCGCCGGCGGTGGTCAGAAAATACTCGACACAGATCAAGCCAATCAAATCGAACTGCTCGGCGATCTCGGCCGCCATGTCCAAGGCCGATGCCGTGACATGCACTGTCAGTGCGGCCGGAGCACGCGAAACATCCAAAATATGGCGCGTGTGGTGGTTCTCGATCGGCCCGAAGAACTCGATTCGGCCACGACAATCACGAGCGACCAGAACGGACAGTTCCGTTTGCAAGTCGACAAACTGCTCCAACGTCGCGGGTTGGGCCCCGATGGCATTCCAGGCTTGCTCAGCGTCGGCAGCCGAGCGGATGATCGCTTGCCCTTTGCCGTCATAGCCGCCGTCGGAGGTTTTCAAAACACAGGGTGGCGGCACGTTGACCAGTTCCGCGCGCAATGTCGCCAAATCGGGAATAATGCGAAACGACGGGCACGGTATGCCCGCTCCCGCCAAGAATAATTTTTCCGACGTCCGATTCTGGACCGTCTCGAACACGCGCGGAGAGGGACGGATGGGAAGGCGATCAGCGATCCATCGCAAAGGCTCGGTTGGAACGTTTTCAAATTCAAAGGTCAACACATCGACCTGGTTCACGAACTGCAGCAGCGCGTCGCGATCGAGGTAATCGGCGTGGGTCGTTTGCTGGGCAAAATGCGCGGCGGGTCCATCGGATTCCGGGGTGAACACATGCACGCGATAACCGCTGCGGCGCGCGACCATCGCCAACATGCGGCCCAGTTGCCCGCCCCCCAGGATCCCGATGGTTTGACCTGGAACAATCGGCGGCGTCACAATTCGCAATCCCGCAAGATATTATCCGTTTGTCTCTGGTGGAATTCGGCAAGTTGTGCAGCCAATGCTGTGTTGTCGAGCGCCAAAATCCGAATGGCCAACAGCGCCGCGTTCTTGGCTCCCGCCGCGCCGATGGCCAATGTACCGACCGGTACTCCCCCGGGCATTTGCGCGATCGACAAGAGTGAATCCAGCCCCTTGAGTGCTTTGGATTCGATCGGCACGCCCAACACCGGCAAGTTCGTTTGCGCGGCGGTCATGCCAGGCAAATGGGCCGCGCCACCGGCTCCCGCAATAATCACTTTTAACCCCCGCTCGGCCGCAGTTGACGCGTAGCGACTCAACCATTCCGGTGTCCGGTGTGCGGAGACCACGCGGCATTCGTGAGGAACACCAAACTCGCTCAGCACGTCGCGGGCCACGGACATCGTTTCCCAATCCGAGCGGCTCCCCATGATCACGCCGACAATGGGGTTCTCGTGTTGCAGTGCCGCCGTCATGTGAGATTCACTGTTGGTCACGCCAACAACCTCCTGAGCTATCAGTAGCACCGTGCGGCGCCTCAGTTGCGGACCGTTCGCGGCAGCCGATTAGTTGGACACGTTCCGATGATTGGAACTTGGCCACTGCCGCCCCATTCGGCGAGCCGCACAGCGCAAGGTGGCGACCCAGCGCGCCGTCCATCACGGGGCCACACGATGGTGTTTTCGCAGGCGCATTCTAGCAGCGCGGCCGATAACCCCCCAGCGGGCATAGACCGGTTCCGTGGCCGCGTCCATTGCCAATGAAAATCAATGGCGGATCACCGCCCAGATTCAATCAATTGCGAGTTGGCAGCGCGCAGGCCAGAAGAAGCCTGGGCGCTCAGCACGCTTTTCAGCTCATGGAACAAACGGCAAGCGTGTTCAAAACTGCTGTAGATAGCGTTATTGTCACTTAGTTGGTCTGAGATTCTTTCACCCAAATCCACCAGTTGTTGGCGAAGGTTTTCCAACAGCGATTCCACCTCATTGGATGAAGTTTGGTTTCCCATACCCGCGCGACGCAGTCGGGGCAGGTCAACTTGTCGACCGGGTTGAACTCGGTGCGCAAGTTCCGACTGGCGAGGAAGTTCGGCGGTGACGTCTTGGTTAATGGCTGGGCTGACCTTAAGTGCACTGCCAGCCGATTCGACGGCGGGTCCGACGGGCGACTTGGGCAATCCTTCTTGGCCTGTCGCGCGGAATACGTGGCCGCGATCAACGCGCAGGGTTGTTCCAGAAACCGGTGATGAGAATTCGGCGATCTTCATGGAGGGTGTTAGTGGGGCAGGGGAGGGGACGGGCGGAGATGCATTCGGAGTTCCCAAGGCAGCATCGGTCAGTTCTGTCGCGACCGTGTAAAACAAATGATCGATGGCGCTGCGCGTACGGGCAGTATCAAAAGTTTCCGACATGTTCGTTCTCGCAATTACGGCTCGCCGATCTAACCCGCTTGGGCAT
>JACTND010000061.1 GCA_014584305.1 Planctomycetota bacterium | reverse complement strand
GTCCAACAACATCGCCAGCGCGGGGCCGGTCGCGTAGGCAAATGAGCGCGATAACGTCGGCGCGCCGTCGCGGCGTTCAAGGTCGGCTGCCAATCGCTGCTCCTGGGCTTTCGGCGGCAATCCGCTTAACCGCAAACCGGTGTATTCAGCTAGTCCTTCGTTGGCATCTAAAGCGGTTTCCTCCTGAGCTTGCGTTTCGCCGACGAGCGAATGGCGAATAGCTCGGAAAATCAATGCATCTGCCGCCGCCCGGCGACGCTGGTCGCCTTCGCGGATCAATGCTTCCGCAAGAGCCCGCATCTCCAACCGCAGCCAAATGCGTCCGAGTTCGCCGTCCAAATGGGCATTGCCCGGATTCCGTGCTTCAAAACCCAACTCTGGCTGGATGCGGTGGAAACTCTCATGCATCAATAATCGCCCGCAATCATAGCGTGAGCCCTGCAGCGAACTCCACATGACCATCGTCCACCGCACCCCGCCCCATTCGATGCTGGTGTTGGCTGGAAATAGATGTTCGGGCAACTTCCCCGTCCACAGCGCACCTGCCGCAGTGAATTGGCCAGCGGAGTCGGCCTGATTGGCTACCACGTCGCGCGTTTCTGGATCGACGAAGAAGAGCGGACCGGCTAATGAAACGCCCCATAGGTCAGCGTCATCGGCGGCCGCTAATCGTTGGGCCAACTCAAATAACTGGGCAGCGCGGTCGAGTGGAATCGAGCCCGGTTGAGCCATGGCTGTGGATGCCAGCCAGCAACACGTAATCGCCAATATCAATTCGCGAAGCATGCAGAATCTCTTTCAATCAAACATCATCTGTCGTTGTCCAATGTATCCGTGTCTGCGCTAGCGCCGTCGGCCGATAAGCAATTGACAGGAAAGGCCATTATACTAATTCTAACTCGCAGCATGGTTGAAGCCCGCGTGAGTCACACGGATTATTCGCGCCTAGGAGGAACGCGAGTTCTGCTTATTCCTTGGGTGTGCGCCGCAAGACTTCCCTAAGTAGATTCCGGAATCTGCGCGGTGCCATTCATAAGTCGGTGGAAAATGGGGGCAAGCTCAGCGTGCATGACACTGGGACGGAGACCTCGACCATGAGCCTGGCCAGTCGGTGGGATCCGTTCAATGGCGATGAGATATTGGAGTGGTGGCCGGACACAGCACGAGGCAATCAGAAACCATTTGGGAAACACGATGACACGTTCATAGCCAAGAGGGTGTTTGTATTGGGGCATTGCGGCCGTTTTGGCTCGCAGCAGTTTCCACGATAATGGACGAGCCCAATATTTGATGCCAATGTGAAAGGCGGTTTACACCGCTGACAATTGGGCCAGGTGGGGACGGATATGATCGGTCACCGCCACGCCAATCAAGGTGAAGGCCGACACTTCGTAAATGCCAACGGACACGAATTGGCCGACCAACCGCAGCGGGCCGTCAAAGACAACGATCCGATCGCAATGTGTGCGGCCAACGAGTTGCAGCGGTCCACCTTCAGCGACAACATCGGTGGCCTTCTTGCTGGGGCCTTCCACCAGCACTTCGACTACTTGTCCCAGGAATCGTTGATTGTCTTCCTCACTGATCGCGTTTTGGATGGCCAGCATCTCATTGTTGCGCTGCTTCTTGACCGACTCCGGAATGTCATCGGGCAAATGTTCCGCAGCTTTGGTCCCTGGCCGCTGGCTGTACTTGAAAATAAAACAGTTCTTAAATCGGCAGCGTCGAATCAAATCGCAGGACTTCTGAAAATCGTCATCGGTTTCGCCGCAGAAACCGACAATGAAATCGCTCGACACTGCCGCCCGCGACCCCAAGATCGACTCGATGCGTTCCATCATATCCAGGTAATCGCGGACGGTGTATCCGCGCTTCATCCGCCGCAGCACATCATCCGAGCCGCTTTGAGCCGGGACGTGCAAGTACGGTGAGACCTTCGGCAAATCGCGAATCGTCTCCAATAGTTCGCTGGTCATATCCTTGGGGTAGTTCGTCACGAACTTGATGCGGCGAAGCCCGTCGAGCGGATGCAGCATGCGCAACAGATCGCTCAGCCGCGTTTCGGTACCGTCATCTCGAAATCGATAGCTGTTGACCGTTTGGCCAAGCAAGGTAATCTCCAAACAACCTTGATCCACCAACCGACGCGCTTCTTCGACGATCTCTCGCGGCGGACGGCCTTGTTCCGGTCCGCGTGTCATGGGCACAATACAATAGGTGCAGAACTTGTCGCACCCATATTGAATGCGCACATAGGCTTGGAACGGAGTGGGCCGCATGGTCGGATCGCGCAAGGGATCGAACGACTCGTGGCTCCGTTTGATTTCGGCCAATTTGCCATCGGTTCGTTTCAAACTGAGCGCAGCCTGTTGTTGGGCGCCTTGCCGCGCCCGTTCGATCAACTCCGGGACTTGATGCAGTTGGCCCGGGCCAACGATCAGATCGACATACGGCGCGCGTTGAAAAATCAGATGTTGGTCCTTTTGAGCCATGCAACCGAGGACCCCGATGATTTTCTCGGGATGACGCTGTTTGGTTATCCGCAACCGCCCCAAGGCGCTGTAAATTTTGTCTTCCGCGTGTTGGCGAACGCTGCACGTGTTGAAGAGAATCGTATCCGCCTCGCGCGTGTTGTCTGTCAATTCATAGCCCCGGCGGCGCAAATCGGCCACGACCATCTCGCTGTCCAGCATGTTCATCTGGCAGCCAACGGTTTCAATATACAGGCGGTGCGTTCGATGTTCGCTCATACTGCTACTGTAACACATCGGATGGGAACGATGAACGCCGATCGGCGGAGGCGAGCGCGTCGCGCAGGTGGATCTGGTATTTACCCAGTCTGCCTCCGTAATTGCCAGCGCCAATGGCCACGACGCCGGGGCAACAGGCTGCGCGGATGCCGGCAGCCATTGCTGCGGTCACAGACTCCACGGATAGGCCATTGATGACAATCTCATAGACGCAGTTCACTCCAGTCGGTAGTTTACTGGAAACCTGATCGCGCAACGACGGGCAATACTCGTGGGCGGTGGACGCCTTTACGTTCTTATAGCGCGAACCGACCTTGCTGCCGCTGCGGACGACACCTCCTGGAAACGGCGTGGCCACGTCGGGGCATGCGGCGATCGCTTCTACAGCAACGCGCGCCGCAGCCAGGCCTGACGGTTGACTCTCCGCCAGGATCAAGAAATTCCCCCCACCAACACCATAGCTCCAACCAGCGTTTTCCTCGACGACAAAGACTCCATCCATCACGGGTATTTTCCACAATGTCCGCTCCGCGAGGGTCTCGCTGGATTGAAATCCATCGCCGAAATAGCGCAGGTATTTTCCCAGCGGAAATACTTGCTCGCCGGCGCTTAACCCGTTGAACGCCGCCGTCGTCGCACAGGTCAGGACACATTGTCCCACGCGGTTGGCGACGGCCGAGGCCAGTTTGTCCGACGCGAAGGCAAAGAACAGGAGGCTGACACCCGGTCGCCCGTCGGGAGTCTTTTCATTTGTCAACCAACGCTCGACGCCAACTTCGGCATCGCATCCGATGACGCTCGTGCCGTAACCGCAGGCGGACTGTGCTGCCATCCGCACCCAATACTCGTCAGCGGCGGTGACGACAATTCGGGCGGCGGCCACGCGAAACGCTTCGGCGTAGGTGTTGAGAATCTCGGTTGAACCAATGGTCGAAGTGATTGCATCCATGCGAGCCATTTGAATCCGGATGACAATTTTGGGCAATTGGGTTGCCGCTTGAGAGCGGTTTGCCCACTGGGGAGGTTGGTCGCTGTCGAGTAGAATCAACGCCGACTGCGTTTGGCAGTCAAGTGAAAAGTTGCGAAGTTTATCAGCGGAATTCCGCAAGGTGTGGGCAGCACGTCACTTGTGCTGAGAGGGTTGCCGGTTGCCATCGGATGGCAACCGATCGCAGAACTCACCAAGTTAGGACGGCCGACGTCCTACACGCGGCGTTAATTCCCTGAAAAACTGCACGAGTGCGATCGGCGAAGGCCACGGAACGGGGAGTGCGACGTGAGCTTGTTTGAAGACCCGCGTTATTTGTATCGCGATACGTTTTTTATCCTGTTTTCGCAGCAACATCGGCCGACGGCAGACCGGATCGGCGCGGCGTTGGCGGAATTGGGTAAGCGCTACGAAGTGACGAACCTAGTCATGGATCAGAAACACGCGGAATCGTTTACGGTTCGTTCGCCGCAGGACTTTTCGGCGATGGATGTGGCGTATGTCGAGGGGGAAGACGTCGCGGTTCAGATCCGCGACGTATTGCAGCAGTTTCGATCGATTACCTTGACCGGCGACGATGCCCATAAGTTGAAACAGTTGTCCCAATGCGATGCGCGGTACGATATCTATCATTTCGAACGAATCGACGCGGCGACGGGGGATGCGGATCAATTGGACCCCGGCGGACTGCTGTTAGTGATGGAGAAATTGACGGAAATCAGTCGCGGCGTCGGTTTCGACCCGCAAAGCATGAGTTTGATGTAATGTTGGCCAAAGAGATCAAACCCGGTTCTGTAATGGTGCATGACGGACAGCCCGTCGTGATCGAAAGCGTGTCCGTGCAATCGCCATCCGCGCGCGGCGCGGCCACCCTGTACAAATTCCGCGCGCGCAACGTGGTCAGCAAAAACAAGGTGGACATTACGCTCAAAGGGACGGATTCACTGGACGAGGCCGACTTCTATCGCCGCGAAGTCAAATTGATGTACAGCGATGCGACTCATTTGCACGTGTTGGATCAAACGGACTACAACCAATACAGCTTGCCGCTGGACGATGTGCAGCACGAGCGGCAATTCATTACCGAAGATCTGGAAGGCCTGTTCGCCCTGATTTACAACGGGGAATGCGTCGGGTTGCAATTGCCCACGGCGGTCGAACTGGAAGTGACGGAATGCGATCCTGCCGTCCGGGGAAATTCCGCCACCAGTCGCACGAAACCCGCCGTCTTGCAGACAGGTTTGGTCGTGCAGGTCCCCGAGTACCTGAAACAAGGCGAGCGGATCAAAGTGGATACGCGCAGCGGCGAATTCCTGTCCCGAGCCTAACGCTTGTGTCGAGTAGGTGTGCCGCGACGCGGGGTAATAACCAATGTAACCCGACGCGCTAGCGAGGGAAAGAACGCGGCCGGTTCAGTCGGCATGAAGCTCGACAATATCACCTTCGTGCAAGACATAGTCCGGCTTGACGATAGTCCCGTCGTGGACGTGTGTGCCCCAAACTTTGCCGAACTTGAGCCGAGCGGCCATGTCGCGGTGGATGAGTTCGGCTAAGTCCGCCAAGGTGCTTCCCAGTTTGAGTGAGAAGGGTCGGTCGCGGTCCGGCTCTTTTTGCTTGGGATGTTTGGTATAGACGCGAATTGAATCCATGGCAGCGTAGATCGCATCGCGCAGTTCTTCGAGTCCAGCGCCGGTTTCGGCGGAAATGAGATGCGTGGGCAGGTCAAACGGGAGCAGCTCGCGAAAGATCTCCCAGCGGTCGAGGGCCTCGGGCGCATCGGTCTTGTTCGGCACCAGCATCGTCGCAGTATGTGTGACCCCGATATCGTGTTCGTCCAAGAATGTGGTTTTCGCTAGGCGGGTCTTGCTCGCTTCAAATCGGTTCCACACCTCAATCAGTTGATCCAGGCCATCATCGTTGTTCAAATCGAGCAGGAGCAGAACCAAATCGGCGCCGCGCACTAATGATTGGGTCTCGGGATCAAACAGATCGGCGGTGATGGCGGGTGTATCAATCAACTGCACAACGACATCTTGCCAAGGCATCATGCCGGGGATCGGTTCGCGCGTGGTAAAAGGGTAGGGGGCGACTTCCGGGGTCGCGCGGGTGAGCATCGACAGCAATCGGCTCTTGCCGGCATTGGGTGGGCCTACGATCACCGTTCGGCCGGCTCCTTGGCGCGGTATCGTGCGGCTCGGTTTCGACGCGGCTTTTTTGGAGGCCTTCGCGGACTCGTCCTTCAGTTTCGCGATTTTGTGTTTCAGGTCTGCTTGAAGCTTGTCCGTTCCTTTGTGTTTCGGAATCTCTTTCAGCATGTTCTGAAGGCATGTCAACTGCTCCTCGACCGATGTCGCTTGGCGGTATGCCTGTTCGGCTTTTTGATATTGCGGAGTAAGATTGGCTGGCATGGCAAACATCGTGCAAAACGTCGGCGAACCCTCTTTCGAGAATATACGTCGTCCGGCGGCGGAGTTCCACCGGATCTACAGGCGTTTTCAGCTCTATGCGGATTCGCTAAAATAGACCGTCTTATCGCGAGCACATTTATTGGCGAGCTCGTGAGGAGGGCGATGGCCCTCCCGGTCACCGCCCTTGCAACCATTTCCGGTTGGCGGCGAGATGGGTAGAGTTAGGATGAATCGTTAGGATCGCTGTTCGCGCGCTGCGCATGCAGTAGCTTGGGCGACGAGTACGAGAGAATATGGCTATGGCGAAAAACGCAAATGGTCAACCGCAGGCCATGATTGTGGCCGACGGGCTGTGCAAGTTTTACGGTCAGTTCGCGGCGGTGAATAATGTTTCGTTTCAGGTGCCGGCAAAACAGGTTTGCGCGTTTTTGGGGCCGAATGGGGCTGGAAAATCGACGACCATGAAGTTGTTGACCGGCTATTTGGCGCCGACCCGCGGATCGATCACAGTCGCCGGATACGATCTGGAGACCGATCGAATTGCCGCTAGTGAGCGGATCGGTTATTTGCCTGAGAATGGGCCGTTGTACAACGAAATGACCCCCTCGGGAGCGTTGACATACCTCGCCAAAGCGCGGGGACTGGCCACAGCCAAACGCCGCGAACGGATGGACTACGTCGCGAATAAATGCAACTTGGAAGAGGTCTGGCATAAGCCAATTGGCAAGTTGTCGCGCGGATTTCGCCAGCGCGTCGGTATGGCCCAAGCGTTGTTGCACGATCCCGACGTCCTGATTTTGGACGAACCAACCAGCGGCCTGGATCCCAACCAGTTGGTGGGAATCAGGCAGCTCATTCGCGACTTGGGCAAAACCAAAACCATTTTGTTATCGACACACGTATTGCAAGAGGTCGAGGTACTTTGCAGTCGCGTGTTGTTGATCGATCAGGGGAGGTTGGTTTTTGACGGTACGCTAGATGAGCTGGGGGGCCGCGATTCGATTGAAGCCCGCTTTCATCATTTGACTGGATTTGCTGCTGGGAGCCGCGCGTAAGATGTTTCGACTTCACGTAGTGACCGCTGTTTGTTCGCGCAACCTGAAACAGTATTTTTCGGGTGTGCTGGGATATGTGTTTATCTTCGTGTTTGTGGTGATGTCCGCCCTGCTGGCGTTCAACCAACAGTTCTTCGCCGACAATTTGGCGACGTTGGACCAGTTGACGAAATATTTTCCGATGTTGCTGCTCTTTCTCGCGCCGGCTATCGCGATGACAGTCTGGTCCGACGAGAAACGTCAAGGAACGGATGCGATTTTGTTTACGTTGCCAGCGACGGATTTGGAAATCTTATTGGGAAAGTATCTGGCGGTGGCGTCGGTGTACACCATTGCGCTCCTGTTCTCGTTGACCCAATTGGTGGCATTGGCGTTTCTCGGCACTCCTGATTGGGGTGTGATCGGGGCGACCTATTTGGGGTATTGGCTGGCCGGATTGGCGCTGATCTCGATCGCGATGTTCGCGTCCAGTTTGACGGACAGCCCGACGGTTGCTTTTGTGGTCGGCGCGATCCTTTGTTCGTTCCCCGTGTTGATCGGCTACTACTTCCAAGGGCGCGTCGGCTGGGAGCGATTGGGTATCGATTGGTATCTCTACGATTTTTCCAACGGCCTGATCTTGTGGGCCAACATCGCCTACTTCATCAGCATAATTGTGTTGATGCTGTATTTGAATTTGATCGTCATCAGCCGGCGACATTGGAGTCGCGGACAACAAGTAACTCTGTCGGGTCAGTTCGCCATTCGCGTTGCGGCATTGGTATTGACGTTGGTAGCCTGGAGCTACGTCCTACATGCCTTCTCATCGTCGCGGTGGGCCCGGATCGATTTGACGGCGGACCGAGTTTACTCGCTGGATGCCGTGACTATGGAGACGGTGCGCAAAGCTCGCGAGAACGAGCGGCCGGTGACGATTCAAGCGTATGTCAGCCGGGAGGTTCCGCGGCATTATGTGAACACACAGAAGCGTTTGTTGGGTCTCTTGCGGCAGTTGAGCTCCATCGGTGGTTCGGCGGTCGATGTACGGGTGGTTGAGGTGACTGCCAACAGCCCCGCCGAATTGGAGGCCCAAAACATCGGCATCGAGCCGTTGTCGGATCGATCGGAAATCGGCGGTCGGACGGTGGAACAGAAGATTTATTTGGGCGCGCATTTGTCGAGTTCGCTGGGTGACGTCACGTTGCCGACTCTCGGAAACGACGCAGCAATCGAGTACGAACTGGCCCGCGCGATCGCGTTAGTGACGGACAAGGATTTCGAAGTGACCTTGGGAATCGTCGAAACCGATGCGTTCTTTGCCGGACCAGAGGTCAATGGCGTGCGCCCCCTCTGGATGTACGACGACACGATGAAAGGGCTGAGAAAGCTGTTCAAGGTCGAGATCATTCACCAAAATAATCTGGTGGACTTGCTGCCCCCAACGACTCCCACGGCCGACGGCGAGGACTCGCAGACAGCTGCACCGGTCCGCACTCCGCCCCGAGTGTTGTTGGTGCCGGACCCGGCCAGTTTGACGCAGCCGGCCACAGACGCGTTGATCAAGTACATTCAGGCAGGTCATGCGGTCGTCATCTTGGCCGATCCGTTGCCGGCGTTTTTCGCTTTCCAAGATCCGACCGAAATGGCCGTGATCAATGCGCCGCGCCAGCCGCGGATTTCACCGGACAACCCATTTTTCCAGTATTTGGCTTCCAGTGGATCACCTAAAGCCGACGGGGGAACGTGCCGCACATTAATGAAGTCCATCGGTGTGCGTTGGGATAATGGGCAAACCGCGTTTCATTTGGTGAATCCTCATCCGGGGTTTTCCGGTAACTGGCCTACGTATTTGGGCAACTCGTGGCCGCGCTACTATGGGCCCTTTGAAGCGGCATTTGTTTTTTGTCAAGCGACCGGGGACGCGCCGAATTTCAACCTCGACCACCCCATTACATCATCGATGAAGGACGCCCTGTTTTTCCACGCTGGTCATTTTTCTCGCGATGACAGTGTGCCGGGTTTTACGTTTACGCCGTTGATTACGTTAGGCTCCACGGCCAGTGTGATACCGTGGGAGGAATTGACCTTTGTTCCCACACAGGCCCGGGAAAGAGTCAATCCTGTCACGCGGCGTCCGCAGATTTCCGAGGAGCCGATTTTCAATCGTTACACCATGGATGACTTGCGACTCATTCGACCGAATCCTCAACCGCAAAAGCCGGAAGGGCCAGTCTGCCTGGCCGCCCACGTAACGGGAACTGGCGGGAACCCAACGAATGTCGTGTTGATCGGGGATTTGGATTTCTTGTCCTATTGGAGCACGATTCAACAAGAAGCTCTCGGCAAACCTCTCGACAATACCAAATTGTTGATCAACGCCATTGAGGTCTTGGCAGGCAATCGCAGTTTTGTCGCTCTGCGCAATCGCCGAGCCGCCCCGCGGACACTGACCGCCGTGGAGCGCGAAATCGAGCGTTTTCGCTCCCATCGCGCGGATGAACAAACGAAATTGGAATCCCAACTCCGCGAGGAATTGGAAAAAGCGAGACAACGTCTGGAGGATGCCGCCAAAAAACTCGGCGATGATGAATCAGCGAACACGATGCAAGTGCGCCAGGCATTATTTCAAGAGGCATTCGATACGCAAGCTCAATTCGATCGCCAAAAAGAGAAACTCGAGAAAGACCGCGAGCGGGAAGTCAACCGGCTGAAAACAGCCGAGCAGCAACAAATCTCGCGACTCGAAAACTTCATTCGCAATTTAGCGGTTTGCCTGGCACCGTTGCCGGCGCTGATTCTGGGGGTCATCGTCTTGAGTTGGCGGCGGATCAATGAAAACCGCTTCATACGTCCAGAGCGAAAAGCGCGATAGGTTCCCAATCACTCGAACGATCGGGCGGCTGGCCAAGTATGAAATCAGTTTCCAGGTGAGGGCGAGAACGTAACATGTCCAAAGAAGTACGCAAGACGGTCACCTTTTGCATTGTCGCCGGCGTATCGCTGTTGATCGCCGGCGCCGCGTTTTGGGCGAATTTGCCGCCGAACGTCGCCGGCTTTGAATTGGTCGGAAAGCCCTTTTTCGAGAAGTTCACCGCGAGCGATCAGCCGCAGTCGATGGATGTCTATGCCGTCGATGCCAACGCGCGCTTGCGCCACTTCGCTATCCAGCGTGTGGACGGTTTGTGGATCATCCCTAGCCATCACAATTACCCCGCCGAAGCAGTGGATCGCTTAGCTAAAGCTGCCGCCTCGTTGATCGCTATGCAGCGCGACGCAATTGTTGGCCGTCTGCCTGCCGATCACAGTCGGTTCGGCGTCCTTGATCCGCAAGACGATACCAATATCGATATCGAGAACGCCGGAAAACGGATCGTCCTCCGCGACGGCAGTGGACAGGTATTGGCGGATTTGATCATTGGACGCGAAGTTCCAGAGACGGAGACCCGGCCCGAGCAGAAAGTTGATCCAACGAATCGTGGCCAAACGCGGAAATCGTATTACGTTCGCCGAGCAGACGAGCAGCAAACCTACCGCGCCCATCTGAATTTAGAACTATCGACGCGATTTTCCGATTGGATTGATACGCGTTTATTGGACGTGGCCATGGGCAATATCACCAGCGCATCGGTGAATAACTATGAATTGCGAGAACGCGTCAATCCAGCGCGCCAAACGATTGAAGTCCTGAAGATTCCGGGAGATGAATTTTCGTTGTCGCGATCGAAAGAGAATTGGCAATGGCAATTGCCTGGTTTGGATGAATCCCAAGAGATGGTGGACGAAAACCGGGTGAATCAATGGCTTCGAACATTGACGAATTTGAAAATCGTCGGGGTCCGGCCTAAATTCCAATACCAGGGGCAACAGTTTCTGACACCAGATTTGACGCCGAAGCGAATTCCTGAGTTGGTGGCTGTTCCCGAATTGTTCGCGCAAGCGGTGGAAGTCCTTCGTCGTAACTTGCGCGATAAAGGGTTCAATCTGATTCCGCGCACCGCGAATTTGGATGATTTCAGTTTCGTCGCGCAATTTGGCGAGTTTGCCTTTAGCACGTCGGACGGTATCGGCTACCATCTCTACGTCGGCCGCAGCATTTCGGGCGACGATGATGTGATCGAGTTCGGCGGAACGTCCGAGGAATTGCCTACGGATCAGGGGGCGGAACACAATTCCGACACTCCCGATGTTTCCGACGAAGCCACGCAAATGCCTGGCCAAAACGACGCCCAGGACGCGAAAAACCGGTTTCTGATGATTACCGTCCACCTGGATGAATCGCAGTTCCCTCAACCGGAAGAACCGCAACCGCCGGTCGAGCCGACGAAACCCGAGGGGTACACGCCAGCCAGTGATCCGCCAGCGAAAGTTGACGGAGCGCAGGAGTCCAACGACGCGCAAGAAAAGTCCGGCGACCAAGAGCAGGAAACCGACTCCGACGTCCATCAAAAAGCTGGCGGAGTTGACCAAGACGTGGCTCCGCCCGCCAAGCCGGAGCGCAATCCGGAATTCGTTGCGTACGACAAAGCCCTAGCGGAGTACGAACAAGCCAAAATGCAATTCGAAGTGGCGAAGATGCGTTACGAAACCGAAGTCGCCGAGCGAAAGAAGAATATCGAGGCTGCTCAGCGGCGTGTGGATGAACTCAACGATCGCTACGGGGCGTGGTATTATGTCGTCTCCGCGGACAACCTGGCTTCGTTGCGACTTGCCCGGAGTGAGGTGATCAAGCCGCGGACGCCCCCCGCCAACGATGCTTCGGACGAATTGTCGTTGCCAATGCGACCCAATATCGATTTTCCGATCGAAGACGACCAACAGAAGCAAGCGGCGGACGATGAGACCGCTCACGAACACAATCAGGGACTAACGGAATCGGACACGAACGACGGCGATGATGAGGCTGCTATAGAAGACGGTTGTTAGGCCGTCATCAGTTCGGGACCAGGGACTCGAACCCCGACTAAAGGAGCCAGAATCCTTCGTGCTACCATTACACCAGTCCCGAAAACGTGAGTATTTCGCAGTATTTCGCAGATCGACCTTCTGGCTTGCATCGCTTCGACT
>JACTND010000162.1 GCA_014584305.1 Planctomycetota bacterium | reverse complement strand
GATGCCCAACGGTTCCGCATCGCCCGCGTCCGTGGGGCTCCACTGAGGGTAAAACGGTCGCGGTCGCGCATAGAACGGCGCATCGAATGCGATGAGTTGCCCATTGATCCACAACCACAACTGATCGTCCACATTGGCGAAAAAGATGTCATATGTGCCGGGACCGCGCAACGGAGTTTGGCCAGTCGGAGCGGCAACAGACTGGCCGGTAGCGTCCGCGAACTTCACGTTTTCGTCACTGCAGCGCACGGTCGCGGCCCCGGTTTGGCAATCGATCTCGCAGATGAAATGGGCACCGCCCTCAACGACATCCACCAGCAGTTTGCCGCCGCTGCGTTTCAATTCGACGTTCGCCTGTATTCCTAAATCGCCAACCCAGTGAATCCCGTTCACATCGAGAGGGATATAGCCGGGCGGTCGCGTTTCGCTGTGATTGTAAGCGTAAAAATCTCCAATCAATCGTCCCAGCGATTTCAGGATCCAATCTGGGGCGGTGCCCGTAGATTCGATCGTTTCCCAAGCAGCTTCGTTCGGAACATGATGCCGATAGCGGAGCCATTGCGGTGAAGTGCCGGGCGCGTCCAGGTGATAGATGGGTTTGGATTGTGAAATCACGGTCTCCCAGCGGGTTGAATCGCGCGCGCCCCACGCTTGCCAGCGCAATGGCCAACCGGCGTCGTGCAATTTTTGCGGAATGTGGTAGGTGTCATCCACTAACTGCATCATAACGCGGACCTTGTTTGCCGGTTTGCGGATAATCTCCTTGACCCAAGTCCCGTCCACTTCGCGCATCAGAAAGACGTCACCATGTTCGATCGTGAGTTGATCGCCGGGCAGCCCCACCAAGCGTTTGATATAATTCTGTTTGCCATTGTTGGGATTCTTAAAAACGATCACCTCGAATCGCTCGGGCTCGATGTAGTCGTACAAAAACTTGTCCACGACGATGCGGTCGCCTTGGTTCGAATGATGATCGGGGTTGCGACGGCGTTCCATGCCCATTCGATAGCGGCAGATGGGACAGGTCGTATGCGAAACGGTATTTCGATTGGCGGGTGCCGTAAGCGAACTTTCGCCGCTCGCGCCGGCTTGGTAAGCGAATCCGCATTTGGAACAAACCACGTCCATGTGTTGTCCCATCAAGCCGGGCGCCATCGAACCCGTGGGGATAATGAAATTTTCTGCCTGAAAGGTGCGAAATAGCAGAGCAAGAATCACGGCCACCAAGACGGCCTCGACTGTTTCGCGGACCCCCAGGCCGGCGAAAAATCGCAAACCGCGCGGCACCTCCTGCCATGGACCTTGCAGGTGTATCCCCGGCATCAGTTCGTGGCGGCGCATCGCCGGAGCTTGTGTTTTTGCCATGGTTCTTTTCCTGGTACCGCGTTGCCATCTCGAAGCAGCGTATTGTAGATGGTCCAGCGGCTGGCATTCAATAACAGATTTGCGCAAAAAAGCCCTCTGGCCACGTCGCGCACGTCGTCTTCAAACGACAAAGGACGGGACCAGAGCCCCGTCCTTCGCTGGTATCAACTGGCGATTGGGATAAATCGACTAAACGCTGAAAGAATTTCCGCAGCCGCAGGACCGTTTGGCGTTGGGATTGATAAATTGAAATCCCCGTTGGTCCAAACCTTCGTAGTAGTCAACCGAGGTCCCTTCCAGGAACAGCGCGCTCTTGCGATCGACAACAACTTTGACACCGTGTTGGTCTGACAACGTATCGCGGCCTTCGTCATAATCGGTGGCGATATTGAGGCTGTAATTGAATCCACTGCAGCCGCCACCCACGACGCCGATGCGCAACACCGCATCTTCCGCATATTGGCCTTGTTCCAAGAATCGCTTGACCTCGGTGGCCGCCCGTTCGGTTAATGTCACACTCATTAAATGCTCCTGTCGATCTGAATCGTCCGTCTCGTATCGCTGAACAAATCGATGTTTTCTGCTACTATTCTTCGCAAAGAACGCACATTTGTCCAGGGCAGTGTACTAGCGGCGTTTTTCGGGCTGTGAATTCCAGGTTCTGCCCGGGTCGGCAGGCGACACAAGTGACCCGGCGATGGTTCACAAAGAGCGGCGGATTAGCCGTCCACGATTTTCGCCAACCGCGCGATTTGTCCGCGTACCGACTCCAAATCCGGATGCATGGCCAACGACAAGCGAAAAGAAGCCAACGCTTCCGAAACGTCATCCAGTTGCAAATGGCAATTCGCCAATCCGATTGCCGCCAAGAAATGAAAACGGTTCAAGTAGAGCACTTCGCGATAATCCGCGATGGCTTCCTCGAATTGCGACGTCGCATACAAGGCAATGGCTCGCTGATGGAAACACTCTCCGATCTCCGAACCGGTCGCGTGTATCAAATCGGTGGTCCATTCGATCACGTCATTGAATAGGCCACGTTGGTTCCAACGGGCGCACTGTCGCACCAATCGCTGTTGCGCTTCGTCTCCCTGACGAAACCAGACTTGGCGGATGCCGTGTTCCGCCAACACCCGTACCGCTCGGTCGGAATCGGACAACGCCCGCCCCAATGTTTCGTTGGTGTCAAAATCCCCGACAAAGCCCAACGCCAAGACAGCCGCGCGGCGCGTGATCGGCGCCCCCCCCTCGGCCAGTCGAACGATGGTGGGGATTCGATAATGGGCGGTCACTGCATCGACAAACGCCGCGGAACACTCGTCAGCCAAATAGCGACGATAGAAGACGTTAATGATTGGTGCGAGCGGCGGCGCGTCCATTCTCAATTGCAAAGTTGATGTTGATTCATATTGACCAAGCACGATAATTGTGGGGTCCTGATCCCCCCATGGCGTAAACTTTGAGTTTAGTCGCGCGGTGGGCTATACTCAACGATCCGCGAGCAGGGAATAGGCGCTGTCAACCGATTTTTGCCCGGAAATGCTGGCAAGTCTGGAAGATGTAACGTTTGTAGCGTTTGGGCTAACCGCAAATGAGTGAACGCTGGCTATCGGCTTGGATCGGGATCGTTACTGTCGTCTCCGGACTGGCCCTACGGGATGAGCCTTGGGAAGTGGGTGACCGCTTTGAACGCCGCGCGGCCACCTATCGATTTGATTTGCTGTTGGATCAGGGCGAGTTGCGCGACGAGGTGTTGTTATTAGCGCGGCAATGTCGAATGGCGGCCCTGCTCGATCGGCGCATCGACCCGAACCAACCAGTTCATTTGCGCGCCAAGCAATTGACGTTCGAACAGGTTCTCTGGCAGTTAGGGACGCGCGATCGTTGGGCCGTAGCGCAATTGCCCAATGTGTTCTACATTGGGCCGCCGACAGCAGCCCTCGCTTTGCCGGAGTTGTTGGCCGAACTCCGGAGTCAAATTCAGCGCTCGCCGCTACCGGACGACATCAAGAAAAAGTTGATGGCGGAACGACCTCTGAGTTCGGGGGGCGAATGCTCGGCGCCGCGCGATTGGGTCGAGTCGTTGGCCCGCGACGCCGGAGTAACGCTGACTAATCTGGAACGCATACCGCACGATTGGTGGGCGCCGCTGGACTGGCCTCCCCTCCCCGTGTATCAACAAGTTGCCTTGCTGTTGGTCGGATTCGACCTTTGGGTCGATTTCGGTGAAAACATGTCCTTGCGGATTATTGATTTTCCGCAACGGACCCAATGGCGCAAATCCCTCTCCAACCTCACGGACGTCCCAGGCTTACAGCGAAAACTGCGCAGCGAGTTTCCGGACCTGCGCGTTACTGGGGAACGACACACGATTCGGTTAGAGGGAACGGCGGAGCAAGTGGCCGATGCAGCACGCATCGCCCTTGCTTGGGATCGGCCTGCCGCTTTATCCGATTCGAACGCCACCTATAACTTGCAGACCCGGGGCTCCCGTCTAGCTATTTTGACGGCCATCGCGCGACAGACCGACCGCGATTTGGAAATCGATGAACGTCTTCGCGCGCAGTTGCAGATCGTGATCGACCTGGATGCCAGTGAGGTTACTTTGGACGAGCTCATTCGTCGAACGCTGGCCGGTACCGATTTGGAACATTTCCTGTCGGCCAGCACGTTGTCGATCCGACAAAAGTAGGAAATCCAGCTCTTTTTGCTGTTCTGTTCACTTGCTGGCATTCTGCCAATTCATTACAACAATCGCTGATTTGGAGAGGACAACGTATTCCAAGTCGATTGTTCCTTCAGAGCGAGATTTAGGGAAAGGTCAGGCGGATGAGTGCAACCGGCGGGCAAGTGGGCATGTCTTCGGAATCGAAATCCTGGTTCGGACATCCGCGTCAATTGGCTCGACTGTTTACGACAGAGATGTGGGAACGGTTTGGCTACTATGGCATGCGGGCCATATTGACTTTGTACTTGGTCAACCATTTTGTCTTCCGAGACAAGGTGGCCTACGGCCTCTATGGCGCGTTCACTTCGTTGGTTTATCTGACCCCCTTGTTCGGCGGCTTGATCGCGGATCGTTACCTGGGCTCCAAACGGAGCGTCAAGCTGGGCGCGATCTTGATGTCGATCGGATATTTCGGATTGTGTTTTGGCGGATCGCAGGCGCGACCTTACGTCGAGTTCCAGAATCAACGCCATTATGTCACGATGGTGCCTAACAGCGAACACAATGGGGGCAAGCGCAACGAAATCACAATCGAACAAGTGACGTATGTGATTACCCCGCGCGAGGACGGCGGCGTCCAATTGAAACCGAAGGACGAATCACAACCCGCTATCGAGTTGGCCAAAGGTAGTTTTCGCTTCGATGGTGAACGCGATTTGTTCTGGGTGCAAATGATGTTGTTGTCGCTGTCCTGCGTAATCGTCGGCAACGGCTTCTTTAAACCCAACATTTCGACGATGGTCGGCTCGCTTTACGCGGTCGGCGATGCGCGGCGCGACGGTGGCTTCACCATTTTCTACATGGGAATCAACTTGGGCTCGATGATATCGCAAGCGTTGTGTCCCTGGGCCGCGGCACAGTTTGGTTGGTGGGCCGGTTTTCTATTGGCGGCCATCGGCATGGCAGTGGCTTGGGCGTTATTTCAATTCGATGGAAACCGATTGGCAGGCTACGGCGAGCCTCCCGCAGGTGCTTCGCGGTCAACGGGGTGGATCATCGTCATTGGTGCGCTCGCGGCAATACCGCTGATGTGGTTTCTGCTCAACAACTCCATGAACACTGCGGAGGCGGCAGCGGCGGCAGCGGAAAACTCGAAAGGTGTCGTCGAGTACTTGATGAATCAACCAATTTTGGGCAAGGTTTTGTTTGTGGTCTTCTTCTTGGCCGTGTTTGGGATTCCGGCTTGGGCCTTCTTCACCGGCAGCCGTCAGGAATTCCAGATGATGGTGGTGGCCATCGTGCTGGTTGTATTCTCGGTTGTGTTTTGGACGTTGTTTGAACAGGCTGGTTCCTCCTTAACCGTGTATGCAGAACGTAATACGAACTTGGAAATCAAAACATTCGCCGGTTCGTACAACATGCCAGCGGGGCAAACGCAGATTTTCAATCCCTTGTTTATCGTCTTATTGGCGCCCGTGTTTTCGTTGATGTGGGCGGCGTTGGCCCGGCGCAATTTGGAGCCGTCAACGCCAGTGAAATTCGCGATTGGCATTATCCTAGTGGGCGTCGGTTTCCTGGTCTTGGTGTATGGCGCCAGGTTTGCCAACGACCAATTCCGGACGGGGTTGATTTGGCTGGTGCTGGCCTACCTCATTCATTCGATTGGAGAACTATGCCTTTCGCCAGTCGGTTTGTCCATGATTACCAAGCTGTCGATGGCCCGGGTAGTTGGGCTGATGATGGGTGTTTGGTTTCTTTCCAGCTCGATGGCGCAATATGCCGCTGGCGTTATTGCACAACTTGCCGCTTCGGAATCGGTGGCTGGAGAAGCTGCTAATCCGCAGGAAGCGCTCAGGACGTCGTGTGACGTCTTTACGTCGATTGGTTGGGTCAGCGTCGCCATCGGAGTGGGGCTCTTACTCGTGTCGCCGATATTGAAACGTATGATGCACGGGGTCCGGTGATCGCCCTATCAACACCTTGCCGATTTGTCTAGAATCGGAGCGTATGGTGCTGGAGTCACCGGCGGTGGGGATCAGCGAGCGGATCCGCCTCCTGCCACAAATCTTGGCAGATGAACCGGACTTCGCCGCCGCCGTTGCGGCCATGGCCACTGGTCAACCCACGACGTTCGACGAAGTTCACGGCTCGGGGTGCGCGCTGTTGGTGGCTGCGTTGGCAACCCTGGGTCGCCCGCTGCTGATCGTGACGCCGGATCTTCCCGCGTCGGACGTCGTCGCCGACGACCTGGAATCCTACCTAGACCGATCGCAATTGGATACGCTCGCTGCCGCTTCTTTGTCGCCGCTGACCGATCCGGCCAAAGACCAGGACCTCAGCGACCGAATGCGAACATTGCGGGCGCTTGCCCGCCAAACAGCGCCACCACTATTGATTGCCAGTATCCAATCGCTTTTGCAAGAGGTTCCTTCGGCGGCATGGCTTCTGGAACAGTCGCAATCGATTCGGCTCGGCCAGACGCTCGACTTGGACGCCTTTATTTCCTGGATGCAACGTCACGGATTTGAACGCCGCCCGACGGTTGAGAAGCCGGGCGAATACAGTATTCGCGGCGGCATCCTGGATCTCTACGCCCCCGAATGGTCCACTCCGATCCGCGTTGAGTTGTTCGGCGATCAAGTTGATTCCTTGCGGCAGTTCGACGTCGCCACGCAACGCAGTGCGGCGGATGTCGGGCAGATCGAAGTCTCGATGCCGAATGCCGAGTTTTCCCAGCCTGGCTCGCTGCCTGAGTATTTGGACGGACAGACGATGGTCATCTGGTTGGAACCCGAAGAGATTCAGCAGCAGGCCGTGCAGTATTTGGACCGTGGCACCAAGCGACGGCATCTGTTGGCGTACGACGATTTGCGCGCCCAGTTAGCCAACTATCCCCAGGCCCTGGCCTACCGGTTGGCATCCGCGCGTTTCGAAAACAACTGGTCGTTGGGCGCTGCGGACGTGAGCGATTTCGGCGCCGATATCGCCGAACTGCGCGGTGTGGTCGATCAATTGGGCGCGAACGGAGACGTGCACATCGTGACGCGCGTGCCAGGAGAATTGGACCGCGTCCGAGAGATTCTCGGGGCGACGGAGACCGCGCGACAGGGACGACTTCATTTCGCTGTGGGCTGCGTCCATCGCTCGTTTCGGCTGCGGCGGCAGCAGAGCGCGATCCTGGGTTGCGACCAAATGTTTCATCGTGGAGAACTGCGCCGCAGCCGCCAGCGACGCCTGAGCAAAGCGATCGACACGTTCTCGAATCTGCGGGAGGGCGATCTGGTCGTGCATCTCGAGCACGGGATCGGCCGATATCGCGGTTTGCATTTGCTCGATCGCAACGGCCAGAACTCCGAACACTTGGAGTTGGAGTTTTTCGGAGGCACGCGCATTTACGTGCCGACAACAAAGATTGACCTCATCCAGAAATACATCGGCGGCACCAAGTCCCGTCCACAGCTGGCCAAAGTCGGCGGATCACGATGGGACCGGCAAAAACAAGCAGCGGCGGAAGCGGTCGCCGAGTTCGCCAAAGAAATGCTGGAAATGCAGGCGATCCGCGCGTCGCGCCCCGGGTTCGCCTGCGGGCCCGATACGCATTGGCAACACGAGTTCGAGCAGGCGTTTCCTTTTCGCGAAACTCCGGACCAACTCACCGCCATTCGAGCGATCAAAGCCGACATGGAACAGCCCAAGCCGATGGATCGACTGTTGTGCGGCGACGTCGGGTATGGCAAAACCGAAGTCGCCATGCGGGCGGCTTTCAAGGCCGTCGAGAACGGCTACCAGGTGGCGGTATTGGTGCCCACGACGGTACTTGCCGAACAACATTATCGCACGTTTCGCGAACGGATGGCGGAGTTTCCGGTGAAAGTCGGCCGCCTGAGCCGATTTGCAACAGCCCGCCAACAACGCGAAACGGTGCAAGCCCTCCGCAATGGCGATGTCGATATTTGTATCGGCACGCACCGCTTGGTTTCCACGGACGTGGCGTTCTGTAACTTGGGCTTGGTAGTTATCGACGAAGAACAACGCTTCGGCGTGGAGCATAAAGACCGGCTCAAAAAGCTGCGGCATAGTGTGGATGTCTTGACCATGACGGCCACTCCCATTCCGCGGACGCTGCATTTATCGTTGGTCGGTGTGCGAGACATTTCCAATTTGGAAACGCCTCCGGAAAATCGCTTGCCTGTACGCACGCAAGTCACGCGTTTCGACCCGGAACTGATCCGCGAGGCAATTTTGCAGGAAATGAACCGTGGCGGTCAGGTGTTCTTCGTTCACAACCGGATCGAGGACATTCATTTCATCCGCGGGGAATTGCAGACGATCGTTCCCGAAGCGCGGATCGGCGTCGTCCATGGACAATTGCCGGAGCACGATATCGAAGAGGTCATGACCGAGTTTGTCCATCATCAGTTTGACATTTTGCTGGCCACGACGATCATCGAAAGCGGGCTCGATATTCCGACAGCCAACACGATCTTCATCAATGAGGCGCAGCGTTATGGGCTGGCCGAGTTGCATCAATTGCGCGGCCGCGTGGGGCGCGATCGGTTTCAAGCCTATTGTTACCTGTTACTCGACCCAACACACGAACTGAACAACAATGCTAAGAAACGCTTGCATGCCATCGAGAGCTACTCCGAAATGGGGGCAGGGTTTGCGATCGCCATGCGCGATTTGGAGATTCGCGGGGCGGGCAACTTGCTCGGCCTAGAGCAAAGCGGTCATATCGCTACCGTGGGCTACGAATTGTATTGCCAGCTGTTAGAGCGAGCCGTTCGCGAGTTGCAGCGCAAACCGGTCAAACTCTCGCTGGATGTCGATCTCGATTTGCCCATCGAGGCCTATCTGCCCGACGAATTCATTCCCGATCGCCGCCACAAAATCGACGTCTATCGTCGTCTGGCGCGGGTCGAGGACTTCGCCCAGTTAGAGGACATCTCCAAGGAATTGGCCGACCGTTTCGGGGCCTTGCCTCCACCGGCAGAACGCATGCTAGCGGCCATGGAAGTCAAACTGGAAGCCGCCTTGTGGCAAATCAAGTCTATTTTCATCGACGACCGGTATCTCGTATTTGAATATGTGGACCGCGGTCGCATCGAACAATTGGCGGGGTCTTTGGGGGGGATCATGCGCCTGGCCGAAGATCAAACCGCCTACGTGACCCTCAAGTCCCGCGCCACGGCTCCCGATCGTTTGCTCGCGCTCGTCAAATCGATCTTGCGAGCAGGCCGCTAGTTGTTTACTCTCCGCCCCGTTTTGTCGCGAAAATCTCGAATCCGCGCGGCCCCGCAAAGCGATCAAGCCGCGCTGTCTGAAACCGATGGGAAAACTGACAACGTGAACACCATAGGTAAACTGATCCTTGCCGCACTGGGGTTCGTTGGCTGGACATGGATTCCTTTGGGGGCCGCCGAGCAAATCATTGAGCCGAAGTCCGACCCCTATTTTCGCCCCGCTTCGCAAGAGTCGACGCCGCAGCCGGCCAAGCCAGTTTCGTTCGAAACGCCTCGTGAATCGTCCGAGAATATCGTGCCCGCGACTCCCCCATCTCCGACAGCGCGCGCATTTGAACCTGGCCAGGTGATTGCCTTGGTCGGTGGTGAGCCCATATTTTTCGCCGACATGACCTTCGAAGCCAATCAAATCCTGGAAAACTTCATGCCTCAAGCGCCGCCAGAAGTTCGCCAGCGCGAAATGGGGAATGTCATTCGCGCGTTGACTCCCAAGTATGTCGAACAGAAGCTGTTGCACGTGTATGCGAAGCAACAACTGCCGGAGGGCGCCTCGTGGCCCAAGATTGTGGAACAAGCTGAGAAAGATTTCGACGAACGGATGCTGCCGAAATTGTTGGAACGGAGCCGTCTGAAGTCGCAACTGGACTTGGATGCACAATTTCGGGCGCAAGGGACTTCACTGCGGGCTTACAAACGGCGGTGGGCCGAAGACCAGGTGGCCCGCTACTTCAACATGCAGAAGCTGAATCTCGAACCGGAAATCACCCATCAGGAGATGCTGGACTATTATCAGCAACATCGCCACGAGTTTACTAGTAAAGCCCGTGTTCGTTGGGAAGAACTGGCCGTAATGTTTGACCGTTTTCCGAACCGGGAAGCCGCGTACGAGTCCATTGTCCAAATGGGCAATGAAGTCGTTTACGGCGCATCGTTCGCCGCAGTGGCGGCCAGGTCGTCCCAAGGCATCACCGCATCGGCTGGTGGTCAGCACGATTGGACGACCATCGGCAGCCTGGTTCACCCGGCCATTGAGGAAGCCTTATTTACGATTCCCGTCGCCCAATTGAGCGACCTTATTGAAACCAAAATCGGCGTTCATATTGTTCGCGTCCTGGAGCGGGAGGATACCCGCACCACGCCGTTTGTCGAAGCGCAGACCTCGATCAAAGAAAAACTCTTGGAAATGAAACGCGAGGAAGAGATTAATCGCCATACGTCAAAACTGCGAGACCTGTTTCCGATCGAGATCATCTTTCGCTAAGTGGTCGCCATAATGTTTGCTGAAGCGAGTTTACGTCGGCCTTTACCCCTATTGCTGCTAACCGTTTTGTCGTTTCGGACACTTGATCTTTTTGGTCAATCGACATTTATCGAATCCACGCCTGTTATCGAGCGTGTGCAGGTTTCTTCCGACGATCCGACTAGCACTTCGTCCTTTTCACTCATAGATGCCATTCGAATTGATCCGACGTTTTCCACGGACATGCTCGATTTCCAGAATCGGCAAACGGACAAGCAACTGTTTCTCTTAGAACACGGTCGACGCGCAGACGGCCCCGAAGTGATTTTGGGAGGTCAACTTCGCGGCTCGTTCCTCGCAGCGACGACGAATCGGACCGGGAAGTTCAACTATTTAGGGCGATTCCCCGGAGACTTTGTGGGTGACTCGGCTACAGATGCCCGACTGCTACATGGCAACTTGGCTGTTGCTACCCATTTCGGCCCTTGGACTCATGGCTATTTCGAAACCCTGTTCTCGGACGTCTTCAGTTTTCCCACGTTTAATCAAGGGAGTTTTCAAGTCCGTCAAGCGTATATCACGATCGGCAACCTCAACGCCTCGCCATACTATGCTTTCATCGGGAAAAAAACTGTTAGTTTTGGCGACATGAGTACCTTAAGTCCGTTTACCCAAGCAATGAACTGGCATTACTTCGCGGCGCTGCACGAAGGCATCGGCGCAGGTTTCTACCAAGAAGGTATCAACCTAAGTATTACAGCGATCAATGGTGGTCGAGGAATTCGAGTCGCGGATTCCCCTTCCAAAGGCAAACTAAACAATTTTTCCGTCAACGTGTCATACGATTGGCAGTTCTCGCCAGACGGCTTTGCTCAAATTGGCGGCGCTTATTTGCATGGCACGATCTACGATGCGGCTATTCCTGAACATATCAACCCCGCATTGTTTGGTCCGAGAAACGGGGCCTGGGACGTAAATGTTTTCGTGCGAATCGGCCAGTTGCAGCTCGCTGGCGAATTGACCAGCACCTTGCGTCCGTGGCCGGCGACTGCTAATCGTGTCATCGCCTATCGAACCGAAGCGGCATTTGATACTTGGTGGTTCGGCAAACCTTCGAGGGTGTCCTTAAGTTGGAGCGAAGGTATTCAAGGCCCCACGGGAACCGAGTTCGAGTTTAATCGCCAGCTTGTGGTCGGAACCAGCACACGCGTCAGTCCCCACGCTTTGTTGTCATTGGAGTACGTTAATGGCCTCGGCTTCGCTCCGCTCATTAATATCGTGACCGTCAGCGATCGAAGTGTAAGCCAACATTCCATTGTCGGCGGTATCGTCTTGACTTTCTGACGTCGGCTCCCATTCTCGTTGATTCAGTGGTCAAACCTGGTGCTTCGTCACAGTCAACGAATAGAATTGAAGCCATACGAATTCCGCCGTTCACCCAGCATTATTGGCATCAGCGTTCCATCGCGTTGTCGGTTACCCTTTTCAGGTAGCAAAAAGGGGACACCCACATTCCGATGCCGGTAGCCCAAAAAATTGGGGATCTCCAGTTTCGCTTGCTATTCAATAGCCACGCGTTAGAGTCCTCGGTCGTCAGATGCGCGCGTGGTGCGCGGTGGCAGCGAAAAACCGAACGATCCGCCGGGCAAGCCGGCGGGATTTGATGTTGCGTTTGCGCCGAATGCTCCCGGCTTGCCCGGGAGAATTTTACGTTTCTTGCTACACCACCGCGCGTACAGAACAATCAATCTCGTGGTAGCGAGAAACCGAACGATCCGC
>JACTND010000135.1 GCA_014584305.1 Planctomycetota bacterium | reverse complement strand
AACACCTTGTCAGCCGGTCGCGGATACGACAATCCCGGTTTCTGTTTGACATGGACGTCCACTTGCGGCGTGGGGCCAGGAATGGACATCGCCGTGTGGTTGTACATGTTGTATTCCCGCAAACCAGCCGGGCCGCCGAGCGGAATGTGGGGTGGACCGGGCAAACCGATCGTCGTTCCTGTAAACGGCATACCATATTGCGGTCCAGTGACGCCGGAGATGTAGCCGGTACCGATGTCACCCAGCCCGCCGCTGGTGGACGTGTAACCCAATCCGTTGATCATCATGCCGCCAGCCGCATCGGTCATCTCGCCGCCGCCCAAGCGAAGGTTCTTGTTGCCCATGCGAACCACAGCCAAGATCGCGCCGCGGCGATCTGCTTCCAGGATTGGATCCATACCCGGGTCCAAGCGCGTGCTGACCAATGTGTCCACACCGGCCAACGCGAGTTCTTGGAATTCAGGATCGGGGATGTAGATGACTTTGGTCACGAAATTGCCAGATGTAACTTGGTCGAAATCCTCTTGGGTGAACTGAATCGGAATCGCAGCATGGGCCAAGTAGGCTGCCGTGCGGCGCGAGACCCGACCGATCTCCAAGGTCGGGAACAGTTCCACGTTTTGGCGGCCAGCGATATTGGACAAACGCAATCGATAGATCGCGCCGTGGATGAAGTTCTGACGCCCGGGGACCACCAGTGGCGCCGAGTCGTATTGGCCGACGGCGCTGACGTCCCAATTGACCATCATTTGTTCGGGCTTGTCGAACAGCACCTGGACGGTTTGCTGCGACACGGGACCGGCAGCACCGACCGCCTGCGCGTATCCGCCGCTGTAACCGGTGTACGAATTTGGGGCCAAGACGCCGGGGCCAGGGCCGCCGACGCCGGGGCCAGGCTCCAATAACATTTGGGCCGGCGGCAAGTTGTGTGCAACCGGAATTCCGGTGCGGCCCACCGGCACTTGACAGCCGGTCGCCAGCATGGCCAGCGCCAGCAATTTCAGGCCGATCAAAAAGCGTGCGTTCATTAGTTCCCCCCTGAATGCGATTGCGCAGCCCCCGCTTGCCGAGGCTGCATGGTTGTGTGCGACATGTGCCGCAACGGATCGAATGTGAATGTCACTCTAATGGCTGAACCGTTTTCGGGTGGCAAATTGCCGTGGACCTGTGCGGGCAAGCTTCCTAAAATGCCGCGCGGCCAACGACCGGCTGCTCTGGGTCGGGAATGCTTGCAACGGAATTGCCGCGCGATGTTTCAGCGCTTTCATTCGTTGTATTAGGTCGGTTTGGCATAACGGGAATCTTTGGTAAAATCCGTAAAACAGTAGATGAAGCTGGCCGTCTCCGTTTCGCTCGTGGTGCTAGCGGTATGCGCTCTGGTTCGACCCAACCCAGCGCGGTGGATCGACAACCCAACTCCATCTGCCTCTGGCGACGCCGCCGAACTCCTCCGGGCGGCACAGCGGGTGCTCAACAGCCTGCCACCGCTAATCGCCCAGGTCGAAATGACAGCACATTACCTGGGTCAAGACATCGTTTGCCAGGGTCAGTATGTTCAGGCCGGCCAAGGGACCGCGCATTATCTGTGGGACTTGACGCTGTCCGACGATTCGCGCCAACCTCCGCGCCTGACGCAAGTCTTCGACGGTCGGTTTCTCTATATTCGCCAACAATCTGCTCTCGGAACCGAGTTGAGCTATGCCGACTTGGGCGCGCTACAATCCGTGGTTCAACACCGCGATCAATTTGTTGCCAGCGCGGCCGCTTGGTACGGCGTCGGAGGGCTGAGTTCTTTGTTGGATCATCTTCAGGCGATGTTTGCGTTTGAAGATGCTGGGACCAAAACCACCGGGGGGACGCCGCGCGTTTCGTTCCGTGTCCTGCGCGGATCGTGGCGGGAAGGGGCCTTGCGAGAACTGCTGCGCGAAGAGTTCAACGACAATTGGTTTGCCGGAGGAATTCAATGGGATCGGCTGCCGAAACAATTGCCGCACGGTGTGGAAGTTTGGATCGGCTCCGATTCGTATTTGCCCAATTTCCCCTACCGCTTGATTTTCTTCCAGAATGAGAAAAAACGATTAGGGGGCTGGCAATCGGTGCCGCGTGTGGTTTTGACCCTGCATCAGGTTCGCGTAACCGAAGCGCTTCCGGCCGAGACGTTTCAAATTGCCACGGAAAACCTACAGCCCACCGATCTGACAGCGGATTACGTCAACCGCAGCAAGATGTATTTGCTTTACCCCACCATCCCTGTCCCCCGCTGACAAAAGGCCAGCGTTGCCGATAATCGAGAATCCGTCAGGCGTAGAGATCGTCCGGCTTCATGGATTGCAACACTTTCGGAGAAAAGCAGGAAGCGTAAATATCCGCCGGGTAAACCGGCGGCATTTGGTCGGTTGCCGCCTGCGGGATGTAGCGAGAAACGTAACAATCACCTGAGCAAGTCAGGTGCATTAAGCTGGACGATCTCCGAATCCGGCGGACTGACTGCAACGAACTCGAGAGGAAACGAGCATCACCATGAGCATCGTCACGGAATCCTTGATTAAATATTTCCCGCCCATGGGCGTGTACGAAACGTTGTATAAGTTCTTGGATCATACCGGGCACTCGATGGGTTCTCCGGGTACACATCCTTGGGCGCAAGGGTTCCCCATGACCACGCCGGTTCCGGGCGGTCCGGAGATACCGTTGTCGGTCGATTTTTCATCGTCGGACCTGCGATATCCACCGGCCACGGGGGGACCGGAGTTGCTGCAGGCGATTTGCGATTACTATCGCCAATTCTATGGCGCGCGGATCGCGCCGGAGAATGTGGCCGTATTTGCTGGCGGACGACCGGGTATCTACGCCATATTGGCTCACTTGCAATCGGACGTCACGGTGTTGATCGAGGAGACGGAATACACACCCTACTACGACGCGCTCCGTTTGCTAGAGCGGCCGCATCGGCTGATCCCCAGCAATCCCGACAATCGGTTCGCGCCAACGCTGGAGGACTATCGTCAGGTCCGGGGGCGCGCGGGGGGATCGACATTGGTCGTGAAAAGTAATCCTTGCAATCCCACGGGTATCACCTGGACGGGTGAAACGCTCCGCGAGTTGGTGGACTTCTGCAATCACGATGGGCACGGCGGATTGATTGACGAAGCCTACGAGTTTTTCCATGCGCCCCCCTCCAGCGCGTTGGCCTTCATCGACAACATCGATGACACGAATCTGTTCGTGGTGGGGGCGGCGACGAAGGGCCTACAAGTCCCCGGTGCGCGCATCGGTTGGGTAATTGCGGCCAGGCGACACGTGGAGATCTTCCGAAACTTCTCATCGATCGCGATGGGTGGTGTTTCGCGGTTGTCACAGATTTTTGTGAGCCGACTGTTATCCCCGGCGCGGGTGGGTGAGGCGCGCCAGGCCATCAGCAACTATTTCGGCAATCAGCGCGCGCGGTACGGCGACGCGTTGCGGGAACTGGGATGCGAGTTGTTTACAGGGAACGGCGGATTCTATCATTGGGGGCGATTGCCTTACGGAATGTCCGCTGACGAATTCAACCTGCGCCTGTTCCAGCACCAGGCGGCCATTTTGCCGGGAACGCTCTGCGATATGTTGCGGCGCGGCGACCGGTCGCCGCTGGCGCCGTTTATGCGATTCTCGTTTGGCCCACTGCCACCGGATTCGTTTGACGAAGACGTCGGCATCTTGCGGGCCGCATTGACGAGCGAGTGAATGGACTTGCTGCGAACCGAATTGGACCAGCGCGCTTCTGGAAGAAGGTAGAAAAAGGAATCTGTGCGCAAAAAAACGACTGGAACGCCGAGGGAGCATTCCAGTCGTCCACGAGTAGAGAGGCAGTGGGCTTGTCAGCCAACTCCCGCCAGTCGGTTTCCACCAGCATCGCTCCCGAATTCATTCGCGCCGCGCAATATGCCTTGAGTCGAAATCCGCGGCGCGCACGCGCGTGTTCGCACAGGTCGGCGAAGCTGGAGAATCCGGCGTATTGCGCCGGTTAACGACCGCCCCCCTCCCTGCGGCGAAACTCTTCGCCACCTCGCTGTTGACCTTGAGCACCTCCGCCGCCTTGGCGGTCGCGGCGCGTGGGAGGCGGTTGCAGTCCGTCACCACCACCACGTCGGCGTTCTGCTCCGCGGTTGAGGTTGCTCAATGCGTCTTCCAATTTGGTCATTTGTTCCGCGGTCAGAATTCCGCGCAGTTTCTCCATCAGCTCCGCGCGGCGCTGTTGCAATTGGGCCAAATCCACGCGTGGTGGTTCGCGGCGTTGTTCGCCCCGCGCCGGCGGTTCAATTCCCATTTCGCGCATCACCGCGCGTCGCAACTCTTCTCCCTCCAGCCCTTCTTTGCGCAATCGCTCCAGGATTTCCTGCCGCCGTTGACGCTCCTGCGGATCGCGCTGAATGTTTACATTCGCGCGCAGCGCTTGCATCAATTCGCGCAGTTGTTCGCGCTGTTTTTCTGTCAAATCCAACCCGCGCAGGTGAGCCAAGATTGCGCCGTCAAGACTGCCCAGTTGCTGGCCGCGGCCCGCGCCCGGGCCTTGGCCCTGACCGCGCTGACCTTCCTGACTGCGTTCTCGTTGCTGTTGCCGAAACTGATCGCCGCGACGCCGACCTTCGCCTCGGTCGTCTTGACCGTTCGACCATCCCGGCAGCCACAGCAGTCCACAGAGCAAAGTTCCCAAAATCAAACCACGTTTCATCGACAGGTTCCTTGTGTATGTCTGTTCTCTTGGGGAAGGGCTAGGCGGCATCGCCGCTCGCCCGCCGCTTTTGGTTGCCCGCCGAAGGCCTTCGGCTGGCATAGGATACAACACCCAGCGGACGGGATTATTTTTTGGGGAGGACGCGGCGTATTGGGCGTTGTTCACGGGGCGTTAGCCCGGAAGTTTTATTCCAATTGCTTCTTGTGCGCGCCGGAGGACGGCGCCGGCCTTTTTTCGAGCGGTGGCCGCGCCGTCGCGGAGGATCTCCCAAACGCGATCGGGATGGGCGACGAGTTCATCGCGACGCAGGCGGGCGTCGGCAAAGTAGTTTTCAGCGGCGTCGGCCAGCAACTTTTTGATCTCGCCATAGCCGAATCCGCCGCGGCGATAGAGCGCCGCGATTTCTTGCTTGCCGGCCTCATCCGCGAATAGCGAATAGAGTTGAAAGAGCGGATCGGTTTCCGGGTCTTTCGGTGCCTCCATCGGTCGTGAATCCGTGGCGATCCGCATCACTTTCTTCCGCATCGCCTTGACCGGCTCGAAGATTTCGATCGTATTGCCGTAACTCTTCGACATCTTCTCGCCGTCCACGCCGGGAACCTTGGCGCTGTCGGCCAACACTTGGGCGCGCGGCAAAACAAACACTTCACCGAATTCATGATTGAACGACTGGGCGATGTCTCGGCAGACTTCGATGTGTTGCGTTTGATCCTGGCCGACCGGCACGACATCGGAATCATAGGCCAGGATATCGGCGGCTTGTAATACTGGGTAGGTGAACAAGCCGGCGTCCGCCGCGAGCCCTTTGTCCTTCTTGTCCTTATAGGAGACGCACCGTTCCAGCAATCCCATGGGCGTACCGGTCAACAAGATCCAACAGAGTTCGGAGACTTCGGGGACGTCCGATTGCACGAACAACACGGCTTGATGGGGGTCGAGCCCCAAGGCCAGCAAATCGACGGCGGCTTCAAACGTGTAGTCCGCCAATTGTTGCCGATTGCGGATGGTGGTCAGCGCGTGCAGGTTGGCAATGAAATAATACGCTTGATCGGCGGATTGCAGTTGAATGTACTGCCGGATGGCGCCGAAGTAATTCCCCCAATGAGGCCGGCCAGTTGGTTGAATACCCGATAAAACGCGCATGGTTCGGTTCGTGTCCCTTGACGATTCGTGGTTGATGGTCCGGGCGTCCATCGTACACCAGAGGACCGTTCGGTTCCAAGGACACACGGTGCGGCGACCTGCGGGGGAAAACAAAAAACCCAAGCTGTTTGGTGGAACAGCTTGGGTTCAGGTTTTGTTGGTTGGGTTGGCTTCGCGCCAACAACCAAAGTTACTTCGAGAAGCGAGCGCCGCGAATGATGTAGTTGTTGTCAATCGTGTTGCCGCGATTCAATTGCGCGCCGTTGCCTTCCGAGGGCTCGACGCCGCCATTGTTTTCGCCGCCCTGAGGAGCAGCGCCGCCGTTGGCGCACGGATCGCAACCGCAACCGCAGTCGGTCAACCGGGCGCGAACCGGGCGAACCCGACCGCATCCGTTGCCGCAAGCGTTGTCACAACCGCAGGTGTTGCCGCAACCGTTGTCACAAGCAGCCGGAGCATCGCAGCCGCAGCCAGCGCTGCGCAGCCGATCGATCAAGCCGAAGTTCGGAACGTTGAAGCACACTTGCCGCGTCGGACGGCAGCGCGGTTCGCAGCAGCGGGGTTGACGGCAAGCCAAGCGGCCGCGGAAGTTATCAAAAATGCTGGCCCGGGCGCAGGGATCGCAGCAGTCATTCGCGGGTTGGCAGCAACCGCGACGACCGAAATTGAAGCCGCCGAAGCCCGACAGCAAACCGCCGCCGCAACCAGTGTCACAGCAGGAGGCAGCCGCGGGACGATCGCAACCGCAACCAGGGGCAGCAACCGCATGGCCACAACCGGTATCGCAACCGGTGTCGCAACCCGTATTGCAGCAACGATTGCCGCGCAACCGAGGCGCTTGGATGCACAGATCGACATGCAGATGGAAGCCACGGCCGCAGGAAGCCGGCGCGTCGCAGCACGAAGTCGGGCAGCCGCAGCCACCGCGATTCAACAATCGGCCCAGAAAACAGCCATGCGCTTGTGCTTGACTACACATCGCGACGCTGATAATGAGCGTACACAACGTCAGGTGAAGTTTCATTGAGACTCGTCTCCTAAAATGTTGAACAACGCGCTTTCCCGTTTCCATTTTTCACGCAGTCGACGGTAATCGGCCGCGCCACCAACTGCGTCGTCGTCGTTGCTCGGTCCTCCCGCGAAGGAAGTGAACAGTTGACACAAAAACGCAACGGATTGTGCACTAAGCAGCGTTATTCCATGTCACGGATTTCGGTCGCCGATGCCATCCCATGGCTTCGATAAACTACGACCAGAAACTCTTGAACGGTACTGAAAGCAACGCTTGCTCGATTGCAAGCGTCAGCACAATCTATCGGAGTCGCGCTGGGGGATTTTCGACAACGAATCGCGAAGTTACATTTTCGCACGTTGTGCCGCTGGTAAACAAAATCGGGGTTGTGCGGTTCGGGAAAAGTCTGCAGGCCGAGCCCAGACTGCCCTTAATGACTTATGGCCGATCCATTACACTGAGTCTGCGAAATTGGTACGACTATGCAGAACACGAAGACTCTCGATGTCCTCCGCGTCCACTGGGTGGGTTGCCTGCTAGCATGTGTTCTCGGCTGGGGGTGCTCGAACCAATATCGACCCGCGGATTGGGAATCGCCCAGCGGCCGACCGCAAGTGCAACGACGGGATGGGCAGACGACACTGCCGCGCGGCGGGACAACGTTACCAAGCCGCCCCCGCGTGGGGGGCACCACCTTGCCGCGCTCGGGGTTGACGACACTTCCCGGCGGTCGCCAAACAACCTTGCCACCGCGAACCAACCGACCGTCCCCTTCAGGCACAACGCTGCCCAGATAACGGGATTGAGACTTGGAAAGTGGGATTTATTCGGATACGGACACGTTAGCCGTGACTTCTTCTTTCACTTTTTGTACAAAGTGGGGCGGCTTGCCCCCTTCGGACAGTTCTTCGGCCCGCTTCAAGGCGGCCTTTTTCTGGTTGAAATCAAATAGGGCCACACGCTTCAGGGCGTGATTGAAAACCCCCCAGAACAAGCGCTTGCGAGCCTCAGCGGCTTCCTTCTTTTTGCTGCGAGATTTCTTCGCCGGCGCCTTCTTGGCAGTCTTTTTTTCTTTCGGCGGTTTGGCTTCGCCTTTCGCCTTCTTAGTAGGTTTCTTCTCTTCGCCTTCGGCCGCTTTTGCTTTTTTCTTAGCCATGATCGATTACGTCACTTGGGAAATTGCCTGCCGTCACTGTGCAGCGTATTATGGCATCTGGAACGAACGTCTCGCCAATATCGCAAAATAGCATACCAATCGGGAGGGGTTTCGGCTATCGGTGGGCCGCCTTTGAATCAGCCGTCCCCGATGTTTCCCTCAGGCCCCCGTTCCTCAGGCGGCTTATTGCGCAAGTGGGCGGCGCGTCCGGCGGCATGAGTTTGCGGAGAGATTCCCGCCGCGGTCGAACTGGTAGTCGATCCGCCATTGATTTCATCAAAGATCACCGCCAATACTCGGCGACACCATCCGCAGCCGGTCCCGGCCCCACCGCAGAGGCTCATCTCCGAAACCCGTCGCGGGCGCTCCACGCGGACGTGGTTTTCCAGCTTGCGCCGGCTCACGTGAAAACACAAACAGACATCGTCGTCCAATTCCATAGATTGATCCCGCGCAGCCTGGCACAGTATAAAAGACATCATGACAAACTGCGAGCCTGCCGACGAACGGTCGCCACCGCCCGCCGTTTCGCCGAGTCCACTGTTGGCTGATCTCGATGAATTGCCGACATGGATGTCCGCGCGCGGGGAGCAGCGATTCCGCGCGCAACAAGTGCTGCATTGGCTGTTTCAACGGCGCGCCGAAACGTTCGGACAGATGACGGATTTGCCCAGCGCTTTGCGCAGCGCGCTGGCCGCGCATTTCTCTATATGGACGACCGTCGTCGCCAAACATCAACGATCCGACGACGGAACGGAAAAACTGTTGATGCGATTGTCCGACGGGGGATTGATCGAATGCGTTTTGCTGCGCGATGGCGCGCGGCGGACGATTTGTGTCAGCAGTCAAGTCGGCTGCGCGATGGGTTGTGTCTTTTGCGCCAGCGGCTTGAACGGCGTCGAACGGAACTTGACGTCTGGAGAGATCGTCGAGCAAATGCTGCGGCTGCAACGGCTGCTGCCGAATCAAGAACGGCTGAGCCATATCGTGATGATGGGCATGGGCGAGCCGCTAGCCAATTTAGACAACGTGGAGCGCGCATTACATCTGGCCAGCCGCCGCGATTTATTGGGAATCAGCGCGCGGAGGATCACAATTTCAACGGTCGGACTGCCGGCCGCAATTCGACGACTGGCGGACGCGGATTGCCGTTACCATCTGGCCATCAGCCTCCATGCGCCGGACGATACGTTGCGCGACACATTGGTCCCGGTAAACGCCAAGATCGGAATCGCCAGCTTGCTGGAGGCGGCCGATTATTTCTTTGAGCGGACCGGTCGGCGGTTGACTTTCGAATACGTTTTGTTGGCGGGGATCAACGACAGTCCACGACAAGCCGAGGCGTTGGGGGAGTTACTCGCGGGTCGGATTGCGCTGCTGAACGTGATTCCCTATAACCCCGTGGCCGGTTTGCCTTACCAAACACCGACGGCGGCCGCGATCAACGAGTTTCGCCGGCGTATCGAGCGGTACGGTATCTCGATTCAATTCCGTCAGCGGAAAGGGGACCAAATCAATGCCGCCTGCGGTCAATTGCGGAGGGAAACGGCCGCAACGCCGCAGCGATCCTAACGAAATTCGGCGGGAAACCTGGCTCAATGGTCAAGTTCGATTGCAATTCCCAGCTGAGCTGGGTAGTCTGAAAGTAGCGGGAAGGTGGGCGAACGACATCCCCGAACCTGACGGGTTTGAGCGACACGATGCATTGGGATCAGATACGGTACCCGCACAATTGTTGGCGATCGGTCGCGTGCTGCGGCGCTTGGTTGGCTGTCGTGGGATGGCTAGCTGCTCCGCTCCCCGCCCAATTGCAGGACAACGCGCGGATCGATGGTTCCATAGTCAAGCTGCTTCGCGCGCATTGTTTCGACTGCCATGATGCGGACGAGCCCGAAGCCGGGCTGGATTTGACGCATTTTCAGACGGTGGGGAGCATCCGCCGCGATGCGGCACTCTGGAAGCAGCTCGCCCAACGGGTGGCATCGGGGAATATGCCGCCGGCCGAGTTTGGCGAAATGTCCGACAGTGACCGCGCGCAACTTGGGGCTTGGGTACAGACGGTTTTGACCGAGTTGGACTGCGCCGAGTTCCGCGCGCCGGGTACGGTGACTATTCGCCGCTTGAATCGCCGCGCGTATCGCCACGCCATCCTCGACACGTTAGGAGTCGATTACCAACCGGCGGACGATTTTCCGGGTGATGACGTCGGTTATGGTTTTGACAATATCGGCGATGTACTCAGTTTGCCGCCGCTGTTAATGGAAAAGTATCTCGCGGCGGCCGAAGCCATCAGTCGTCAAGTGATTGTGGCTCCCGAGGACTTGGCGCCGGTGGAAGTCCCATTGGCCAACAATCAATGGCGATTGGGGCAGGGGGTTAACAGCCACGACGGGCGTTTGAATTTCTTTTCCAACGGTACGGCCGAGTTTGACTACGATGCCACGCGCTCGCAAGACGTCACATTGCGCATCCGCGCGGTAGGGCAACAAGCCGGCGGCGAACCCGTGCGATTCGCCTTGGCCGTGGATCGCAAACAGATTCGCCAGTTCGAGATCGCGTCGCATGAGGAAGTCGAGACGTTCGATGTCACACTCCGATTATTGAAGGGGCGTCGCAAACTGCGATTGTCTTTTGAGAATGATTTCTATAACCCGAATGCCGAGAATCGGGCGGATCGCGATCGCAACTTGATCGTGCACAGCGTTCAGTTGGTAATCCAGCCCGCCGCGACGCGCGAACCGAGCGCGGTCGAAGCTCGCTTTTTGTTTGTGCGACCCAGCGGCGAACAGCAGGCGCGCGAGGCGGCGCGCCAGTTGATCGGATCCTGGGCGAGTTGTTTCTACCGTCGCGTGGCCACGCCGGCCGAAGTCGAACGAATTCTGGCAATCTATGACGACGAGCGCCGCGACGGCGGCTCGTTCGAACGGGGCATGCAGTATGCGCTGCAAGCGATGTTGGTCTCACCCCATTTTTTGTACCAAGTCGAAGCGCCGTGCCCCGCCGATGGAACGCCGCGCGATCTGAGTTCTTTTGAGTTGGCCACGAGTTTGGCGTTTTTCTTGTGGAATGGGCCGCCGGATGGAGCCCTCTTGCGAGTCGCCCACCGCGAGGATTTGCAGCAGGACGACGTCCTCCGCCGCGAGCTGCAGCGTCTGATGGGTGACGACCGCGTGGACCGCATGATCGAGGATTTTGTCGGCCAGTGGTTGCATTTGAGATTGTTGGATCGGTTCGAGCCGGATACAACCCGCTTTCCAGACGCGGATGCGGACTTGTTGCGCGCCATGCAGCAAGAAACAGTCCTGTTGTGTCGCGATGTGTTCCGCCGTGACGCGAGCGTTGTTGAGTTATTGGACGCCAGGTATTCGTTTATCAACTCCCGGTTGGCAGCGCACTACGGAATGCAGTTACCCGAAGGGCCATCCGATGCATTCGTCCGCGTCGAATGGCCCACGGAACAACGGGGTGGCTTGATCACTCAGGGGAGTATGTTGACCTTGACCAGCAACCCGACGCGAACCAGCCCCGTCAAGCGAGGACGGTGGATACTGGACAACTTGCTGGGCGAGCCGCCACCGCCTCCGCCAGCCGACGCCGAGCCGTTGGAAGAGCAGGAGTTGGTGGGCACGCTTCGCGAAAAAATGGAACAGCATCGCCGCAACCCGAGTTGCGCCACGTGCCATGAGCAAATGGATGGTCTTGGGTTTGCGTTGGAGAATTTTGATGCGGTCGGGCGGTGGCGCGAGGCCGACGACGACGTGCCCATCGACGCCAGCGGAGAATTGCCAGGCGGCCTTGAGTTTCGAGGCCCGGCGGAACTGCGGCAGTTGCTGTTGACGGTGAAACGCGAACAATACGTGCGCTGTTTTGTGGAAAAATTGATGACTTATGCGCTGGGCCGCGGTCTGACTTACCGCGATCAATGTGCGGTGACGGAAATTGTTCGCGCCAGCGCTGCCAGTGATTACCGGTTTTCCGATGTGGTGACGGGCATCGTGACGAGCCGACCATTTCGGCAACGCCAAGGGAAAATGGAGGACTGATCGATGCGGTACCAAACGATTACACGTCGAACGATGTTGCGTGGCATGGGAGTGGCGATTGCCTTGCCCTGGCTGGAAGCGATGACGGCGGGTCGCGTTTCGGCATCGGCCATCACCACGCTATCCGGTTCGGGGGATGCACCGCGGCGGATGGCGTTTTTCTTTGTGCCCAACGGTATGCATATGCCGGACTGGACGCCGAAGCAGACGGGCGCAGAGTTCGAGTTGCCGTTGATTCTCCAGGAATTGGCCGAATATCGGCACAAGTTCAATGTGCTCAGTGGCTTGACCTTGAACGGCTTGACTGGCGCGCATCCGAGAAAGACCAATGGGGCCGACATCCAAAATGGAACCAGTGTGGATCAACTTGCGGCGGCTGCCGTGGGTGGGGCGACGCGTTTGCCGTCGTTGGAATTGGGGACGGAGGCCAGCGCGCAGGCCGGCAATTGCGATTCCGGATACAGTTGCGTCTATACCTCGAACATGTCCTGGCGCACGGAGGTAAGTCCGGTAGCCAAGGAGATCGACCCGGCGCTGGTTTTCGATCGGATGTTTTCCGGCAGCGAGTGGGCGTTGTCGCCGGAAGAACGCGCTCGCCGCGAGCGCCGTCGGCGGAGCATCCTCGATTTGGCGCGCGAGGACGCGCTGGATTTGCATCGCGCATTGGGGGCCAACGACCGCCGCAAACTGGACGAGTACCTGCACGCCGTTCGCGACATCGAGTTGCGCCTCCAGCGGACCGAGAAGTTGGCGCCCACGGATGAAGAGGCCTTAGAGCGGCGGCGCCCCACGGGCGTGCCGCGCAAGTACGCGGAACATGTCCACTTGCTGTTGGATATGCTGGTGTTGGCGTTTCAAACCGATACTACCCGTATCGCGACCATGATGTTCGCCAATGCGGGGAGCAATCGCAGCTATCGCGAGATCGGCATTTCCGAGGGACATCACGATCTGTCGCATCACGGCAACAGTGCCGAGAAACAGTCGCGGATTAGCGCGATTAACCGATTCCACGCTAGTCTGTTTCGCCATCTGTTGGCGCGGCTCGATTCGATTCCCGAAGGGGATGGGACGTTGCTGGATCAGTGCATGATCGTGTATGGCAGCGGCATTTCCGATGGCAACGCACACAATCACGACAATTTGCCGATCCTGTTGGCGGGGGGTGGAGGAGGCTCAATCACCACGGGGCGGCATCTGAAGTATCGACGGGAGACGCCGTTGACCAACCTGTACCTTTCGCTCTTGCAGCGTATGGGTATCGACGTCGATACCTTCTCGGACAGCACCGGCGTGTTGGACAATCTATAGTCGTGCCGTTCTGCCGGAAGTGCCCGGAAACGTTAGCGTAAGACGTTGACCTTCGATTCGCGGGTGGTGATCCCGTCCCCGGCGGATTATTCCCCATCATTGCTACCATCGGAACCGACGGCAATGTCGGTCTCGGTCACTACATTTTCCCAGTCTTTGTCTCGGCGATTTCCCGTAGCCGCGCACGCGGGGACTACAGTTTTTCAGGAAATTGAGCCCAGTGACGGATCTGTCAGCCAGATAGTAACCGTAAGCAATCGCGAGATTTTGCATCGCATGTTGATCAAAAGTGGCTATGACGCGCGGATGGCCGATTCGGCGCGCGCCGCGCTGCAGTACTTGTCGCAGGAAGCCTTTGATCTGGTTCTACTGGACTTGATTATGCCCGAGATGGACGGGATGGAATGTTTGCGTCGAATTCGCGAACGGCACCCGATCGACCAATTGGCGGTGATCATGGTAACAGCGGATGCGGATCGGCGGCGTGTGGTTAGCGCGTTTGGCGCTGGCGCCAACGACTACGTAACCAAGCCCATCGATCGAGATGTAACTATGGCCCGGATCGCCACTCATACGCAACTGCGGCGGGCCACACAGGCGCTGCGCGACAGCGAAGAACGCTATGCGCTGGCGGCGCGAGGCGCCAACGACGGGCTGTGGGATTGGGACGTGCGCACGGGAAGCGTCTATTACTCCCCGCGTTTCACCGAGTTGCTTGGTTACCAGCCCGGCGACTGGTCCGATACGGCCAGCGAATGGCTCAAACGAATTCACGCCGATGAACGCGACCATTTTTTGCAATTGACCAACAGTCACAGCGGAACGAGCGACACGCACTTCGAGTTGGAGATTCGCATGGTGCACCGCGATGGAAGTTATCGCTGGATGCTCTGCCGCGGCGTGTATTTGCGTGAGGGTAACCACGACCTCGTCCGCATGGCTGGTTCGCTAACCGACATCACCAAGGGCAAAGTGGCCGACCCGCTCACTGGACTGCCCAACCGCCTGCTGTTTTTGGATCGCTTGCAGTGTGCCTGGCAGCGTTACAGCCGTAATCCGCAGTCGAAGTTCGCGGTGGTATTCCTCGACTTGGACAATTTCAAGTCGATCAACGACAACTTGGGTCACCAGGCCGGGGATCAAATGTTGATCACCGTCGCCCGCCGGATCGAACAGTGTCTCCGCCGTGCGGACAGCGTCTCACGTGGGGCCGGCGACCCGACCCCCGCCCGATTGGCCGGCGATGAGTTTACGGTGCTGCTCGAAGACGTCGATTCGACCGATGGCGTGAGCGTGGTAGTCAAACGACTGTTGAAGGAGGTTTCCCAGCCGATCGAAGTCAACGGTCACACGGTGATTCCCACGGTCAGCATCGGTTGGGCGCTTTCGGACGAGAGCGCTACGAGCGCGGATGACATTCTCGGTCGCGCCGATCAAGCCATGTATCGCGCCAAATCCGAAGGAAAGAATCGCAGCTTGCAACACGCCGCGAGTCTCAGTCCGACAGTCCAACCAAACTCGATGACGACATGTTAAATCAACTTCAACTCTCGGTATATTCCTTTCGTTTAGACCAGATCGCATTTGCGGTCGTGGGCCTGGCACTTTTGGTATTGGTCGATCAATGTCTGATCAAAACCCATTCCCGGATTCGCCAACGCTGGTTCACATTAATCGTGGTCACCGCGTTGATGGTCATTGCCCAAATCGGCACCATCGTTGTCGAGTACGGTGAACGGTCGCATTTCCAAACGATCCTGAAAAGTTTTGCTTCGACATTTGCCGCGGAAATGGAAACATTGGGCCACCACCAGGTGGAAACGACGACGCACACGGACGACTCGCGATATGCCTCCATGATCAGGCGGCAACAACGCTGGTTGCAACGGAATCCGGCCATTCACGACATTTATTCCCTGCGGCTGATCGACGGCCGGGTTCCGATAACCATCGTCGATTCGGAAACCGGTTTCGATCGCAACGGTACCTGTCGGGGCGACAGCGAAATGCGCCCCATGATCGGCGCCATTCGGGCGACATCGCCAGCAGCGAGTCAAACTTGGCGCACGGGCCAACCCACCGTTACCAGCCAACCGCTCTGGGGGCCTAGCGGTTTGAGGGTCAGCGCTTTCGCGCCGATCTTTCATCCTCAAGGCGGGGTCGAGGGCCTCTTGGGTATCGATTACGACGCCGGTGAGTTCGTTCGAAAAATTCTCTGGTCGCGCCTGACGGCGTTGATCCTGGGATATGCGCTCTGCGGTGCCTTGTTGATCGCCAATTGTATCCAGATCATTCAAAGCAACGCCGAGCTGCGGCGCCAGATGGTGGAGACGATCGAATGCTATGCGGCCCAACTCGAGGATCGCAACCAACAACTCGCCGCTGCTTGTGCTGCCGCCCACCAAGCCAACCAAGTGAAAGGCGAATTCCTGGCTAATATGAGCCACGAGATTCGCACCCCCTTGAATGGCATCATCGGCTTGACCGAATTGATGCTGCACGGCGAACTCGACCGAGAACATCGCAAGCAATTGGAGTTGGTTTACACGTCTGCTGAGGCACTGCTCGATGTTCTCAACGACGTCCTCGATTATTCCAAAATCGAAGCGAAACGTCTAACCTTGTCGCCTCATCCGTTCGGCATCCGAGAGATGATGGAGGACACGATCCGATTGTTCGCTCCGCAAGCCCACCATAAGAACCTGGAGTTGTCGCTACGGGTGATGCCCAACGTGCCCACCGCCATTGTCGGTGACGAAGCGCGCATCCGCCAAGTGCTGGTCAACTTGTTGGGCAATGCGGTCAAGTTCACCGAGTCCGGCGAAATTGCCGTCGCGGTCAGCGTGATCGACCAATCCGACCAAGAGATCAAACTGCAGTTTTCGGTGCGCGATACCGGGATTGGTATCCCCACGGACAAACAGCAGTTGATTTTTGAACCCTTCCACCAGGCCGACAGCACGACTTCCAGAAAATACGGCGGCTCCGGGCTGGGATTGACGATTTGTAACAGCTTGGTCTCCCTGATGGGCGGCAAGATGTCTGTCATCAGTCAACCGGGACAAGGGGCCACATTCCTGTTCACGTTGGCCTGCCAAGGAGTGGACGCGGCCCAGGCGGCGGAAGTTGACATCAGCCAGGTCACCTTGGAAAACGTGCGCGTGTTGGTGGTTGATGACAACGCCACGAACCGCTTGATTCTCGATGAGATGCTGCAAAGTTGGCGCGTATCGTCGAAAGTGCTCCCTGGCGGCGAAGAGGTGGTGGAGGAATTCCTTCGCGCTGACCAATCCGGTCAACCCTATCACGTGATCTTGATGGACGCCCACATGCCGGGAATGAGTGGCTTCGAATTGACCCGGCGCATTCGCCAGCACTCAACGGGCCAACAAGCCAAAATCGTGATGCTCAGCTCGTGCGACCTGGTGTTGCAGCGCGACGAACGGCTCAACGAAAACCTTGACGCCTTTTTGTGTAAGCCGATCAAACGGTCGGAATTGTTGGAAACCTTTGTCCAAGTGCTGGAACAAGGGGAACGACGCGAATTCGCGAAATCACAGAACACCGCCGGCAGTACGGACATTCGCCCGGTAAGTCTAAGACCCCTGCGAGTCCTGGTTGCCGAAGACAACTACGTCAATCAACAGTTGATGGTGCGCGGTTTGCAGCGCGCGGGACACGAAGTGTTGTTGGCCAACGATGGGGCCCAGGCCGTGGACCTCCTGCGGCGCGAAGCCGTGGATGTCGTTTTGATGGATGTTCAAATGCCGGTTATGGACGGATTGGCCGCCACCCAGGCCATTCGCCAAGCGGCGATTGCGGCGCGCCAAGGTGGCCCGTTGCCGATCATTGCGCTGACCGCCAATGCGCTCAGTGGCGATCGCGCGCGGTGCCTGGCCGCTGGCATGGACGACTACGCCGCCAAACCGATCATTTTCGGCCACTTGTTTGCCACCATCGCGCGGCACGTCCCCACAGCCTGTTTGGATACAGCTGCCAGTTGTCCTTTGGCTTCGTCCGCCGGGTCGGCGTTCGTCGATCGGCAGACCCTGTTGGAACGCATCGATGGCGATTTGGATTTCCTGGCCCACTTGTTCGAGGCCTTCCACGAAGAGTCGCGCGAACAACTCGAACAGTTGTCGGCAGCCTTTAGCGCTCGGGACTTTTCCCAGGCCAAGAAACTGGCTCACACCTTGAAAGGGACATCCTCAAATCTGGGCGGTAGTCAGGTTTCGGAACTGGCGCGTCAACTCGAACACGCAGCACGTGATACCAATACGGACCACGTGGGCGAAATGCTGAACGAACTGCGCGTCTCGCTGGCCGCCATGCACCGCGAGTTGCAGGAGATCATCGCGACAAGCCCGGTCGAAATCGGCGGGTAGCTGATGATTCGCGCGCAGAGCCGTTCCACCGGTCGGTTCGGTTGTAGCCACAGCGCATTTACGCGGCGCGGGCGCGCCTCTACAATCCGGGCTGTGCAGGAATTTGGAACCGCCATGGAATTTCCGCCGGTGACCCGGCGCGCGCGATGACCGAGATTGATACCGCCGTCCAGGACCGTGAACGGCGCCAGGCATTGCAACGCCTGCCGCGCGCCGAATTGACTGCCTATCAATTGCAACGTCTGAACGCCATGGTCGCTGCGGTGGCACCTCTCAACCCGTTCCTGGCAAACAAACTCGGGGGCCGGGTGCACCTGGAAACGGTGGACGAATTCGCGCGCATTCCCTTCACCTATAAGGACGAATTATCGATGTCCGCAACGAGCGGGGGAATCGTGGCTAACCTCACCTATCCGCACGACCGCTATCTCCGTTTTCATCGCACATCAGGAACGCGCGGGCGGCCGTTGATCGTGCTGGATACGGCCGATGATTGGCGCTGGTGGGTGGCCACCTGGCAATACGTTTTGGATGCCGCGGATGTCCGGGCCGGAGATCGCTGTTTTCTGGCTTTCAGCTTCGGGCCTTTTATTGGATTTTGGAGCGCTTTCGATGCGCTAATCGCGCGCGGTGCGATGGCGATTCCGGCCGGGGGCATGAAAACCGTGGCCCGTTTGGAAATGTTGCGGTCGGCGCAGGCGAACGTCTTGCTCTGTACCCCTAGTTACGCCTTGCACCTGGCGGAAGTGGCTAGTGACAATCAGATCAGTACGGCCGCGCTCGGTGTCCGGTCGATCATTGTCGCCGGCGAACCGGGCGGGTCCATCCCATCCGTCCGCCGGCGACTAGAAGAAGCCTGGCAGGCTGAGATCATCGATCACGGTGGTGCGAGCGAAGTTGGTCCATGGGGAGTGGCCGACCCAGCCGGGCGCGGTTTGCGCGTGATCGAAAGCGAATTCATTGCCGAATTTCTGTCGCTGGACAACGGCCAACAGGCGCAACCCGGCGAGTTGTCGGAGTTAGTGCTGACCCCGTTGGGGCGGTGGGGTGCGCCGCTGCTCCGTTATCGCACCGGCGACTTGGTGCGCCCGGAATGGCCGCACGATGAAACGTGCCGCTGGGTGTTGCTGGCCGGCGGTGTTCTGGGGCGCGTCGATGACATGCTGATCATCCGCGGTGTGAATGTGTTTCCCAGCGCGATCGAACAGATTCTCCGCGGCTTCCCCGAGATTGTCGAGTACCGCCTCACGGCCCGCAAACAACACGCGCTGGACGAGCTGGAGATTGAAATCGAAGACCGTTTGCACGATCCGAATCGGGTGGCGCGCGAGCTCCACGTGCGTCTGGGCTTGCGCGTCGCGGTTCATGAGGTTACTCTGGGAACGTTGCCGCGCTTTGAAGGGAAAGGCAAACGATTTGTCGATTTGCGGGAGAAATAGTTCACGCACCCACGTGTATCATGAGCTGGAGAGTTCGATGTTTGACGATCAAATGGCGCGCGAGTGCCGCCGCCAATTTCCAGGTTTACAACGCTGTGGCAGCGATGGGCGGCCAGCCGTTTTTCTCGACGGTCCCGCGGGCACGCAAGTCCCCGAGGTCGTGATCGCGGCGATGGGGGACTATTATGCGCTGCTGGACGAGGCCCTCCAAGCACTGGCCGATTTTGTCGGAGCCAGCGATGCGCGGGAGATCGTCTTTGGCCAGAATATGACCAGTTTGACCTTTCAACTCTCCCGCTCCCTGGCGCAAACCTGGTCTTCGGGCGATGAGATTGTTGTGACGCGGCTGGACCACGATGCCAACATTTCGCCGTGGGTTCTCGCGGCGCGCGAACGGGGGGTAACCGTCCGTTTTATAGATATTCGCGAAGACGACGCGACGTTGAACCTGGACCAATTGCAATCCGTCCTCTGCTCGCGCACAAAATTGGTTGCGGTGGGGTGCGCCAGCAATGCCACTGGGGGAATCAATCCCGTGCGCGACATTTGCCGTTGGGCCCAAGCGGTCGGCGCGTTGACGTTTGTGGATGCTGTCCACTATGGTCCGCACGGGTTGATCGATATCGCCGAGTGGGGTTGCGATTTCCTGGTCTGCTCAACCTACAAATTCTTTGGGCCGCATTTGGGGGTCCTGTGGGGGAGGAGTGAGTTGCTGGAGTCGTTGCCCGCCTATAAAGTTCGTCCCGCGTGCAATGACATTCCCTGGCGGTGGATGACGGGGACGCAAAGCCACGAAGCGATCGCGGGGGCGCTGGCGTGTGTCGATTACTTGGCTGGCATCGGCCGCACAGCGCTCGGTCAGGACTTGCCTCGACGCGCGGCATTGCGGGAGGCCTTTGTTCAGATCAACCGGTATGAGACCGAACTCGTCTGGCGTTTGATCGACGGGCTGGTGCAGACCGACGGAGTGCGGGTCTATGGTATTACCGATCGGACCCGGGCGGCCCGGCGTGTGGCGACGGTGTCGTTGGTTCATCGCGACATTCCGGCTGGCGACTTGAGCCGCGAACTCGGCGCGAGAAACATCTACACTTGGGCGGGCCATTATTACGCCTTGGAGCTGGTCGAACGGCTCGGCCTGTTGCCGGACGGCATGTTGCGGCTGGGATTGGTCCATTACAACACGGCGGAGGAAGTCGATCGTTGCTTGGAGGAGATCCGCGCGATTGTCGAAAGTCGGATGTGCGTATGACAGGCGAGTGCTATCCGACCGGATTGCGCCGCGAATGTGGCGGTGCGATCTTGAGCATTGATTGGAGCGACGGGTTGTGCCAAACCATCTCAGTGGCAGCTTTACGCCGCGCCTGCCCCTGTGCCACCTGTCGCGAAATATCCACCGCCCGCGAGTCGGAACCGCTCACCGGCACTCTGCCGATTGTTGGCGGAAGACCAAATCTGGAGATAATTTCCATGGAGCCCGTCGGCAATTACGCGTATCACATCGCCTTCAGCGACGGCCATTCATCCGGGATATTTACTTGGGAACAATTGCGGTCGTTGGCATGACTGGGGCAGCCTCCCCGGCTGGCATCGGGAGCCGCGCTGCGACGATGTATTCCGTCGTTGCGTACTCGAATCGGCGCGGTCGAGTACAGGCACCATTTCATGGAGCACGAACACGAACATGCATCGTAACGGACGTTGAGATCCGACTAGCGATTCCACCTCCTGCAAGCCCACCAAAAAAGGGCTCGCGTCATGCGAGCCCCTAGTTCGTTTTCGATTGGAACGGCAAATCCCGTTATTAAACGTGACGTCGCCGCCAACCGATCAATCCGGTAACGGCCATTAGGGCCAACGCCATGCCAGTTCCCGGTTCTGGAATCGCTTTGACAAAAGAGATTTCCATATTGTCAATCGCCAAATTGGCGTCGCTGCCCGCATCATTTGTATCGTGCCAACGCAAGAAGAACTGTTCGCCAGGCGCCCAATTGAGATTGGTAAACGTAAATGTCCGGAATACCTGGTTCGACAGATTATTTCCATCCAACGCACCGTTCGAGGTAACGGGAGCTGGACCGACCAAATCGAGTGCCGTAACGAAATTAAACCCAGTAGCTGCAGTCAAGTAGGATGCGGCCGAGATGGTTTGGTCAAAGGAATAGGAGGCAACCATTGTATTCACAACCGAAGTTGAGCTGCGCCAATTTTCTTGTGTGAACGACACGGTGAACTCGGTAACGGTGGACGTCGAGTTGTTCACCATCCGAAAGCCGTATCCCATGATGTTCGTGGCCGATGCCAACAAGCCCAGCGCTCGTTCGTTCGACCCGGTCGCACCGAGAGAATACATTCCGCCGGTGGGCAAAGAACCATTGTCCGCAAAAAAGTTCGGGCCCGACGTACCTGAGCCACCCAACTTGGTTCCGTCAAAACCCGTGGTTCCTGGCAATGCTGATTGCATACCAACGGTGGCGGAAAAATAATTGGTCAAAGTTGATGTTCCCAACGAATCAAAATCCTGAACAATCGTGCTGCCGGTGTACAAGATGTCTGCATTAGCCGGACGAGCGCTCGAGGCGACACTAAGCAACATGGCCACAAGAATCAAACTGACGCGCTTCAACATAACTGCCGTACTCCCATCTTCAAACAAAGTTGTATTTCACTTGGAATCGCCGCCCATTAGGATAACAGGTCCGCCAGTGTTGCTTCAAGTATTGAAACGGTTAATTCGTGCACAAGGAATGAGGAATTCCTGCAGACGGAACCGACGGAGTCGCCCGTTGAACTGGTTTCACTTTTCATATCAAATCATGGGCAAGAAACTCCCGGAATTCGTCATGTGATGTCGCGCGGGTGAAATCTCCAACGTGACAAAATGTCGTGCGGGAAGATTCTTTTCGGCCAAGTTCCTTGGGAATTCGTAGAACGCATACGATGGTGGGTTAAGATTCATTCACATGTTGGAACTCCGCGACATCCGAAAAACATTTCGCCAACCGGGGGGGGGAATTGCAGATATCCTCGACTTGCCCCAATACGATGTGGCGGCGGGGGAACAAGCCGTTCTGTGGGGCCCCAGCGGTTGTGGCAAAACAACACTCTTGCATATCATCGCCGGAATCGTCCGGCCCGACTCGGGAACAGTCACACTGGATGGTGTCCGGCTGACGCAGTTTTCCGAGGCGAAGCGCGACCGGATTCGCGCGGACAAATTGGGTTATGTCTTTCAGACATTCAATTTGCTCGACCCATTTTCCGCGTTGGATAATGTGCTGCTGGGGATGACGTTTTCTTCGCGCCGCGCCAGTCGCAAACGGGCAATCGAGTTGCTCGAGCGGGTCGGACTGCGCCACCGCTTGTACAATCGGCCGCGGGCCTTATCGGTCGGCGAACAGCAGCGTGTAGCGGTCGCGCGGGCACTGGCCAATCGCCCCAAACTGTTATTGGCCGACGAACCGACGGCCAACGTCGATCCGGCCAATCAGCAAACCATCATCGACTTGATTCGCGATTGTTGCCGCGAGGAACAAATTGCCTTGGTCATCGTTACCCATTCCACGGAGGTCGCGTCCCAATTCTCCCGTGTCGATCATTTGAACGAGTTGAACCGC
>JACTND010000154.1 GCA_014584305.1 Planctomycetota bacterium | reverse complement strand
TGTGGAGGATTCCATCGTGCGCTCGACAACCATGAAGGCCCTGCTGCAACGTGTGTGGCAAGAGGGCGGCGCACGAGAGATTCACGTCCGCATCGCTTGCCCGCCGATCATCGCCCCGTGTTTCTACGGGATCGACATGTCGAGTGTGCGGCAATTGTTCGCCGCCCGTTTTCTCGCGCCCGGCCAAACGCTGTCGGCAGATGTCCAACAGCAAATGGCCAAGGAACTGGGCGCCACGACGTTGCGGTATTTGCCTACCGAAGCCATCGCCCGTTCGTTGCGATTCTCGAAAGACCAGCTGTGCCAAGCGTGCATCTCCGGCCACTATCCGACACCTGTTGGTCAACAGTTGTATCATTTGGATATGCAACGCTCGGCGAATTTCGGTGGCGATGGCGGGCTCGATGAGCGCGCGTATGAGACATTGACCACGGAAAAAGGGAGCGATCCCTGTTTATTGGGGAGTTCGGTGCGGTGACAGCAACCAACGGCTACCGAACCCGCTTTGCTCCCAGCCCCACGGGTTACCTCCATATCGGCGGCGTCCGGACGGCGCTATTCAACTGGCTCCTTTCCCGCCAAACCGGCGGGCAGTTTCTTTTGCGGATTGACGATACCGATGCCGCGCGCAATCAAGAAGCCGCGCTGGCGCCGATTCTCGACGGGTTTCGGTGGTTGGGGATCGAGTGGGACGAAGGCCCGGACGTGGGAGGGCCGCATGCGCCCTATTATCAATCGCAACGGCTGGCGCGCTACCAAGCCGAGGTCGCGCGCCTGTTGGCCAACGGCGCCGCCTATCGCGATTTCGCGCGGCCGGAAGAAATCGCCGCCGAGCGTTCCGCCGCCGAACAGGAAAAACGAGACTTCGTATATAGCCGCCGCTGGATGGCCGAAACCGTCGAGCAAGCGCGCGCCTTTGAAGCCGAAGGACGCCAAGCCGTTATTCGTTTGAAAATGCCCCGCAGCGGCGAATGTCAATTCGACGATCTCATACGGGGCCAAGTGTGTGTGGCTTGGTCTCGCGAACAAGATCATGTGGTCCAACGCGCCGACGGAACGTGCCTGTATCACATGGCCAGCGTCGTGGACGATTTCGATTTCCGCATTACCCATGTCGTCCGCGCCGTGGAGCACCTGTCCAATACGCCGCGCCAAATTTTTATCGCCCAAGCCCTGGGTTATCCGCTCCCGCATTACGCGCACATCCCATTCGTCGCCGAACCAGGGAGCAAAGTCAAGCTCAGTAAACGCAAGATTGAACAGTACCTCAAACATGCCGACTTCAACAAAATGGTGGAACACGGGACGCGGATCGCTGAGCGGATCGGCGTGCAGACGTCCCCCGAAACATTCAATCCCGTGTTGATCGATTTTTACAAAACGGTGGGCTACTTGCCGGATGCTATTCTGAACTACTTGTTGTTGTTGGGTTGGTCATTGGATGACAAGACGGAGGACTTCACACGAGCCGACATGATTCGCTTGTTCTCGCTGGACCGCGTGGTCAAGAGTGAGGCCAGCTTTGACCCCAAGAAATTGATGGCGTTTCAGCACAAACACATGAGCCGCTTGCCGATTGCCGACAAAGTCGCATGTGTGCTGCCGTTTCTGCAAAAAGCCGGCTTGGTTTCCACTCCTCCCACCGCGAGTCACATCGATCTGGTCACCCGGATTGTGACTGCCGCCGGAGACCGGATCGCTGTCGGCGGCGACATTTTGCAGTTCGAGGATTTTTTTGTGGATACCGACCACATCGCGTATGACGAAGCGGCGTTCCACAAGCGTTTAGTGCAACCCACCGAGGCTGGTTTCCTGCTCAATGAATACCGCAAGGTGCTGACGTCCGTGCTGGAGTTCGACGCGGCCAGCTTGGAAATGGCGTTTTCCCAATTCTGTCACAACATGAACATCGCGGCCGGAGAATTGGTCCATGCTTTGCGCGTGGCTGCGACCGGCAAAAGCGTCGGCTTTGGAATCCATGAGACGCTCGCCATTCTCGGCCGCGAGCGGACGTTGCGACGCATCGGTCGCGCCCTCGACCTATTAGCGGAACGCGCGGGTTCCACGGCTACGTGAGTGAAACGGGAATCGACTCGATGAGTGAAACGCTTGACAACACCAGGAAATCCCTGGACTTTATTCGCCAGATCGTTGAACAGGATATTCAACAAGGCAAACACGGCGGCCGTGTCCATACCCGCTTTCCGCCGGAACCCAACGGCTATCTGCACATCGGCCACGCCAAGTCCATTTGTTTGAATTTTGGCATTGCCCGCGACTACGGCGGATTGTGCAATTTGCGCTTCGACGACACGAATCCGGAAACCGAAGAGACTGAGTACGTCGAGGCTATTCAAGACGATATCCGCTGGCTGGGTTTTCAGTGGGACGGACCCGTGCGGTTTGCCTCCGATATTTTTCCCAAGCTGTATGAGTTCGCGGTACAACTCATTCGAGCTGGCAAAGCCTACGTCTGCGACTTGACCGCCGAGGAAACCGGACAGTACCGCGGCAAATGGAACGAGCCGGGACGCGATAGCCCTTACCGCAATCGTTCCGTGGAAGAGAATCTCGATCTCTTCGAGCGGATGCGCAAGGGAGAGTTTCCCAATGGCGCGCGGACCCTTCGCGCCAAAATCGACATGGCCTCGCCCAATATGAACCTCCGCGATCCGGCTATGTACCGGATCCGTCACGTTCCGCACCACCGCACGGGGAACCAATGGTGCATCTATCCCACCTACGATTGGACCCATGGTCAGAACGATTCCCTCGAAGGAATTACGCATTCGATCTGCACGTTGGAGTTCGAGCAGCATCGGCCGCTGTACGACTGGTTTGTCGAAAATCTCGGGATTCACCACCCGCAGCAGATCGAGTTCGCGCGCCTGAACCTGACGCACACCGTCATGAGCAAACGCAAGCTGTTGCAGTTGGTCAAAGGGGGCATTGTCGATGGTTGGGACGACCCGCGAATGCCGACTCTCTGCGGATTGCGGCGCCGCGGATATACGCCGGAATCGATTCGCAACTTCTGTGCGCGGATCGGTGTGACCAAGGCCAATAGTCTGACCGAAATGGCGGTCCTGGAACAAGAGATTCGCGAACATTTGAATCGCACGGCGCGGCGCGTGATGGGCGTGCTGCGGCCATTGAAAGTCATCATCGAGAATTACCCAGAAGGCGACGGCGAATTGCGCGAGGCGATCAACAATCCCGAAGACCCTTCCGCAGGGACACGCAACGTCCCTTTTTCCCGCGAATTGTACATCGAACGAGACGATTTCCTAGAGCTTCCCCCCAAGGGTTTCTTCCGGTTAGTGCCAGGAGGAGAAGTGCGACTGCGCTATGCGTACTTCATTCGCTGCCAACAGGTGATCAAGGATGCGGCTGGAGAAGTGGTCGAACTGCGCTGCACCTACGATCCGCAAACTGCGGGTGGACAGGCCCCGGACGGGCGCAAGGTCAAAGGGACCATCCACTGGGTCTCCGCGCGCCATGCGGTCGATGCGGAAGTCCGCTTGTACAACCCGCTTCTCAATTGCGCCGATCCGAACGATATGCCCGCGGGCGACGACTGGACTTCAGCGTTGAATCCGAACTCGCTGGAAATTCTGAAAGGTTGCAAACTGGAACCCTCGTTGGCCCACGCCGCATTGACCGATCGTTTTCAATTCGAGCGCTTGGGCTATTTTTGTTTGGACAGCCGCGATTCAAGACCTGGCCAAATGGTTTTCAATCGAACCGTCACACTGAAAGATAGCTGGGCCAAGTCCCAGAAATCGTGACGGCAGTTCTCCACTCGTTCTCAGGACCTGCCTTCCAGCACACTTACCGAACTTACCTCCTCTACCTGCGCGAGAAGATGGGCGAGGGTGAAGGAGGGGTTTCCGGATTGGCGCTAATGAAAGCAAAGGAATCATGCGAGTGCTGGAGCGGCATGTCCGTCAATGGCGAGCACGCTTTCAGGCGAGGGGCGCTCCGTCAACGGATGTTCAGCCGTAGCGAGTTCCTGGCATTGCTCATCAATACAGAAAGTTTGGCCGAACCGTGTTTGTCTGCTTTCCGCGGCCGTTTCTATGTTTCGCACGGAAGGAATTGGTTTCGTACATCGATGGTGTTTCGCATTAACGCGTCGAATGCACCGGAAATTGTCGACGATTATGAGAATTCCGGCGTGTTGGATTGATGTTTAGGAAATGAGCATATTCCACAGAAGAATTAGGAAGTTGCGACGAATCACAAACGCCACGTACTGGTGTTGTTCCTTGTTGTGGTTGGTTTATTGGAGGCAGGTTCCGTTCGGGCTCAGTCGTCCGACGAGTTCGCTAACGATTGGCCGGGCTTTCGCTTTGGGTACACGCCCGGTTTATTCTACAGCGGAATCAACGACGGCCAGCCATTCGAAGTTGACTTCATGGGGTTGGTTTCGACGAGTGTTGCCGACAACCGGCTTTACCGTGACTTCGCGCCATTGCGCGCGAGCCGTGAACAAGCCCAAGCTTTTAAGGACTTTTACAGGGCACATGGTCAGTGCCTATCTCCATCATACTGTGCAATACTCGCTGCGGAGACGACCGGAGACGAGGAAACAATCAACGCGGCGCACCGCCATCATTTCGACGTTTCGGTAATTGCCCGGGACATGAAGCCTTCCATGTTCAAAAACATGGTGGTGAACGTCACGGATCAGGATCAATTGGAGACAATGAAATCCCTCTCCGTGAACGTGGTCTTGGAGCGGGCTGGATTCGAGAAGATGCTTCAGGTCAAAGCTGACACGATCGCCGCACACGGCCTGAGCCGCGAGGAATTGGGTGGGATCGCCAAGGCGATGGTCGAAGCGGAGTTGGAACTACAAAAAGAGATCATTCACCTGCGCCGCAAGGCGTGGGACAACGTGATGGCCACATTTCCTCCGGAGTTGGTCAAGCAACGGGAGGAGGAAATGGGTTTCGGCGGCTTGGAAAATCCGAAATAACCATAGGGATTGCATTTCGGTTACGACAACTGTCGGAATCAGTCAAGTATCGAACTTGATAGGATCGCGCCGCGATCGCAGGGATCGTGGAGCGGTTTTCGGAATCCGCCACTAAGGATCAGGTGAACGCTAACTTCGGTGGTTTAGGTTTCGATTGGCGATTGTGTTCAGTGATGTTCGTTGTTTAGTGTGTAATCACTCCTTCCACCGAGCAAGCTCGGCGGGAAGCGGTGCTCGCCCCAACGGAGTTTATCTCGGTTGAGCGAGTGATTGTCCACTAGAGCCCCCCCAGCGCCGGACCCAAACAAGCGCGATCAACGGTCGTAGAATTCAGGATAGATCACAATCTCCATGCGCCGATTGGGAATAGCGCCTGCGGCACTACCAAGGGCAGGGCGCGGCCGGTTGCTCCCCATGGCCATTGTGAATAGTTGCCGCTCCGGCAAACCGCGGCGCACCAAATAGTCCTGGATGGCCAACGCTTGCGTCGCAGTGAGTTGGTGATGGGTGATCGTTGCCGGCTGCAAAGGTGAACCGTCCCAATGCCCTTCAATCCCGACGATCTGGCCGGGGAATTCTTGTTGCACTACGCGGACCACTTCGTCCATCAAACCCGCTGCCGCCGGATTGATCTGATAAGTCCCCGGGACGAACAGCGGATCTGACGGAATCTCGATCCGGATCACGTCGCCATCCATGCGAGCCGCGGCACCGTTGATTTGGATTCTGGCGAGTTTCTGCATCAGACTATTGTTTCCGCGAATCGTGGCACCGCCCAGCGGTTGCGTCGGAGGTGCTGTTTGTCCGCTGGCGGTATTGGCCGGGATCGCGGGGCGCTGATTGGCGTTGGCCAATTGTAGTTCGAGACCCCGTTTTTCCTGTTGCAACATCTGCAATTGAGCGATCGAGTCGGTCAGTTGCTGTTTCAATTGGAAGTTGTATTCGTTGGCCGCTTGCAGCCGTTGTTTGGCGTTGGCCAGATCGGCCATGAGTTGTTGGTTGTCCGAATTGAATCCACCCAGTCGCTGGTTGAGATCGCGAACTTGTTCCGCCAGGCTATTCAGTACTTGAGGATCGCCACCCGATTGGCTTTTCCTCCAACTGGGATCCAGTAAGGATGCACCAGGCCCCTCGTTGCGCGCAAACGCATTAGGCCCGCCACCATTGAATAACCGGGGGGGTTGGGACAAGTCCAAGAGCGCCGTCCGATCGCCACCGCGCGGCTGTTGGCACCCGCCTCCAAAAGCGGCTACGGCAAGTGCCAGGAGTGTACAAATTCCAACTCGAGCCATACGGCGATCCTGCGGATTGTCCAACAATCGCGGCGAATGGTAGCGGGGCCCATCGGCAAGGTAAAGATCATTCTTGAGTCAAACTGTGCGCCATTCGCAATTATCCAGTTCGGCAACTGGTCTGATCAGACACCGTCCGCAAGCTGAACCGCCAGTCTTGAAGTTTCATTTATCCATTCGCGGAGAGCCGTAACGTCCCCAAAGCGGGTTTTTCGTACTCGTACTCGGCGAATGCGATTCGAGTACGATTCTGGACCAGACAGGCGGAAATCAAGGAGCGTATGCTAGGGATCGTCGCTAGCCCCAAGTTAACGCCTCATTCGATGGCAGAACCCGGCGCGAACCGGGGGAACTTTGCCCAGCCCATCTCAATTTCCCATGTTAACACTTTCTGAGCATGTTCGATCGAAAAGTCCAACATCAAAACGCTGATGCAGTGCTACCGAGAACGACAACGAATGGTTCGAAAAGCAATTGACCGGCGCCCACAAAGGGACGGCGCCCACATAGGGACAGCTAACCTTGCGGCTTCAAGCACCCAATTGTGGGTGTCCCCTTGTTGCAGTGGGTGTCCCCTTGTTGCACGCGCCCTTGTTGCACGCCTAGGCAGCATGTCTTGATTATCAACACACCTGGATTCGACAATCAAAAACTGGTCCCTAAAAAAAGTATCGAAGTAGATTCCCTACCTGATGCGATCGCGGGATGACAGACGGATGCACAGTAGCGCCGAGATAGTGCGGTTTTTGATGAGAAGATCCCGTGTTGCCCGCAAGTAAATACTAGTGGTTACCCGATTGAAGCCAACGCGTCCGAGATTGAAATGCAGTTCCGCGCAAGGACTGATACATCCCATCGCTAATCGGAACCAAACATGAGCAGTTCCTGCCCCGATTCACTGGGCGAACGTATTACGCGAACTGGCGGGAGCGTTAGCCGTTATTGGAGACCTGCGGCCATCCATTTCAGCGGGGTCGGAAACGCCTCGCCGAGCGCTCGGTTGCGCCAGTTATCGTTTTCGGCGCGGCTTCTTGCCGTGCGGTTTTGACTTTCCGCGAGGAGACGCGGACTTTCGCATTCGTTCCCCGGACGATTTGCGGATCACCGATGATCGGCCAGCGCCGGCCTTTTTCCCCTTTGTCGCGCCTGTGGGTTGGACCAGTCCGTACTGCAATTGTCGGCGGTCCAAATCGACGTGATCGACCACCACGCGCAGCCGGTCGCCCAAACGAAAATCGTTCCCCGCGCGAAAGCCCGACAGACAGCGGGCCGCCGCGTCGAAGGTATAGTGGTCGATGGGGAGTGCTTCCACGGGAATGAGCCCCTCGGCGGGCAACTCCAATCCTTGAACGAACACGCCGTAACTCTCGACCCCCGTGATTACGCCATCCAACTCCAATCCGCGCCGCTGAGCCAGATAATTGAGCAGTTTTAACTTGATCAGTTCGCGCTCGGCTTGTTCCGCGCGTTGTTCGCGTTCGCTGCAATGCTGTCCCACTTGAACCAGTTTCTCAAAATCGGGCCGCGGTCGCTTATTGTCGATCAGGTCCCCCACGAGGCGATGGACGACCAGGTCCGGGTAGCGGCGAATAGGGGATGTGAAGTGACAGTAGTTGTCGCTGGCCAAAGCATAATGCCCGATATCGCGCGGCGAATAAACCGCTTTCTGCATACTGCGCAAAACCGCATAGTGCACGGCATGTTGTACCGGCAGATGGCGCGACAACTCCAACACGCGGCGGATTTCAAAACGGCTTTCCAGGCTTTCACAAGGAATCCCCAGATGGCGGACGAACTCCGTCAACTCCCGCAAACGCCGCTCGTTGGGGGGCGCGTGGACTCGCCGCAGAAACACCAGGTCCAGATCGCGCAGTTTGCGGGCCACTGCTTCATTAGCCGCCAACATGAACTCCTCAATCATTTGGTGGCTTTCTGTGTTTTCTTCGATATGGGCACCGGCCACGCGCCCTTCGTCATCCAAATCAATCGCCACTTCGGGGAGCACCAAATCGATCGCGCCCCGTTTCATCCGGCGGGCGCGCATCGTCATGGCCAACGTATGCATGTCGCGGACTAATAGAAACACTTCAGCCGTCAGCCTTTTCCGCCACGGTTTGTCGTTGGCCAAATAATCGTCGATCTCTTCGTAATTGAAGCGGTGGGCGCTGCGAATCATCGTCCGCCGCCACGTTTCTCCGACCACGGCTCCCTCGGCCGTCAACTCGATCTCCACCGTCATCGCGAAGCGAGGTTGGTGCGGCTGCAAGCTGGCCAGGTTGTTGGAGATGATCTCCGGCAACATCGGGATCACGCGATCGGGGAGATAGACGCTCGTGGCCCGCTCGTAGGCTTCGCGATCCAACGCGGAGTTGCGGGGGACGAAATGGGAAACGTCAGCGATATGCACGCCGAGCAGCCAATGGTCTGGTTCGATGCGCTCTAAAGAAATCGCGTCGTCGAAATCGCGGGCCGTGGCTGGATCGATGGTGATGATGGTTTTCCCGGTATAGTCGTCCCGATTGGCAGGCACTCGGTCGTCGCGAAACAGTTCCGCTTGTCGCCGCGCGTCCGCCAAGACCGCTTCCTCAAACGGGCCGGGCAAATTGAATTCGGCCATGATCATCTGCGTATCGACCCCCGGCTTGCCGCGGGGGCCGAACACTTCCACGATGACCGCCTGGCCGCGCTCAAATCCCGACGGGAATCGGACGACTTCGATCAGGACTTTGTCCCCGACCCGCACATTCTTCGCGCCGGCGTCGCCGACGATCAGTGGTTGCTGGAACTGCCCGCTGTCAATCTCGACATAGCCCCATTCGCCAAATTCGCGATACGTTCCCACGAAACGATGCGTTCGCCGACGAAGGACTTCCACGACGCGCCCGCTGACCCGCATGGTGCGACCAGCGCGTTTGTGCCCCAACCGGACCCGCACCAGGTCCCCGTGGGCCGCATCCAACGCTTGATGCGGTGGAATGAATACGTCCCGCGTACGATCTTGCGGCTCAGAATCTTCCGGAGTCACAAAGCCGAATCCCGCGTTGGCGCGGCGATAGACTCCGACCATCTCGTCGCGCGACAATTTTTCCGACGTGGTCGAGCGCTGTTTGTCGGCAGTTCGCGCGGGGGGCGGCGCCACCGGTTGGGCGCGGCGAACCAAATGTTTCGCCCCCCATTCGAGTTGTCCGCCGCGGATCATCCGCTTGATGATCCGTTTCAGCACAACGACGTCATCACCGGTCAGCCGCAGACGCTTGGCGATCACGGCTGGTTTGACAGGGCGGTAACCGGGATCGTCAATCAAAGCCAACAGCGCGGCTTGCAAGCGTTCTTCGTCTGCACCTTCGCTCGAAACAGGATCGGTTGTATCGTCATTCACCGGGGGGACTCACGGGGGCCGATGCCATGCGCCCTTTGTAGATCTTCCGGCCCAACATGGCGTTGTAGGTCGTCCACACACTGGCCGAATTGGCATCTTCGCGAATCAACTGCCGCACGGAGGCCAGTTTCGCGTCCAGATTATCCAAATAGTGCAACGCCATGGCCTCGCGCGTCATGGGGAGCTTGGGGCTGCCGAACTCATACTCCCCGTGGTGGCTGACAATGATGTGTTTCAGTTCCATGGCGATATCGGTAGGGAACGGTTCACCATAGTGGGATTCATATTCCTTGAACTTCGCGTTCAGAATCTCGACACCTTGAATCAGATGTCCCACCAATTGCCCCTCATCGCTATAGCCCAAGTCGGCCGCATAGGTCAACTCTTCGACTTTGCCGATGTCGTGCAACACCGCGCCGATCACCATCACGTCGCGGTCCAACTCGGCGTAGAGCCCGCTGACGGCGTCCGCCAGTCTCGTCAACGCGACGACGTGTTCCAACAGACCGCCTTGGTAGGCATGATGGTTCTTGACCCCGGCCGGGCTGCGGGTGAATTTACCCATCAACGCGCCGTCGGCCAGGAGCGCGCTGCCCAACCGGCGCAGATGCACATTGCGCAGGGACTCGACATAGCCCCGCAACTCGTGCACGAGTTCCGCCAATTTGGCGGAAGAAACGGTTTCAAAGTCTGCCGCCTCGATTTCTTCGGCTTCCACGCGGCGCAAAGTCTTGGCAATGACTTGCATGTTGCCGCCGTATCGTTGGGCTGTCCCCGTTACGCGCAGGAAATCCCCATTGTTGAATTGGTCGTATTGACGTTGATCTGCATTCCAGAGCATGGCCGTCAACGAACCCGTTTTGTCGCTCAACCGGACTTGCAGGTACAACTGGCCGTTGCGGTTGGGCCGCAGTTGTTTGTCCGCGGCCAAGAAGATCTCATCGACCGGTTCGCCGTCGGCGAAGTCGATGACGAATTTGCGACTCATGGTTTTGCTTTCTCGTGGATCATCGTCGCTGGTGATTGTAGAAACCTCACCCGCAAACCGCAACGGCACGGCAGGTCATTCACTGGGGGCTGTCGCTTCCGCTGCCCGCAGCTAAGCACGGGGAAACGAACGCCATCTGAATCGAACGGCGCGTTGGTATTCGACCAATCGGCATCACTCGCACGAATGCGACAACAGACGGCTAATCCGCGTAGCGCGTTCGCTTTTCGATGTCGGTATTCACCGAATGGTAGCGGCGGTACAGGTTGCCAGAATCGAAACGCGTCTCGCGGATGTACAGCACGTCTTCCGGACCAATGCAGTTGGTGAAGATTGGCAACAGGTAGTCGATGCCGACCGCCGACACATGTAACCGCTCCCGATCATAAAACGAGGGGTGCAGACTTCGGGCATGAATCAATCCCCATGTATCGCGGAAACCGTTGCCGGGGTAGCCGGTCACATAGAATCCGCGCTGACTATGCCATTGCAACACGGATACCGCGTTGTTCTGGCCTTCGATCAACATCTCGACTGCGCGCCCGCCCAGTTGCGCCGCATGGAATCGATCAAATCCCACGGGCCGTCCGCCGCGCTGCGTGTGGCCGACTTTCCGTGTGAAAATCGCGCTGTCCGCGCCATCGTTGAAACCCAAATCGGAAAAAAATCGCGCGCCTAAGCGACTCATGAGCATCTCGCGCAAACGGTCGCCGGCGCCACTCAAACGAACGTTCCCCGCTGGGTCGCTGGAACGTTCCGACGCGCCCAACTCCTTTCCTTCTGGATCGACGATCCCTTCACCCACGACGATCAATACGTTCCTCTGCAGTCGATACGTCTCTTGGACCCGATCGACGACTTGATCGATATCGACCGGAACCTCCGGCACGAGAATCAGGTCGGGTTGGCCATAGGCGCACCCCAAGGCGATGAAGCCAGAACTGCGCCCCATAACTTCGACAATACAAATGCGCCGGTGACTTTCCGCTGTCGTCCGCAAGCGTCGAATGCCCCCGACGGCGACGAACACGGCGGTGGCGTAACCGGGAGTGACGTAGTTGACCATCTGGTCCAACTGAAAATGGTTCATGCTGTTTTGCACAAACGTTGGATTGACTCGATAAGCGAACTCCGTGCTCCCCGGAATCGCCTCACGTACCCATTTGTCGGTTTCGTTGGGATAGTTCAAACCCAAGTCATTGTCGATCGTCTTCGGGGCCAGCACGACCGGAATGCGTTCACTCAACGGTTGCAGTCCGTTGAGCGTGCCGTCGCCCCCCACACAGATCAGCCCGTCCAGTCGCAGTTTCCTTAGTCGCTGCGTGGCGCGATCCAGTTCGGCGACGTTGGAGGCATCGACAAATTTTCGCGACGAACCGAGAATCGAGCCTCCGTAGTCCGGGTCCAACTCGGGAATGGTCCGAAACAACGGATTTAACAGGACGTGCGGCACGCGATCGTCAAACAGGCTTTCGTATCCGCGCAATAATCCCACTACCTCCAATCCTAGTTGATTGGCGCGGGTCACGGCTCCGAATACCGTGGCATTGATTGCGGGCGTATCCCCTCCGGCCGTCAAGATGCCGATGCGTTTCATTGCAAAACTCTCTCTCCTTGCTTGGTCAGCGTTCGGGCGACCGTCCAATCGTCGCCGATCCGAGTTTGAAATTCCCCGGGCGGTGCTCGCACGAGCCAAAGACGCTGGTTAGCTTATCCCCCGATCGTTTGATAGCAGGCAAACCTTACATTGACAATCTGCTCTCCATTCGGGTACAAGCCCCGCTGACTCTCGACAACCGTAACACTTAATCGCAAAGCACACAATCGATGAATCATCCGCT
>JACTND010000037.1 GCA_014584305.1 Planctomycetota bacterium | reverse complement strand
AGAAAACCATGCCTGGGCGAGTTCATCGCGCACGCTGATCGCGAAAATGCTGGACGTCGCCAACATGAAATCGCGTTCCAAGGGGACCAATTCCTCGCGGGTGTGGGAGTTCGGGCCGCTGACAATAATCACGCCACGTGCGCCGCGTTCCCGGGCAGCCATTGCTTTCTGACGAATACTGGAATGGTATTGCAGATGGCTGCGCAGCGCGTCGGAACTGGACTCGGGCCAGTAGCGAAACATTAGGACCCATTTGTCGCGCACATCCAAATGGACGTAACTGTCGTACGCTGGTTGTTCTCCCTCCGCCGGGGCCACAATGCCGTATCCGGCAAAGACCACGCCCGCCGCATCCGCCGTTCCGTTCTGGGAAAACGTTAAAGGCCGCCAGTCGCGGTCGAGTTGCCAGTCGCGCGCGCCGTCACTCAATCGATTGGTAGGGCCCAAGCGGACGCCGGCTGGGAAGGGAAAGGTCTGGTACCACGTGCCGTTCTCGCCCGCCGGTTCAAAACCGAGATAGTCCAAATAGGCCGCGACATAGGCAGTCGCTTTTCGTTCGCCGTCGCTCCCCGTCATGCGGCCGGCCAGTTCCGGCAAGCAGAGGTAACTGACGTGTTTCGCCAGATCGATCGGGCGAAAATCGGGGCGGGTCGCTTCAGCATGACTGACCGCCGTTCGCTGCGCATCGCTCTCGTCCACGGTCGATGTGCCCAGACTCAACGCGCGCAACGCAGCTTCGTGGTTCCACTCAGCGACGAACAAGTGCGAAATGTTATTGACGCGATTCGAAGTCCAAGTCAGTTGCCGGCCATCGGGAGTAAAACTGGCTAATCCGTCAAATCCATCGGTCTCGGTCACGCGCACCGGCGGCGATCGCCCTTCGGCATCGACCAGATACAATTCAAAGTTGCCAAACCCGTGCACGTTGGTCGCAAAAATCAGGTATTGGCCGGAGGGATGAAAGTAGGGTGCCCAGGAGATCGCTCCCAACCGCGTCAGTTGCCGCTGGTTGCTGCCATCGACATTCATGGTCATGATTTCCGCCGACGTCCCTTTTTCATCAAATCGGCGCCAACAAATTTTCTGGCCGTCGGCTGAGAAAAACGGCCCGCCGTCATAACCCGGCGCGTCGGTCAGACGCCGCACATCAGTTCCATCGGCGCGCATAATATAAATATCCATCAACGAGGACCGATCGATCTCGAACAGCCGGCGCGCCTCAGGTGAGAGTTCCTCGGTGAATCCGTGCCGATTGGAGGCAAAGGCAATCCACTGGCCGTCGGGAGAATAGCTCCCTTCCGCGTCGTATCCCGTGGCGTGTGTCAACCGTTCATAAGTTTCCGTCTGGCGGTCGTACACGTATAGCTCGAAATGGTCGTCGTAATCCCAGGCGTACCTGCGCTGCTGGCCTGACTCGCGCAGCGCCAGTTCGTCCCGCTGTTTGGCCAACGCGTCGGGATCGTCTTGCGTCGATGCGAACAACACGCGGCGATTGTCGGGGTGAATCCAGGCACAGGTCGTCTTGCCGTGGCCCGGAGATACTCGTTGCAGTTCGGCCGTTTCAAAATCCAGCAAGTAGATTTGATAAAACGGATTGCCCGGCTCGCGTTCGCTTTGAAAGACCATCAACGATCCGTCGGCGTTGAAGTAACCTTCGCCGGAGCGAAGTCCATCAAAGGTCAATTGCCGGATGTTGGTCAGAAATTGAGATTCGCTGGTACCCGGCGGGGGTGATTGCCCAGTAGCCGCGTGTCCGGCGACGAAGGTCAACAATACCGTCAATAAACAAGCATAACGACGAATAGCCATGGGAATGATCCACTTCAACAATCGAACCGCCGATACCTCAATTTTGGACGTGCGGCGTGACACATCACTATCTGGCCACATTGTCCGGGACGGGGCTCAATGTTTCCAGGCGGTTAATGCCGGATGAGGTTTTCGGTTGCAATGGCGCGACGAATGTGAAACAATAGAGCAGAGCCTATCCGAAAGGTCTGCCCGCGACGGGCGTTGGGATATGCGGCGCCAGAACAGCTACGTACGCACGTTTGAAACGCGCGTTCATCCGGGATTCAACGCTCGATTTACCAGCAGGGACACATGATCGCTCAACGCAGTTACGATTGTCTTGTCATGGGCGCCGGCCCGGCCGGTTGCTGTGCTGCGGCGTTAGTTGCCGAGTGCGGGTACTCGACGTTGTTGGTCGAACGCGACAAAATGCCGCGCTTTCATGTGGGCGAATCGCTCATGCCCGAAACCTACTGGGCCTTTGAACGACTGGGTATTCTCGATGACATGCTGCGGATCGCGTTTACCAGAAAGAACGGCGTCCAGTTCGTCAATGCCGACGACAAGGAGACGCAGCCGTTCATTTTTTCTGAATTCGACGACCATCCCAGCGCCGTGACCTGGCATGTGGAGCGGACCAAGTTCGACCAGTTGTTGTTCGATACGGCCTATAACCGCGGGGCGACGGTCGTCGATGAAACGCGCGTCCTGGATGTCGATTTCAAAAAATCTCCACCGCACAAGGTGATGTTGAAACTTTCCAATGGGCGCGATCAGGAAGTCACCGCCCGCGTCGTGATCGATGCGACCGGACAGCAGTCACTGATCGCTCATCGCCTTGGATTGCGCGAGTATTACGACGACTTGAAAAAAGCCGCGATCTGGACCTATTTTGAGGGCGCACGGCGGAATGGCGGAGCCAACCCGGAAGTGACTTGCATTCTGCATACCCGCAACAAGGAAGCTTGGTTTTGGTACATTCCGCTGTCGGATGGAACGGTCAGCATCGGCCTGGTCGGCGACAACGAGTACGTATTGAAACGTGGCGGTTCGCCGGAGACGCGCTTCCGCGAGGAGATGAAGAATTGCCCGGGGCTGCTACGCCGCACACAGGATGCGAAGATTACCAGCCGCTTCCACGTGGCCAAAGAGTTCTCGTACATCACGAAACAGCAGGCTGGCGACGGCTGGGTGACGGTCGGGGACGCGGCCGGGTTCATCGATCCGATTTATAGCTCTGGGGTTTTCCTGGCGCTCAAATCCGCCACCATGGCCGCCGACGCGGTGATCACCGGATTAGCGTCCAACAACCTGTCGGCGCGGGTGCTTGGTTCCTGGACGGATGCCTACGAGCGCGGCGTGGCGCCGATTCGCAAACTGGTCCGCGCGTTTTACACGAAGCCCTTCAGTTTCGGCGAGTTTATTCGCACCTTCCCCCAACACCGCGAAAACCTGGTCCGTTTACTGGTCGGCAAAACATTTGAAGGGGATCCCAACGAGATTTTCTACGACATGGATCCCTGGATTGAAAATCTCTGCGGTCAAAACGCGCCGGCTCTGCGGTGAGCATTCAGCCCGCGGCGACGTCGTATGCCCCGCAGCAGTAGGCCCGTTACTGAAGCACCGCATCGCCGACTATTCCGTCTGTGGAACGTCCGGCAAGAAAAACACTTCCATTGAGTTGACGCGACCCGAACTCAACGAAGTAAAACTCAGTCCCTGATAGGTCTCACCGGTCCGCCCGTAAATGGTGACTCCGAAGCTCAACGCATCTTCAGGGAGTGGGACCACGCAGACCAGTCCGTCCCGCCGATTCCAAGTTTTCTGCCAGTGATCGATGAATGTCAAACCGCGTGGCCAATAGCTGATCTCCTTGCGCAACCGTTCGTCCAGTTGCACGTTCGAATGGATGGAACCAAACGCGAGTTCGTTCAAATGGTCGGGATACCGCCCATGTTCCAATCGGTATTTCAACAGCGCGACTTTCGTCAACAAGGCAAACTGGTGAGCGGCCAGCGCGCGCGCTTCCCAATAGATTGTGCTCCAATCCTCGTCGATTCGTGCGGCCTGCCGCAACACATTCACGGGAACCGTGGTCAAGCGCGCAATTTGGAGTTGTGCGCTGCGTCGCGACGTTTCCTCCCAATCGTTCCATTTGAAATAATCCGGCGCCAACGTCCAATCGATGGACTCTCCCGCGAGCCATCGCCTCTGCTGGGCAATATCGCGCCGCAGAAACTCATTGCCGACCCAATCCAACCAACGGTCCAGACGGATGCGTTCTGCCGGCAACCATTGAAACACCCCCTGCGCCAGATTCTCCACTAGGTTCCGGTCACGTAGGTCGCGGTCTATCGCCCACCGTGACGCTGCCCTTAAAACTTGGTTATGAGTGCTGCCGATCAATGCCGCTGGCCGATGGAACTCTCGTTCCAAATCGTTCCGAATCGTTGTCAGGCTCGCGACGTTCTGTTCCGGATGAGCCAATAGCGTATGCAATTCAGCATACGGAATCGCGGCCCGGGCAGAATCAAAATCAACCTGGCCGGACGCAATCGCTCGATAACGCCGCAAACTCCAAATCAACTGGACATCCAACCATGCTTGTTCAAGTTGTCCGTCGTTTACATGTTGATGAAAGACCCAGCGGACAAACGACATGACTTCGTGGTTATCATTCAATGCGTGCGTAATCTGCGGAGGCACCGACAATTGTTGCAGCAGCCAGCGGGGGTGAACCTGGCTGGCGAAGCGGACGTACCGCTGCAGCGGTTCACGCAGCGCATCGAGCTCCCGAAAGACCCGAAGATCCTGGCGCAAGGCTTTTTCCCACTTGTCCTGCCGCGACGAGTCCGGCTGATTGGGATCGAGTGGAGTGCTCAATAAACTGCTGACAAGGGTGTGCAACTCTCCAATCGACTTGGGCAGTGTCGTTTGCAAACGCTCAAATTCCGTTTGATCGTCAGGCGTCGCCATTCCCAACGAGGGCCCAATCAGCGTCGTGGCCGGAATCTGGTGGGCCCGATAGTATTGAATGCCCAAAAACAAGGCGCAGGCCGTCCCGCCCACCACCAGCCAAGGCGCAGTGTGATCGATCCAACGGTTGCGTTGCCCCAACCGAGTCCGCGCGCGAAGCCACACCGCGACCCAACACATTGCGCCGATCGGCCAGGATCCCCACCACCACGGTACGGCGGCCCAGGCGATGGCCAATGTCCAGACCAGCACCAGCGGCAACAAAACCAACGTCGCAATGCCGACGACAACCGACCGGGAGAAACTGATCGAGGCCAACGCCGCGATGCCAAATCCATTCCAGAGTACTAACAGCCACCCAGCCATGTACGACCGCCCTACGTGCAGCCAGGTTTGCGCGTCGGCTTCCCAAGCCCATTGGACACTGCCCACGAAGGCCACCACGGCCGGCAGTACCCCGGACCACAACAAAAACAAGGAGCCGATGCCAAACAGGAGGGCGGTCACCGCAAATCCTGGTATCATCCGCGAGAGAAAAAACTCCCCGCTTCCAATGCCGCGCTGTCCCAAAAACTCGAACGAACGCTGTTCGTGGTCGGCCGCAAAGACCGTGGCGCCGATCCAGAGCGCCGGCGCCAACGCTAACCAGCCCAACCACGTCCCCAAGATGACGGCTGCCACGTGGGTTAAATTGGCGGTCAGAAGATAATGCGTCAATCCCAAGGCGATCACCACCAAGCCCGCTGGGATCACCATGGGGCAGATCCCTTGCGAGGCATCCCACATCAAGCGTCCCCAGCGGCGGCTCATCGAGAAGTGGCGCGCGATCCAGGAAACTCCATCCCGGGCCGTGCCCCCCAGCCTGGCCGTCCAGGGAGCGTGTTCCGGTATGTCCAACCAGCGCCGCGAACGTAGTCCCACGACCGCCAACAGACCGATTACCACCGCCAATCGCGGCCACAACCGCAGCAACTCGTCCGCGAATCCGGGCGTGGCAAACCAGAATCCGTTCGCTTCCGGCCATTCATAAGCTCGCCAATAGCTACCGACGATCACTCCCAGCAACAGGCCTCCGAACAAGGCCCACAGCGAGCGACTCACGACCAACGACAAGAGGCACGACCAGGCAAAGCACTCCAACGCGATCACCAGCAAGCGGCTGATTATTTGACCCGCCGATACCTCCGACGGCGCGTACCACCAAGCAGCCACCGACAACACCGCGAGGAACACCAACCCCGCCACCGCCGCCGCCGTCCATTTGCTCAATGCCAACAATCCGCTGGGCAAAGGGAGTAAGCGCAGTTGCCGGACCGTTCGCCACTCCCGTTCGGAAGCAAACAAAACGCCGCCAATGGCTGCCGCCGCCACGGCCGCTAAAGCGTACATCGCATAAACAGTCCACGCCGGACGTTCCCCAGGCCACGTGCGCAGGGCAAAAATGAGGAACCCCAAGAACCAGGCCACCCCCCCCATGATCACGGCAATGGGGAGCAGATTCCTCAGTTCCTTCCAGATCAACCGTTGACAGATGGCACGGTTCATAGTCGAACCTCCCGTTGCGGTTGGGGTGTTGCTGACGCCCGAGTCGGTGTTGCCGATTCCGATCGCAGAAGGTAGTTCACAAAAATCTCTTCGAGCGACGGGACGTGGACTTCAATGTGAGAAATCGCTGGCGTCTCCCGCCACCGCCACAGGGCGTCCGGTTGCGGTTGCGAAACCAACAGTTGGTACTGCCGCCCGCGCTGCTCGACATGCACGACTTCGACATCCAGTTGCGGCAAGACATGTTGCCCATCGGCCAAGCTGACAGTCCATAACTCCAAACGTGCCTTGAGCTGTTCCAGTCGCTCGCAAACCAATACGCGGCCGGACTTCATGATGGCCACCCTATCGGCCACCCGTTCCACCTCGCCAATCTGGTGGCTTGACAGCAAAACCGTCCGACCTTCGGCCGCCCAATCAACCATGCTTTCCAGAAATCGGCGTCGGACCAATGTATCCAATCCCGAGGTCGGCTCGTCCAGAATCAAGACTTCCGGATCGTGAGACAACGCCAACGCCAGCGAGACCTCCGCCCGCATCCCTTTGGACAGTTCGCGGATGCGACGATCGGTGGGAACCTGGTACTCGCGCATCAATTGGTGGAATCGTTGGACAAACCCGTCGCCATAGAAACCGGCGGTGAACCAGCCGATCTCATTGGGAGTCATCCAATCGTAGAGGACGGGCTGTTCGGGAACGTAGCCCACCCGTCGGCGAATATCGATCCCCTGCGTGCGGCTATCCATTCCCAACACGTGAGCCGAGCCCTGGTCGAGCGTTTCCAAACCCAGCAGCGCGCGGATCGACGTCGTTTTGCCAGCGCCGTTTTCGCCGAGCAACGCGAAGACCACACCGCGCGGAACTTCCCACGTCACCTGGTCGAGCGCGACGGTTTTTCCAAAACGTTTGGTTGCCTGAGTCAACGCAATTTGGGCATTCATGTTGGATCCTTTCTGTCCGCGCGAGCGGCACTGAGTTCGGTCTGGAACAAACGCTGGATATCGCTGTCACTGAGTCGGCTGGATCGGGCTTCGGCGATGATTTGCGCCAAGCGCAGCCGAATCCATTCGTCGCGTTCGCGCCGGCAGATGGTGACGGCGCGGCGCGTGATTTCGAGGCCGGTTCCGGATACCGGCTCGACAATCTCCTGATCTTGGAGCTGGCGGTAGGCCCGGGCGATCGTATTGGGATTGACTGCTAGGTCCCGCGCTAACTGGCGCACGGAGGGAATGAGTTCACCCGGTTTGAGCGCTCCGTCGGCGATCAGAAAGGCCAGTTGCCGGGCGATTTGTTCGTAAACAGGCACGCCATTGTCGGCGTCTATATGGAGATACATCGAATAGTTCCTCCTTTCTCGAATGCGTACTGTACTAGAACGGTAATCGCCTGTCAACCCCCCGAAAATCCGCGATTGTTGTCCACTGCACGGAGTATCGCCGCCTCCGTTCTCGGGCCATCGGCCTCAGCCGAAGCAGGGCGGGAATGCGTGCGCGTTGTTCGTCAGGATAGGAGGACTCGTGCCGAGTGGCAGGCAAAGTTTGAAGGTTTCATTTCGGTGCAAGGCGTCAAACAAGTATTAGGTGCTCGTTGGCCATGTCGCCGAGGACCTTTTGTCGTGGGATGCGCGCGAGACGTGCGCTTCCCACGACGCAAAACGCTAAAGGTGGCCACCGGTTCGTAGTGCCCGCAAACATGCGGGCTCGGAACAAACCCGATGAATCGGGCCAGTACAAACAGTGTGGTGTTAGCAATACTTGGTGAACGTCACTTCAGGTTTCACGCGCGGATAGGCTGTGTAGCGCCCACTGCGATCGACCATAAAGCGGAGTTGCGCCGTGCCTATTTGTCCCGCTGCGTCAGTAGCAGCCACCTCCAAATCATGTTCTCCCTTGGCGAGGGTCTCGCCGGCAATGGGGCCGCTCCAGGCGTTGTCGCTGTCGCGCACGAGTTCAAACCAGGGGCCGTTGTCGATCCGGCCGCGCGCCGATTGCACCGGCTCCGGTGACCAGGTCCGGACGCGGATCGTTTCGGGGCCACTGACAATATGTCCGCCATGTTTGGCCAATACGACATCGCGCGGATGCGTGATCATCACCAATGGTCCGACGTCATCAATCGAACGATACACGATCGCCAGGTCCTCGCCGTCCAAATGGACGACAGCGAAGCCGGCCGGTCCACCTTCGGGGTCACCGATCGACCGTGTGGCCACTGCGATGTTGTGCCCGTCGTTGGCAATCTGGCCGTAGTGGGTGTGCCCGGCAAAGATGGCCTCGATTGGGCGCGTGGTAACGATTTCTCGCCAGGCATCGATGCCGGGGCCGCGGAAGTCTTCCCAAATCTGAAACGGATAATGGTGCTGAAACACGACGATCTTCTCTTTCTTGAGCAGAGCGCGTTCCACCTCATAACGGAACCAGAGGATTTGTTCTGGCGTTATTCCCAGCGGTTTAAACTCCATAGAGTTCAAACGGATAAAGCAGTAACCGCCGCAGCGATGCACGCCATAGGTTTCACCGACATGGGCCCGATAGCCATTGGCTTTGGGATCGTGATGCGCGTCGTGATCGCCGACCAACGCATACCAAGGTACGGTCAACCGGGCGGTGACTTCTTTAAACAGTCGGAACTGTTCTGCAGTCGCATGTTGCACATTATCGCCGGGGAATTGGACGAAATCTGGCCGGACCCAGGCGCTGACCTCATCGGCCATCCACATGGCGACGCGATAGTTTTCGCGATCGGCGGTTTCCAAATGCAAATCACCGGGCCACACAAACGTAACAGGTCGAGTCATCGGTTGTTTCTCCACATAAGGTTTGATCGTTTCCTAAACCCCATACACGCCCCGAGCGATTGTGTGACGGTTTCCATAGAAAAAACGAAATCCCTGGGCATGCCCGGCCCAACGTGAACGGTGCTGGCGGCGCGCGCAGGGGTCCGCTGCAGCGCGACGTTTGAAGACACGTCGAATTCAATAGATGTCGTCATGAAGCGACTTTTCCATATCACGGACAATGCCGGCGATCATCGCTTGATACCGTTCGACAGTCGAGCGCATCGCCTGTTGGCTGGATGTCAACGGAGCGCGGGATGTGATTTGATCGTAGGCCGACAAGGAGAGTTGGAAATAGTCCTCCGCTTGTTTGCGTTCGGGCGCCTTAAGAAAATCAATTGTTTCCTCAAACTCCAACAGTGCGACCCACTTCTTCAAATGGAAGACGCCCAGGCCCATGTAGGCTTCCGCCAGGGTCTCCCAATCGGCTGGGTCCACCTGTTGCGACTCGGTCAAAGGTTTGGCAATCGCTAGTGCCTTCTCGAAGTACGGACCGGCCTCTTCCAGTCGCTCCGTTTGCAAATAGGTGTCCGCCAGCGCGGAATAGACGACGCGCAACGAGCGGGTATTGTCCAGGTTATTGCCGTCGATTTCTTGGATCCCTTCGCGGAGCTGGATGGCTTGGCTGGCGGCTTCGATTGCTTCGTCGAATCGTTGATCTTGGAAACAGAGCCGCTGCAAGCGCTCCAACACCAGGGCCAGATGCCCCAAGTAGTAAACGTTTTTGGAGTCGTCTTGCTGTAAACGTTTCGCCAGCACCAGCGCTTCACGGATCAACGTATCGGCCTTTCCGGACTCGCCTAATTGCAGAAGCGTATCGCTGACGTGAACCAAGGAGGTTACTAACTGGTCGCGACTCGATTCGGATTGGCCGTCGTCGGCCGCTTGTGTGCGGGCCAGTTCCAACTCGCGCTCGTGCCAGCGCAGCGCCGATTCATGGTCATTTTGGCGTGTGGCCAGCACGCCGCGATTGGATGCCGTCCACACCTCCAGCGACCGTCGGGTTAACTTCAGGGTTTCCAAGTTGTCGTCATCGGCCTGCGCGATGAGTTGCTCGATTTCGACCAACGTAGCCTCGGCCTGCTCGAGATCGTTGAGCGCTTGGGCGATATCAAATCGGCTTTGTTTTAACGCCAGTTGATAGCCGACCCAGCGCGCGGGGTTTCGTTGACAGCCGGCTTGGATCAAGGGCTCGGCTTGATCGAGCAGGCGCGCCGCTGCGGCGATACCCTCCAATTGCCAGACCACGCTGGACCGTTTGACGAGGCAGCGCGCGTAGCGGGCTTCCACGTCCTCGGAAGGGGCCGAATTGCGGAGCGCTTCCAACAAATGGATGGCCGCGCTATACGCCTCCGAAGCTTCGCTGGTCCGACCCAAATGACGTCCCGAAATGCCACCCAAGACATCCGCCACTTTTTCGTAGGCGTTCGCCATATAGAAGTTGATCGCGTCATCGGACGCACTTTCCGCTCGCGTCACTTCCAAAAATCCTTTCAGCCGCAGCGCCAACTCCAATTGAGCGACGGCGGATCCAGGCAGCCGGTCGAGCTGATCGAGCAGGTCGTCGATAACCCATTGCGCCAAGCCGCTATTGTTATCGATGAGCCGCTGGCTTCGTTCGAGGGCCGCCGACAATTGTCGGTTGGCGATCGACTGGCCGATGATGATCGTGGGGATAGCTACGATCAAGGCGGCGATCAAGGTGGCCCACGCGGGATGTCGGCGGCACCACTTCGCGGTTCGTTCCAGGTAACCGGTGCGCCGAGCATGAATCACTTGATCATTTAAGAACCGTTCGAGATCATCGGCGAGCTCCGTCGCCGATTGGTAACGTCGGCTCGGTCGTTTGTGCAAGCATTTGAGGCAGATCGTCTCCAAATCGCGGGGGACACTGGGGCGAATCCAGGCAGGGGAGGGTGGATCGTCGTAGATGATTCGAGACAATATCTCCATTTCCGAGACACCATCGAAGGGCCGCCGTCCGGTGAGCATTTCATACAAGATCACGCCCAAGGCAAACACGTCGCTGGCCGGTGTGATCTGATCGACTTTGCCTTCCGCTTGTTCCGGAGAGAGATAACCCGGTGTCCCCAGCACGGCACCGGTTACCGTCAAGCTGCGTTCCATGGTTTGTCGCTTGGCGATACCAAAGTCGGTGATCTTTAGATCGCCCCCGGCCGTCATCAAGACATTGGAGGGCTTGAGGTCGCGATGGACGATGCCGCGCTCATGGGCATGGTGCATTGCGCGGGCCAAGCGCAAACAAATCTCGGCTGCCTGGCGAACATTAGGTGGCGACTGAACCAGATAGCGTCCCAAATGCGCGCCATCCACGAGTTCCATGACATAATAGGGGAGCCCGTTCACCTGGCCGGAGTCCAGAATTTGAACGATGTTCGGATGATGCAGTTGCGCGACGGCGTCGATCTCGTTCAGCATCCGCTGTATCGCATCGGGGCTCGTGTATCCGCCGGTCAACAACGCCTTGATGGCAACGGCGCGTCCCAGACGCAGATGGCGTGCGCGATAGACGATACCCATTCCACCTTCGCCCAGCACGCCATCGACGATATAGCCGGGGAATTCGGCTGGTTGCGAGGCGGAACCCGTCGGTGTCGAACCCCGTGTCGAACTCGAAGCGCGCCCGCGTTTGGTGTCCTGAGACTCGGAGGCCGCTGGTGATTCCGAGGGAACAGCCGAATCCACGTCGGCGGACGGTCGTGACGATGGAGAATTCATGAATGTCTCTTTGATCGGCTTTCGCCAAACCGGTGGCGAAGCATAGGGCTCTCGTGCCGACTGATTGCTTTGGATAATCTCTGAATATATCATAACCTCCCGTACTGATTGGATAGATTGCCGTGACAGCAATTCCGGAACGAAACTATGCCTAATGAATCTCGACCGGCACCGGATTGGGATACATTTGCTGGAGAAAAAGCCGCCCAGCTGCGCAACCATGAATCCAGGTTTCTCAAGGCCATGAAGCTGCTGATCGAGGCCGGCAAGGTAAAATCGACCGACGATCTGATCCGCTATGCGGAACAGGATAACCAAACGGAATCGATCGTCTATCTGCGATCGATTGCCCACGAACGGCTGCCCGTCGACCTGGCCTACGATGCGCTCAGCGTGAATTTGCGGATGATCGCCCACAAGCGAAACAGCAGCGTGCTGCAACAATGTTTGCGACGCCAGGTGGGATTGGTGATGCCCTTGCCACCCCATGTGATCGACGCTTTTGTGACGTTCATGCCCGTGACGATCCTGCAAGTAGATGGCCACCACCTCCCCCTGAGCGCCGAGGGAAGCCAAGCCCGATTGGTCCGCGGGAGTCGCGCCGTGC
>JACTND010000287.1:14057-24904 GCA_014584305.1 Planctomycetota bacterium | reverse complement strand
CTTCGAACGATTAGCTACGAGCGCCGAGGTCTGGGGCTTTCGGTTGAAGAAGTTATTGGGTGCTCAGAAGTTGTGCGGCAGTTTCTTTTCGTCAAGTCGTGACCGCTTGCAGGAATTGGCCCAACAGAAGGGCCGTCACCATCTAGACAATCTGGTGCCTATCAAATTGCCACGTCGATGACGTTGCAACAGCGTCATATTATCGCTCGCTCAAGGGCCTTGGTTCGCCCTATGCGCAGTCGTGATATTTCCAGGCCGCGGCCAAGCTATGCGAAGGCGAATCGCATATGGTTTGTTGGCAATTTCACTCGATGCGCGTCGACGTATTGGCAGCGCGTTTCTGGCCGTTAGCTGCTGGCGCGGTATTGGAATAGTTGGTGTCGGCGTTTTCGCTGCCTTGCCATATAATAATGCCTGTCCTTTTAGGTTTTAGGTGAGGGAGGAGAGATGGGCGGCTTGGGTGGGGGTGAGGTGGTTTTGCCAGTCGCCGGAGCCGCCTTTGCGGAAGGTGAATGTCGGAAACTCCTCGCTGGATTCGATCAAACGGGATTTGGTGACGGGCAGCTGAAAAGTCTCGATGATCCGTTGAAAGACCGGGCGCGTTTGTTGAATAAGCTCTTCATAGGTGAGGATCATCCCAGAAAACTCGTTTTTCCAGGTGCGAATGGCGGCGGCGAGGACTGGAGCGTAGTGGTGAACAGTTACCTCCATCGCATCCTCCAGCGAGCCAAACTTAACGAATCGAGTTCCGGCGAACAAAAAGTGCGCGAGCGAGTTGGCGATGTCACGCAGATCGCGATAAAGGAAGATCACGCCGTAGTTCAATTGGCGCGCTTCACGCACGACATCATCCGGATGCAGAATCGGGCAGGTACTGGGATTTCTGAGCAACCAGGGCAGACTGCGCACCGGATGTTCGGCGATGATTTGATACGGTAACTTCGGGCGATGATCACTGCCAAGTTCGTTTTCTGGAGGCGGCTCCAACGAAACCAGGCTGCGATTTCCGAACAAGACGGGGCGTTGATCCACGGAGAGTAATGCCATATCGGTTTCGGTTTGGATCAAATGCGTGGCCATTCGGGCAACCTCCGCATCCGGGCGTTCCGGCAATTCCGCCAAGAGCGAGGCGTCATCGCGACTAGGACGTCCCCAGCGATGGGGCCAGCCGGTTACCGCCGACAGGTAGCGCGACAAAAAATTTGTACCGCTCTTTGGGACGGAAACAACAATCAATCCATCATAAGTTCCTTGTTGCCAAGGCAATCGCGTCGGCGTCTGGACAGCGGGACCGGAATCAGCACCCCGCGCGCGGTACAAGCTGGGATCAACGGCAGCCAGCATGCGGTCGGCGTCCAGTTCCCAGGCTCCCAAGAAGCGCTTGATATTGCCAATCAGTTCGGTATCGCCGCGCACCAGCCGATGAAACTCTACGGGGAAGATCTCGACGTTTGGTCGCTTCCGCAGCTCGGCGAGGAGAGTTTCGCGTTGCTTGGCGAAGGTTTTGACCAATACCTCCCGCGTGGTCGGAGGTTCGGTCCTCAGCGCGCGCAACATAGCAAACTGGGACGAGACGACTTCGTCCAGTGGCCTCTCCATTAACAGGACTTTTAACGGAACATCCGCGGGGGTGGCACGCAACAATTGGAGGATGATTTTGACGGCCTTGCCGCGCGCGGTCGGGAACCAGGCAGAATCTTGGGCAAGTCTCTTGACCGGTTCAAACTCGTAGTATCCCCGCGGATTCGAAGCGTCCTCAGTGCGTAAGCTATCGGTCATTACCGGCAGGCCGCCGGCAGCCAGCATTTGCATCATCAACGAGGTCCCGGAACGGGGCAACCCCGAAACTACTATGACGGGTGTTTCATCCATATCGAGGCTACCAGATTATCGGGGTTAGTCCCTGGCGGTCTTGACCTAGGTCGTCGCGCTCAACCGGGTTAACAATTCGCGGGCTTGGACAAAGCCCGGATTGATTCTCAGTGTAACTTCCAACGCTTCCCGAGCCCGGTCGCGCTGGCCGAGGTTGGCCAACGCCACGGCTAAGAAGTAGTGGACTTGCGGCTGATAGTACAGGACTGACAACGACTGCAACGCACAGGAGATCGACAAATCGTGGCGACCGGCGCGCAAATGAATAACGGCCATTCCCGCCAAGGCCGAGTGGTCGTCAGGGTCAGTTTCCAGGGCCTTGGTGTACGCCCGCTCGGCATCATCCCACTTCTCCAACCGCTGGTAAATGTTCCCCAGGTTGGTATGCAATCCGCGGGTCTGGCCCAATTGCTCCTCCGCTTTCAGAAGCCGCTCCCGCGCGGTCTCCAAATTGCCCGAATTCAACTCCAACAACCCGTAAAGGAAATCCAGTTGCGGAAGGACGCGAGCGTTTTTGTTTTCCAAACCCTGTTCGTAACATTCGCCAGACGCGATGTAATCCAACAGGTTGCGGCAATCATCGAGCCTCATCGCGCGCTGGTAACAGTCGGCCAAATGGAGTGCGACCATCAACCGCTTGGGGTTCTTGCGATGCAACGGTTCCAAATGTTCGATGGCTCCGTGGGCATCTCCCATGGCCAGCAGAGCTCGGCCCAAGTTGTAGTGATACTCGTTGACGGCCACATTCACCCGCTCTTGTTTGTCCTCCGAGAGCTTTTCCATGTAGCCCAACTCGACCAGTTGGTCGAGCGCGGCCTGCTCGGCGAATGTATCAACGATCAAGTCCGGGGGATGCATCCCGGCTTCGCCAGGAATATCCTCCCAACTCGAAACCGTTTCAATTTCCAACGGCGCGCTGAACGCCTGTTGCAAGGGGCGACCGATCATGTCCTGGCCGATGGGTAACCCCAGCATGGCCAAGATCGTGGGTGTCACGTCGGCTATCGAACTTCCGAAAACCAACTCATCTTGCTTGATACCCGGGCCGCGCATGGCCACCACACCAAACGGACGATGCCAAATCACAGGGCCTGCGGGTTCGTTGGGCGTCAGCTTCGGGCGGCGATGCCCGGTTTGATATCCGTGGTCGGACACCAACATCACCGTCGTGTCCTCTCCCGCCAACTTCAGGAGCCGGCTGAGGAGCAAATCGTGAAACCGGTAGGTCGCATTGACGACGTCCTTGTAATACTCGTATCGATCGTCATTGACGTTTGGTATTTTGGGCGGAGCAAATGGCATGAAGCCATGACACAAATGATCGATCGTCGTCAGGTAAACGGCCAGGACTTCCCAAGGTTGTGTTTCCATGATCCAGGTCGTGACGGCCTGGTGGGTCGCACAATGGGCCAACTCGGTGGCCAACATTCTGAGGAGCGGGTCCTTTTCTTGATCGATCTCCTTGGCGCGTGGAACGAAATACTCGCACTGCTCCAGCGAGATTTCTTGAGGATGAACGCGCAGATCATTCAAAACGTCCAGATGCTTTTGCGGGTGCACCGCGGCAGGAACACTGGGCCAGGGTTCATCAATCAGCCCCACGTGTTTGCAAAATTTGTCGGAGACGCAAATTCCATTGATTGGTTCGGCGGGGTGGCTGGCAAACCAGCCGACCACATTCACGTTGATGCCAACCTGAGTCAAGATGTTCCAGAAAGCTTTGCAGTTGCGGCTGGTGCTGGAGGTCATCCGTGTTCCCAAATCCGTCTCTGGCGCAGGTTCCAAAAAACCACAGATGCCGTGATCTTTGGGAGAGCGGCCCGTGGCCATGGTCGCCCACAGCATGGGGGAGATCATCGGCTCCATGCTGGCCAAGTTTCCCATGATTCCGCGGGACACCAAATCGGCTAATACTGGCATTTCGCCGTTTTCCATCAAGGGTTTGGCGATTTGCCAATCGGCACCATCCCAACCGACAATCAGCAGTTTTTTTGCCAAACGCTTCGGCATGTTCCTGGTCCTTTATGGGCACAAAAAACGAAATCGTTCACAGCATTGTAAAACAATGGTCCTCAACGATTCTTCTTTCGAAGATGGTAAATCCAGCCAGGGTATCGAACAACTGAGGACAATTGTTCTACAATCAAAAAAAACAGGCTCGACCTTCCGATCGAGCCTGAGTTATTAACGTCGCCTTCTGGGCAACTCTACGCCAGACGGAACTAGTTGTTCTCACCTCGGCGGCGTCGGCGCATGGCCAGCGTACCGCCAACCGTACCCAAGGCCAACAACAGCGCTGCGCTCGGTTCCGGAATCACGGTCGTTGGGCCAACGAAGTTGTCAACCTGCAGAATACCTGGGCCAAACGCGCCATCTACCGACCGGACAAAGAACCCGATGATATCGCCTGCATTGACCGTGGTGCTGAAAGTAAAGCTACTCCCCTGGCCAGCATTGTTCACCAATTGAATCAACGAACCGTTCAGATAGAAACCGGCATTATCCCAGTTGCCAGTGTCGCTTGACGAGTAATTAAAATGGAACGAAACCAAACCACTAGCTTGAGCCGCAATGGTATAGGTCGCCACATCGGCAAAGTTGCCATTGGCCCCGGTGATTTCCAAGAACGTTGACGTCGCGCCAGTCACTGCCGCATCTGAACCAGTCGCAAATGTCCAGTTTGAGTGATCGTAATAACCGGTGAAGTCAGCTTGGGCAACGCCCGCCGTCCCCATCACAGCCGCGCCCGCCGCAGCGTAAGCAGCCAAACGTTTGTTCGACAAAGTGTACGTCATAGTGGTCCTCCAAAGAAAATTTAGACTAAACAAACCTCAAGGCATAAACCCCTAATCTAGTTGCCCCAGAATAAATTCCAAGTAGGCGGAATGAGAAAAAATCAAAGAATTCGGAAAACCCCCGAAATTCGAACAAACTCAACCCCGCTTCCGTTTCAAGCGACTTTAGGGCGGTCTGTTTTCCGTTACGAGCGACCACAACAAAAGCCTCATGGTCCCAATTGGCAGCGGATTGAAGGGGGTGTGCATTCATGCAGTTCGCACGGTTCGCGAGTTCCATCCGTGGGGATCGCGAAGCGAAACGACTGACGTCCTGGTTAAGGTGATGGCCGGGTTTCGCCCGTTGCTAACCGAGGGGTCGTGCGGTAATTTGGCGTGTTGGCAAAGGCACTAAGTACTGTCGGGAAACCATGATCGCAACCCCCACCCATTTGATGACTGACGATTCCCAGCGGGTGGTCATTACCGGCATCGGTTTAACCGCGCCCAATGGAAATCACTTGTCCGAATTGCGCGACGGCTTATTGAATCATCGCAGCGGAGTCCGGTCGTACGAGATTCGTTATTTCGGAAAGACGTTGGCCGGCGTGTGCGATTTCGAAGTGACGCGCTATCAAACGCGCAAGGACGCACGGCGCGGCACGCGCGCCGGCAGCATCGGAATTTATTGCGCGCGTGAGGCGCTGCGCGACAGCGGCTGGGATGGGGACTGGGACGGTGTGGACAAAAGTCAGGTCGGCGTTTACGTCGGCGTGACCGAACACGGTAATGTCGAAACCGAGAACGAAGTTTATCAACTCAAGTCGTTTGACTACGACACTTCCTATTGGTCGCACCATCACAATCCACGCACAGTAGCCAATAACCCGGCGGGCGAAATTGCCTTGAATCTGGGAGTTACTGGGCCACATTACACGATCGGTGCCGCCTGCGCCGCCGGGAACGCGGGAATGATTCAAGGGGTCCAGATGCTGCGCTTGGGAGAGTGCGATTTGGCCTTGGCCGGTGGCGTATCAGAGAGCATTCACACGTTTGGTATTTTCGCGGGATTCGCCAGCCAAGGTGCGTTGGCAGCGCATGAGGACCCCACCAAAGCTTCGCGTCCCTTCGACAAACAGCGCAATGGGATCGTCGTCGCCGAAGGGGGCTGCATGTACACCTTGGAGCGTTTGGCCGATGCCCGCTCCCGGGGCGCCAAGATTTATGGCGAAATCGTAGGTTATGCGATCAATACCGACGCTACGGATTTTGTTTTGCCGAATGCGGAGCGGCAAGCCGAATGCATGCGATTAGCATTGCGCCGGGCCGGCTTGGCCCCCGAACAGATCGATATCGTCAGCACCCACGCCACAGGGACTCCGCATGGCGATGTGTTGGAATGCGTCGCGGTTCGCGAGGTATTCGGCCGCTCGGAAAAAACGTGGATCAATAATGCCAAAAGTTTCATTGGTCACTCGATGGGGGCCGCGGGGGCAATCGAGCTCGCGGGCAATTTGCCGGCCTTCGAGGACGGCTGGGTTCACCCCACCATCAACGTGGACGAACTCGACCCCGAATGCGACCTGCCCGGTTTGGTGGCCAACGAACCGCGCCAACTGAATCGCGTAGAATACATCTTAAATAACTCGTTTGGCATGTTGGGTATTAATTCAGCGCTCATCGTCAAACGAATCTAACGACAAACAGGAGCATCGACGCATGGTACCGGAAGACATCCGACAAGTGATTATCGATATTCTGTCCGACATCGCGCCGGACGAAGACCTTTCCCAATTGGTCGATAGCGTCCCCTTTCGGGAGCAGATCGAATTGGACAGCATGGACTTTTTGGATATCGTGATGGAGCTGCGGAAGCGGTATCGCGTGCAGATACCGGAAGAAGATTACGGACAATTGGCCTCCATGGACAGCACCGTGAATTATCTGTTGCCGCGCATGTCGGGCGCGACGGTCGGATCGTAATATTCTGGCCGGAATTTCTGCCGTACAGGGGGCTAGAGCCGGAGCAATTGCCGGTGCGCCTGGCCGTCCTTGCGCGTGAGTGGATCGGTAGGAAGAACCAGCGTCCCCGTTTTCTAGCGCCCGCACAGTTTCCAGTATGTATGACACAATCATTATTGGCGCGGGCATGTCCGGCTTGGCGGCCGGAATTCGGCTGGCCTATTTCGAGCAGCGGGTGTGCATCCTGGAACGGCACACAACCATTGGTGGATTGAACTCGTTCTATCGCCTCAACCGTCGCGACTACGACGTCGGGTTGCACGCCGTCACGAATTTTTCTGGTCCTCAGGCCAGGCGTGGGCCTTGGCAGCGAATTCTGAGGCAACTTCGTTTCCGCTGGGACGAGTTTGCCCTGGCGCCGCAGCGCGGATCGCGGATTGCTTTTCCTCACGTGTCGCTGCGGTTTGATAACAACCCGGAGACCTTGACCGCGGAAATCGAACGTGCCTTTCATAGCCAGCGCGCGGGGTACGCCAAGCTCGTCTCATCGATCGCCGAGTACGACGACTTGACACAGGAGATGTTTCGCCAGTCGGCGCGCGACAGATTGCGCGCGTACTTGGACGAACCGTTGTTGATCGAGATGCTGCTTTGCCCGCTGATGTGGTACGGCAATGCGCGCGAGCACGACATGACTTGGGGTGCATTTTGCATCATGTTTCGCAGTATCTTCTGCGAGGGGTTTGGGCGCCCATTCAAAGGCGTGCGGTTGATTCTGAGTAACCTGGTCAAAAAATTCCGCGCCTTGGGGGGCGAGCTGCAACTGCGCCGGGGTGTCCGCCGCATTCTCGTGGACAGCGGTGTCGCGGTGGGAGTCGAGTTGGATAATGGCCAGCAATTGTTGGGCAAGCGGATTCTGTCGTCGGCGGGATCTGTGGAAACGTTGCGCTTGTGTCAGCCAGACGAAGCGCCGGCCGCAACGCTGGCCGGACAAATGTCGTTTGTGGAAACGATATCCGTCCTCGATCGCCAACCGCAGGCGTTGGGTTTTGACGACACGATTGTGTTTTTTAACGATAGCGAGCAATTCCACTGGTGTCGTCCGGAGGCGAGCCTGTGTGACGAGCGCACGGGAGTAATCTGTTCGCCGAACAATTACCTTTACAGCCCGGCGGAAGGCCATTTGCCAGAAGGGATGATCCGCATCACGGCGATTGCCAGTTATGAACGATGGAAGTCGTTGGACGAAGCCGATTATCGCCGCGAGAAGCTGCGCTGGTATGACCGGACGGCGGCGGCGGCGGTGCGATTTATTCCGGACTTCCGCCCCTACGTGGTGGACACCGACATGTTCACACCGACGACTATCCAGCGGTTCACCTGGCACGAGAACGGAGCGGTTTACGGCGCGCCAGACAAGCAGCTCGACGGGGCGACAGCGTTGCCCAACCTGTTTCTCTGCGGTACGGACCAGGGATATGTCGGTATCGTCGGCGCCCTGTTGAGCGGGATTACAATGGCCAATCGCCATTGCTTAAAGGATTGAGTTTTTTGGGTGCGTGCCGTATCCTGTTGGGTTCGACACGGAGCCGCCAAACGCACCTTGCCGCCCCCTTTGTCTGTCGCTTTTGTTGCCGGGTGCAACGGAATGCTGGATGGGTAAAGTGGGTGGACTGCGATGCGGAGGGACGGGTTTTCTCAGCCAATTGGGTAGTACATGCCAAAAGATTTTTTGCACGACGTTCGCGACTACTACGACGTGGTGGTCATTGGCAGCGGTTTGGGGGGCTTGACGGCTGCTCAGGTCCTGGCGCGTGAGGGACACCGTGTGTTACTGCTGGAACAGCATTACAAACTGGGTGGATTGGCCACCTGGTTTAAACGGCCGGGTGGGCATCTGTTCGACATTTCTCTACACGGTTTTCCACACGGCATGGTTAAGAGTTGTCGCCGCTATTGGACGCAAGAGATCGCCGATTCGATTATTCAGTTGCGGCACATTCGTTTCGACAACCCCATGTTTTCCTTGACGACGACCTTCGACCGCGCGGATTTTACCCGCCTGTTGACCACGCAGTTTGGTATCGCCCGGGAACGAGTCGAAGATTTTTTCAACACAGCGCGAGGGATGAACTTCTACGATGACCAGACGCTCACCACCCAACAACTGTTCGAGCGGTTTTTCCCCGGACGCGAGGACGTCGTGCGGTTGCTGATGGAGCCGATCACCTACGCCAACGGATCCACGCTAGAGGACCCGGCGATCACCTACGGAATCGTCTTTTCCAACTTTATGTCCAAGGGAGTTTATACGTTTCAGGGCGGGACGGATGGCCTCGTCAAATCGATGGAAGCGGAGTTGCGCCGGCAGGGCGTCGATATACGGATTCGCTGCAATGTAGAACGCGTTCTGGTGCGCGGGGAGCGCGTGGTGGGAGTACAAGTCAACGGGCGGGAAATTCGGACGGCCAGTGTCGTCTCCAACGCCAATTTGCTGGGAACGATCTTCGGGATGGTGGGCGAACAACATTTTGACCCAGCCTTCATTGATGAATCGCGTCAAGTGCGACTCAATAACTCAAGTACGCAAGTGTACATGGCCCTCAAGCCGGGGGAAGAAATTGACCCGGCAACCGGCGATTTGTTGTTTTGCAGTACGGCGCCGCGCTTTGCCACCGATTTGTTACTCAGCCGCACGATTACCAGCCGCACGTTTTCGTTTTACTATCCGGACATCCGACCACAAGCCAAAGAGCGCCGCTATTTGATCGTCAGCAGCACGAACGCGAACTACGCGGATTGGCAGGGGCTGAGCCGCGAAGACTATCAGGCCAGCAAACAGGACTTGATCGAAACCACGTTGGACGCGTTGGAGCGGTACGTGCCGAACTGTCGCGCGCGCTTGGATCACGTCGAGGCGGCTACCCCCTGCACGTTCGAGCATTACACTCGGCATATCGCCGGTTCCAGCTTCGGCACCAAGTTTGAAGGGCTGGCCGTCAGTCGGCGGTTGCCGCAACAGATAGGAGGTCTCTATCACGCGGGGAGTTGTGGCATCATCATGTCCGGATGGTTGGGCACGATCAATTACGGGGTGATCGTGGCTAATGACGTTTTGAACTATCTGGCGGCCAGCGACCGCGCGCCGCAGGCTGCCGCGCTGGCTTGAGACTGCCGAGAGACAGATCATGGACCAGGAAAGCATTTGCCAGTTGATTCCCCATCGGCCTCCGATGTTGTTGATCGACCGGGTGATTGCCTGCGACGACCAAAGTATTCATGCCGAGAAGTCGTTTCGCCCCGACGAGTTCTTCTTCCAAGGGCACTATCCAGATTTTCCACTAGTGCCCGGCGTGATCCTGTGCGAATGCGCGGCGCAAGCTGCCGCGGTGTTATTGGCGCAGCGCGCGACGAACGTGGCAGGAGTTCCCGTTTTGACCAGAATGAACGATGTGCGGTTTAAGCGCATGGTGCGCCCCGGGGATCGACTCGAAGTCCACGTCGAACTAACGGAAAACATGCGCAACGCCTTTTTTCTTCAGGCGGTAGGTCGTGTAGAGCAACAGGTCGCGTTTCGGTTGAGTTTGGCCTGTACTATCGCGTCGCCTGCCGCGGAGCAAACGCTATGAGCGCGCCGGAAGATTTTTTGCAATTGGCGGGAAAGAAGATAGTCGTCTTTGGCGTGGCAAACAAGAAAAGTGTGGCTTGGCACATCGGGCGCACGCTGGAAGCGGCGCAGGCAGAAGTGATCTACGTCGTACGTTCTCCGCAACGTGCGGAATCTGTCGGCAAGTTATTACCTGGGCGCAGCCTGTTCGTCTGTGACGTAGAATTCGAAGAGCAAATGGTTGCCCTCGCCGCCGATATCCATGCCCAGCACGGCGCGATTGCCGGGCTGGTGCATTCGATTGCCTTTGCGGACTACTCGGATGGCAAAAAGCCTTTTCACGAAACGGGGAAGTCTCAGTTTCTCCGCACCTGCGACATTTCATGCTTTTCGCTGATTGCTATTGCCAACCAATTCCAGCATATTTTGGATAAAAACGCCTCGGTAGTGACAATCTCGATATCAACGACGCGCATGGCCAACGAAAATTACGGCTTGATGGCCCCGATTAAGGCTGCCTTGGAATCGTCATTGGCGTTTTTGGCTAAGAGCTTTAGCCGTTTTTCGCGAGTTCGGTTCAACGCCGTAGCGCCGGGACTGTTGAAAACGTCGGCATCGGCGGGCATTCCGGG
>JACTND010000287.1:0-14049 GCA_014584305.1 Planctomycetota bacterium | reverse complement strand
CGAGCGTGCTGTCGGCGCTGCAAGAAGCGGCTGACGCGGCCTGTTTCCTCCTCAGCCCCCGTTCGTCGGGGATCAACGCGCAAACAGTGGTAGTGGATGCCGGCATGTCCATCAACTATTTCGATCCCGAACTTATCCGCAACGCCCTCGCCTAACCCAAAAGGCATAAAGGGACAAAAGGGGACACCCAAACTTTGGCAGTTTGGGAATACTGGCAAATTGGCGGTGAACTCGCGATTTTGGGAAGTGTTTACGGCGAAAGCCCATTCCAGCTGGCGAACCACTTGAAAAAGTTGGGTGTCCCCTTTTGAAAGCCGCTTGAAAAAGTTGGGTGTCCCCTTTTGAAAGCCCCCTGGATGGGGGGTGAATGGCGCGAACTTGAACAAATAGTGGGCGGACCGCGAAACATTTTGGCGGTTCGCGGTGTCATAATAGTGGGTGAGTATGCCTTGACCCGCGACCATCTACAGAGAACAGGCAATTCGTAGTTTTTTCGCAGGCTGCACATGGATGGCAGCGTTATCTGCAACGTAGTTGTGGAGGTCGTGAATCGGGAGAAACCGAGTGATGATTGAGATCAAGCACCGAGAAACCGGCGCGTTGCTGCTGAGCATGGATGCTGACAGCTTAGCCCATGCCAACATCAATGGCGAAAACTTGGCCTACGCCGATTTTTCTGGAATGGATCTGACGGGGATCAAGATTGCCAGTTGCAACTTGTCCGAGGCTTGTTTTCACAGCGCCAAGATGGACCGTTGCCGGATTCAAAATTGTGGGGCGCGACGCGCGGTTTTCACGCAGGCCTCGCTGATCGAAGCCAACCTGTCGGACAACGTCATGGACTTTGCCGACTTTACCGAAGTCGATGCTGTTCGCTGCCAGTTCCGTCACGCCAAAATGAATGGCGGGACGTTTGTCAAAGGCAATTTTACTCAGTGCGACTTTTCCTTCTCAGAGTTGCGCGGAAATTTTCATGGGGCCATTTTGGCGAAGGCCAATTTGTTTGGCGCGGATCTAACCAGCGCGGATTTGACCAGCGCCGACTTGCGCGAGGCGGACATGACCGACGCGCGCATCCAGCGCGCTGATTTCAATTTTGCCAAAATGCAAGGCTGTATCGGAACCAACGGCAAGGCCTGGGGTTCCGCCGTCAAAGCCCCGGCCAAGCGACCGTGGTGGCACATTTGGGGACGCGGCGCGGCGGTTTAGGTTTGCCGTTCCCTCCGCTCTGGCTAAATGCAAACTAGGCGCCAATCGGCGCGCCGTCAATCGCTTGTTTCCTCGGCCACACTGCATTGGACGCGCCGTGGTACAATAGGACGTATGGCAACAGACGACTTCTACAATATTCTCAACGTATCGAAGGACGCTTCCGCCGAAGAAATCGACAAGGCCTACCGCAAGCTGGCGCGCAAATATCATCCCGACCTGCAAGAAAACGATGACGAGCGGGAAAAGGCCAAGCAACGGTTTCAAAGCGTTACGATCGGTTTGGGCCTAGGTTTGAGCAAATGGCACCGGAGGGTGCACCCTTTCCTGGCGGTCAGTTCCAGGATGTCGATGTTGATTGGAGTCAGCTATTCGGAGGTGGCGGCAATCCATTTCAGGATATTTTCTCTCAGATGTCGGGGCGCCGCCCCGGCAACCGAAAAAGCGGGCGCACCACGGCGCCGCCGCAAGCAGAAATCGACCTGCATGAGGAAATCGTCGTCCCTTTTGCGACAGCCGTGCTTGGTGGCGAATACCGTTTGGAGTTCCATCGCGACGGTCGCGCCGAATCCATCGTCGCCAAGATTCCCGCCGGCATCGAAGATGGAAAACGTATTCGACTCAAGGGCCAAGGGCGGCGCAGCCCGACGGGCGAGCGCGGAGACCTCTTGGTGCGCGTACGGACTGCCCCTCACCCGTTCTTCCATCGACAAGGATCGAATTTGCGCGTTCGCGTACCAGTCACTGTCTTCGAAGCCTGGTTAGGGGCCAAGATCGAGGTGCCGACCCCGCATGGCACAGTGACGGTGACGGTTCCCGCGGGGAGCAGCGGCGGGCGCGTGTTGAGACTCAAGGGGATGGGTATTCGACCGGCGGGGAGTAGTCCAGCGGGGGACCTGTTTGTCGAGCTTGAAATCGTGATTCCCGAGGCGAAGACGCCGGAACAGCGCAAGCAAATCGAAGCGCTACAAAAAATTCTGCCACATGCGGACCCGCGCCGCGAATTGAAGTGGTGAAGATGGGAGAACATTTTCCGAAGTCCGCGCGGCTGCGACGTCCGCGCGAGTTTCAGGCAGTTGAGTCAGCAGGGAAGTTCGCTGCGGATCAGGTGCTGGTCGTCAAGGGAATTGTCAATGGAACATCGACGTTGCGACTGGGTATCGCTGTCGGCCGGCAGGCAGGGAACGCTGTCCTACGCAATCGATGGAAACGTCTGATTCGCGAAGCATTCCGCCGACAATATCGGCATTTACCTTCCGGCTTCGACATCGTGGTCAAGCCGCGGCGCGGCGCGATCCCGGACGGTGCGCGCCTTGCTGCTTCGTTGCTTAAGTTAACGCGCGCCGTGGTCAAGAAGCTGTCGAACGGTTGAACGAGCGTCGGTCCCGAAACGATGGTTTGTCGTACTCGTTCTCAAAACCAACGAATCGATGGCGTGCGCGATGCTGGAACAACCAGCGGAGTCTAAAAACCCGTACCTGAAGGAGAGTTTAGTCCCTCACCTATGTTTGTTTCGGATTACGACGATCTTGGCCGCGATAGTGTCGTGAGCCAGTCGGATTAGCGATTGACGCCGATCGAGGCAATCAAGCCACGGAAGCCAAAATCATCCAGAGGACTGACAGCCGAACCGCCCCCGATCCACACCTGATGGGACACGCCCAGCCGCGCATAGAACGCGCGATCTTCACCGCGTGGGACGAAGTATTGAACGCCGCCGTGTAGTTCCCATACGGTCCACAAATCGTTGACAGATGTGCGACTGTTGATTCCGGTTTGCGTGTTCTGCACAAACTGATCGCGATTGCCGAACAACAGCGACCCGCCGATGCCGCCGATCAATTCCAGGTGCGTGTGGCCGATGCGACGGGTATAGTCAACCATGGCTCGGGGACCCACCGCGCGCAGGTCCGTAATCTGCTGCAACTGATCGAGTACGGCTCCGGTCCCGTCAAGCAACTGCACATCGCCGTGTTGGGCGACGCTGATATACCGGCCACCCAACATACCGTTGATTCGAGCGCGGGGGAGCTTGTAGTCCTTAAAAAAGGACAGGCATAAACTATGGACCTCCAAATCATGGCGGCCCTGCAATGTTTGCCCTGGCGCAAACGTTTGCAACCGCGTCCATTCGGAAGGACCGATCTGCCAAACGCTGGCCTGTGCGGTGTTCGACGGCCCGGTCGTAAAACGAGTCAGCTTGGAGGCGTGATCGAACTGAAAATAGTCCAACTCGAAACCAGGTCCGAGCTTCGACTCGAATCCGAAGCGGAACCGCGGCGCCGGTCGATAGCCGAAATCGAGCGGCCAGCCCTCGCTGCCGGAAGCGTCGTTGACATCAAACGCCAGATTGTTGCTGAATTTGGCGGACAACAACTGATACTCAGCTGAAGCAAACCACCGGCCTGTCGCTAGGATTTCCCCCAACGAGGGATACATTTGATCGCTCCATTCAAAGTCCATCGGCGCCCCGTGATCCAATCCGTTGGGGCGCGTAACGGCATCCGTGCGAAAACCCCAACGAGGGTCTCGATAGGAATCGTTGTAATCGAGCCCGTTATCGTATTGTGCCCCTTGCCCGTGTGGGTCATAAGGACGCGAGGGACTGGTGGAGAATTCGGTCGAACTGGATGGTCTGGGGTCCGTCTGGGGATACAAGGGATAACGCTTTTCAGGATCGCGCGTTGACGATGCCGGGCGAGCGTTAGGTTCATTGGACGAAGTGCCAGCATGTTCCAATCGGCCTGCATTTCCGCGACCGAGAGGCGGGTTCCAGACGGGGTCGTTACCGACTTCTAAGTCGCGTGGCGCTGTCGAGGGCCATGATTGTGGCGCATCGTTGCCCCAATGCGGCGGAGACATACTGCGGGCTTCCGGATTGGAGCTAAACCGCGTATCGCCGGGAAAAACCCCCTGGCGGTCCTGCGCCGAGGCGACCACCCCCCCAAACCAAAAAAGGACAGGCATAATCATGAAAAGAGCTTTTGCGGCGTTCATGGCGGGTTTTTAAGCAAATTGGGAATGGGAAAAGTCATGGGGACGAGACTGACCGTGGCTGGGTTGCTGGCCAGTCTCGACACCTGCTGAAGCCTAGCTTTTTCGTCCCCAGACAATCCAGAAAATCACGGTACTTTTTTGCCGTCGGGTTCCAAAATTCTTCATCGACATGTTATAGACGGCAGATTGCTGTCAATCCGCGCGCATGGCAATGTCGAGTCAGCGAGCATTTTTCCGCTGATCGCTACAGATTCTCGCACCAAGATTCGTATGGAGTGGAGTTTGCCCAATCGATAAACTGAACCCCCGAAATTCCAATACAACGGCAATCAAACTCCCAGAAATTGCAATTCCGATGCCTCGACCGAAACGAACGAAAAACAGGGCAGAAACTTCAACCAAATCGATACCGGTCGCGAAAGGTCGCGGCCAGCCGAATCGCTGGCTGCGGCGATTGGTTGTCGGCGGAGCACTGATCGTGATATTAGCCGCTCTGGCTCCCAATCTGGTTGGCTGGTTGGGGCTACATCAGCCCATCATCGATCGGATACTCGGCGGCCAACCGGTACGAGTTCAAATGGCCAGCCTATCGCTGGGCTGGTTTCAGCCCATCACAGCCAATCAAATTCGCGCGGTTGACCAAGAGGGCCAAGCAATCATCTCGATCGACTCGATCCAATCATCGCGGTCGTTGGTGAGTTTGCTTTTCAACCGGCAAGACTTGGGTGAATTTCACCTGTCGAGACCTCACCTCGCGGTGCGGTCAAGGCCGGGTGGCAGCAATCTCGAGAGCGTCTTGGCCGACTGGGTAACCGACGCCTCAACAAACTCCGGGCGCTTGCCAACAGCGACCTTTCACTTAGACGATGGTCGTGTGGAGCTATCCGGCGAGCAGTCCGCGGAAGTTGTTTGCAGTGGACTGCGGGGACGGGTAAATATCGGTGATGCCAACGGCGGATTCGTGGCGACTCTGGAAAGCGACGTACAAGCCACAACGCACCATGGCCGAATGACGGTGGAAGTGCATCTCCAAGCGGGTCGCGACGGTCAGCTTGGCGAAGAAGGAATCATAATTGTCAACCTGCACCAGATTCCAGCCGCCGCGCTCGAGCCCATTTCCGAGAGATTCGGCGACGTCGTAAAGACCCAGGGGATGGTGGATGGGAAAATGCAATTGGACTACTTCGAGGGAGGAGCAATTGTCCGGGTTGGTATCGACCAGTTCCGGATCGTCGGTTTAGCGTTAGAGGCACCTTCCAGAATGGGCGCGGACCGCTTGCGATTGCAGCAGTTGCAGGCGACAGGAGAGATTGAGGTTGCGCCCACTGGTCTAGCAGCGAGGGAATTCGCGTTGTCGTCTGATGTCGGAACTGTACATGCCAATGGCAAACTCAGTTGGTCCGCGATTTGGGAGGGTTTGACACGTTCGACAGTGGAGCCAGCGCCGCTTCAGCTTAACGGGCAAGTAGATCTAGCGCGGCTAGTTGCCATGTTTCCGGGGATCGTTCAACTGCATCCCCAAGTCACCCTGGAATCGGGAATTCTGCATTTCCATGTAAATCATGTTCCGGACTTTGAATCGGCCAACGCGAGTCGGCTGGCTATCAACGTCAATATGTCGAAATTGGCGGGGAGACGTGGGGGTGAGCGCCTGGTGTGGGAGCAACCCCTGCGCATCGCTGGAGTGCTGCACCGTTCCGCAAACGGCTTCCGGATTGACGAGGCCACGATCGAGTCGAACTTCTTGCAGGCGACCGGACAGGCGGATTGGCAAGCAGGAGAGTTTGACGTTCGCGGTGATTTGCGACAGCTCGTCGAACAACTTTCGCAGTTTGTCGATTTGTCGGGCTGGGAACTAGCTGGGCGATTGAACGGTCGACTCCATTGGCAGGTCGATTCTGAGACTATCGCCCGAACGGCGCCCGATCAGGACGGCATTTGGCCGATCCATGTTCAAGGGAACCTCACGGTCAACGAACCAATCATCACCATTCCGCAACTCGGTTCTTGGCGGGATCGAGGGATCGAATTGACCACGGACTCGCGCGGTGCTGCCGGGCCCGATGGCTTCTGCCAACTGGACCAATCCCACGTATCCATCGCCGTGGGGAGCGAACGCTTGGAGATGCAATTGAACGATTCCGTGGTTGTCCAGCAATCGCCGCAATGGAACTGGAGCGCCCGCGGTTCTGGTTCACTCAAGCGGTGGTTTGACCACTTGCGAACAATCGCACCGCTTCCAGAGATACCCATGGACGGTTACCTGGAAGCGGTTGGCCAGTTGCAATTCCGTGCCCAATCCTTGGCGGTACTGAATCTCAATTATGCCATCCGCCAATTTGCATTGGACGGTTATGGGATGCACGTTCGCGAGCCCGAAGTGACTGGCAATGGAAACTTGGATTTCGATTGGTCATCAAGTTTGATGCGCGTGCGCGAATGGACGCTAGTCAGCTCGACGGTGGCGGCCAGGGTCATGCCGCTGGCTGTGAGCTGGTCGCCGCATATTGCGTTGGATGGAGAAGCTGTGTTTCGGGCGGACATGGAACGGACGTTGGCTTGGTGGGGAGTTCGGCCAGCGGAACGAGCAGTCATTTATTCGGGACAATGTGAGGGCGCCATCCGTCTGACTCCAGCGCGCGAACAAACCATGGTTCAAATTGAACTTCAATCGCCGGAAATCACAGCAGCTCAATGGTCGCGAGCGAGCTGGCAGGTTCTGCTGCAGGAAAGTCAAGTCGCCCTGACAGCCACGGCTTTGTTTGCACCGGGGTGGGATCGTCTCACTATTCAGGACGCCCAGTGGCGATCTCCCTCACTGATTGCCGCCGCCGCAGGAACGGTCCGGGATCTTTTCACAGAGATGCGTATCGATATGACGGGCAGGTGGCGACCCGATTGGCAACGCTTGTCGGCGCTCGCCGCCGGACTCACGGGCAATCAAGTGCAGCTTGTTGGAAACGACGAACAAACGTTTCACATTCGCGGGCCGTTGTTCGTTGCGAGCAAGGAGAATTCCTCAAGTGCATCGTGGCCCCCGGCGGAGCTCGAGTGCATGGCACAACTCGGTTGGCAACGAGCAGAAGTCTATCGCCTGCCCGTAGGTGCCGGTGCATTGACTGCCAAGTTGCACGCGGGGGTCTTGCAATTGGAGACGGGGCGCGTCGAGGTCAGCGGGGGTTTGTTGCAGGTGGCGCCGACCATCGATTTGCGCCAGCCCGAATGGGTCGCAACTGTCGCTCAAGGCCGCTTCGCGCGCGAGATCACACTGACGCCGGAGATTTGCCATTATTGGGTCAAATATTTCGCCCCCATCTTGGCGGACGTGACGACAACCCACGGCCGCTTCTCGATGCAAACTGGCGGTGCCCAGGTTTCGATCGCGGACCCCACGCGCACAGCAGCCCAGGGGGCGATACTGCTGCATGATGTAACTGTTGGGCCGGGCCCGCTGGGGCGACAGTTGATGGCCGCTGTCCATCAGGTTCGCGCGTTGATCCGTGCTGGAGACGCAGCGCCGGTTCGCGACGATGCGGCTTGGATTCGCATCAGCGAACAGACGGTGCCCTTCACTGTTCGCGATGGGCGCATTTACCACAGCAACATGGAGTTCGGGATTCAAGACTTTGTCGTGAAAACGCGGGGCAGCGTCGGTTTTGATCAATCCGTCTCCCTGATCGCCGAGATACCGATCGCGGATCGCTGGATCGAGGGGCAGCCGATGTTGGCGTTCTTGAAAGGAAAAACGCTGGCCCTGCCGATCGGTGGCTCACTAAGCCAACCACGATTGGACAACGATGCGTTGCAGCAACTGTTGCGCCAGATTGTACAGCCCTTGGCGGCCAATCAACTTCAAGGGTTGATCGGAGACCAAACGGGTCGGCTGCAGGAGCGGGCCGGCGAGGAGCTTCAACGGGTGCAAGAAAAGGTTCGCGAGAAATTCGATGACGAGCTGCGGCGCGGCCTCGACCGACTGTTTAATCCGAGGCGGGATCAGCAGTGACTCGACCAGACTTCAATTGGCCATTGCCCGCTGTGCCATTTCGTATAGCTGCCACACCACGACCAGCATTCCGAAGGGAATCAACCAGTAAGCGAATAAGTGCAAACGGCCGCGATCCAACAGCCGAACCAGTACTTTGAGCGAGACCAGACCGACCACAAACGCAATCGCCGCTCCTGCCAAAAGCAACCCCAATGAGACTTCTATGTCCTCGGTCGGGTTCAAGAGGTCTTTCATTTCCAGTACGCCGGCGCCGGCGATGGCGGGAATGGCCAACAGGAACGAAAAAGTCGCCGCCGAATCGCGGCGCACTCCCAACAAGGCCGCGGCGACGATGGTGGTCCCACTGCGACTAATACCCGGCAAGATGGCCAGCGCTTGAGCTAAACCGATCAACAACGCGGTGCCATAGCCAATCTGTCGATAGTCACGGTCGCCGTTCTTCACGCGCAACAGCAACATCAGCAAGAAAGCCGTCACGGAAAATAGAAATCCCGCCAACAACGGGTTTTCTAAAACGTGCGCGAATCGGTAGCGGACCGTCAACCCGATCAACGCGGCCGGGATTGTGCCGACGATCAGCAAGCCGATGACGCGGCGGTCAGAACTCAATAACTGCCAAATACGGCTCCAGTAAAACACGAGGATCGAAGCCAGAGTCCCCAGGTGCAGCACGATGTTCAGCCGCGTACTTTCCTTGGCGCCTCCCAACAAGGCATCGCCCACGACAACATGTCCCGACGAACTGATCGGCAAGAACTCTCCAATTCCTTGGACGATTGCCAAGATGAATACTCGGACCCAATCGGGAACTTCATAGGGTGGCATGTCATTCCGAGCTTAATGAGAGGAACCGCGGATCAACCGTTGGTCCCCCAAGTGATCGATTTCCAGGCCGAGCAACGTATCCAACACGTTCCAGATCGACGGGCGCTGGGCCATCGTTGGGGCCAACATCCTGTTTACCAGAACACTTAATTCGTTGGGGCACAAGGGCTCAACTGTTGTTAGTAGGGGTCTCGCATCCGCTCCCTGGGACGCACACTCGCGGCACTGCCCTGCTCTGTCGCCGCTGACCATCAGATGGATCAACGCCCCCAACGAATAGATGTCTTCGCTCCCGTTGACGTCGCCGCCGGTACCTGCCAGTTCTGGTGCCCGAAACAAGCATGGTGCCGCCGCGTGGAGTTCCCAAGGCTTCCAGGACTCTCCGTGCCAACGCGATCGACTCCACCCCACAACCGTGACGCGATCGCGCGGGCAAATGAGAACGTGTTCGGGTATGAGGTTCAAATGCGCGCGGTGTTTTTCATAGCACGCGCCAACTACTTCGACCAACTGACGCGCAACCCACAATAATCGCGAAAGTGACAAATCGGACTGTTGAGTTCGCCAGACATGCAGCGGGACGCATTCCCCCCACGGTAGGATTACTCCATATGGCGGTCGATCAAGTGCACAGGCAACCACTGGCGGAACAGCCTGGTGTCTAACCGTTTCCGCCGAAACAACAATCCGCGCCAGCGCGTGATGCGCACGATCGCGCCGATCAGGGGACTCGGTCGGCGCCGGTTCGATCAGCCGATATTCAATAGACCGCGGTTCTACTGCTCCGGCCACTTTCACGAGGTGGGAAACCAGCGTCCCTGATCGAGCGACCTCGCGGCCCACACACCATGCTGTTTCGTTCAACCACGCGACGCGCGCGGGAATACGCACGTCATTAGTCAATAACTGGTCGTTCAATAACGACATCGATGATCCTGTTGTATTGAAGTTGAAAGTTATCTTCGTTTCGGTCTTCGCCCGGAGGATGTTCGCTGCCCACCCAACAACAAACCAATATTCGACGATGGGCGATGCGTCCAATCAAGCCGTTTCGTGTGGTGACGATGGTTCCAAATGATAGCACCACGACTTTTCCGGCAGAAATTCTCAAGACCGGTTTGTTATGGTGATTCGCTTCACATGAGCCTTCGGAAACGTGGCGCCGGGAATGTTCAGGCACGTTCTCCCGGCGTCGCGGCCTTGCGGCGCCAACCAGCCGCCAATCGACGAATCATTTCATCTGATACAGACCCAACCAAAATCACGCCGCCGATAATAACGTATTCCAACTCTTTAGGGATTCTGAGCAACGTAATCGAGTTGTTCAGAGTTTGCATTAGCGCGGTTCCAACGACAACACCAAGGATACTCCCCTCCCCTCCGCGCAGGGAACAGCCACCCAGAACGGCCGCGGCGATGGCGTACAATTCAAAAACATTTCCAAAACTGCTGGGCGAGATGGAATTGGCGTCCACTCCGTGCAGAATTCCGCCCAAGCCCGCCAACACCGCACAAAACACATACGCGAAAATAATCATGCCCCCGGTATGGATACCAGCGTAGCGGGCGGCTTCTTGGTTCTTGCCGAGGGCTAACAAATACCGCCCCCAAATCGTGAAATTCAAAATGACGGCTGCCACGAGTGCAACCGCCAACAAAATGAAAAACACATAGGGAATTCCAAAACTCGTCCCATCGAGCCACGTCCAGAGCGTCCATTTGCCGGTCTGCAAGTATCCCAAGGTATCGGCGTATTCATTGCTGAACCCGCCGACCGCCTGGTCGCCAGAAAACTGCCGCGCCAATCCGCGATAGATCAACAAGCCGCACAAGGTTACGATAAATGGCTGCTGGTTCCATTTCGTAATCAACAGCGCGTGGACCAGACCGAGACATCCAGCGATGAGCAATACAGCGAAGATCGCCGTGATCAAAGGCATCCGCTGCACGCGCCGGACACCAACAACCAACCAGTCGGTAGTCACCAGTGACGATTGGTTCTTCAATTGATACATTCCCCCCCGTTCTGGATCCCCCGCTCCAATCACGACATCGTCGATCCTTCCGGACGACTGGTGAAACATCCACACCCGATCGCGCGGTGCAAGTTCTGGCGCCGCGCCGGCCAAGGCGATTTGCAACCCCTGCGGATCATCCACTGCGCGTGCGAGGGGATGCATGAGCGCCAAACGACCGATGTTTGTCTGGCCGGGATCCGTTTGGTCAGGTCGTGAGAATGGCGCATCCAGAATCAGTTCCACCGCTTTTCTCTGGCGGAACTCAACATTTCGAGCGCTGACGATCCGCGCAATCAGGCGATCGGCCCGCCGTCCTCCGTAATAGTGAACCGTTTGCCCGGGCGTCCATTCCCGGTTGGGTTCGACAATTGCGGTCCCCGCGGTTTGCACTTCCCAAACAGCCGATTCTTGATAGGGCCGGTAATCGACCTGCAAGAACATGGCGAACAGGCAAGCGCACAAGCAAACCAACGATCCGATTGATAAATCGATACCGCTGGTCATGATGACGAAGGCCACGCCGATCCCCAAGATACCGAACAGCGCCGTACGGCGCATCAAGTTCTCCAGATTGCCGGCTTTGAGGAAACTATCCGGAACCTGCCAGGCAAGAATCCCCCACAGCACGAGCAACAGCCCCACAATGCCGACGATTTTCACCAAGCCTGTTAAATTCTCGCGCATGGCGATCTCGTTCCGCAGGAGTTCAGACGATTCCGGTGGCCAACCGCATCAGTCGCTCTTCAGTGAATTCGGCGCGCGACACCTCGCCGAGCAGGCGGCCTTCGTGCATGACCAACGCGCGATCGGCCAGCCCCATAATTTCATCCAGCTCACTCGACACGAAGACAATGGCTAATCCCCGCCCGGCCAGCTCTTCCATCAGTCGATACATTTCTTGTTTCGCGCCCACGTCGATGCCACGCGTCGGTTCATCCAACAACAGCACGCGCGGCGACAAAGCCAGCCATTTGGCGACAACCACCTTTTGCTGGTTCCCGCCCGACAGGAATTTCACAAGCCGGCGGTCGGAATCGGTTTTTATTCGCAGCCGCTCGATCGCCTCGCGCGCCTCGTCCGCCTCGCGGCGAAAGTTTACCCAGCCCAACCAACGGGCAAAACGGGCCAAGCTCGCCAGACTGACATTCTTGCGGATGCTCGTATCCAAAATCAGACCATGCAGTTGTCGATCCTCAGGAACCAGGCTGAGACCTGCGCGAATGGCATCGCGCGGGGAACAGATCTCGACATCGCGTCCAGCGATGCGCAGCCGACCCGCCACTGGTGGCATGATGCCAAAGATCGTTTGCAATAACTCGCTGCGCCCCGCGCCTACCAGACCCGCGATGCCAACAATCTCGCCCGCGCGCACGGAGAAATGTACAGGCTGTTTCGGGTGCGAAGCGGTCACAATTCCGTCCACGGCCAGCACTTCCTCTCCCAATGGATGGGGGCTGCGCACAAAACGCTGGGCCACGTCGCGTCCTACCATCAACCGCACCAGGGCGGCATGTTCAATCTCCCCGCGCGCCAATTCTCCTACTCGGCAACCGTCGCGCAAGACAACCACGCGATCAGCCAACCGGCAAATTTCCGGGAGGCGATGAGATATATAGATGATCCCGCAACCGTCACGCCGGAGTTGGTCGATCAGCGCAAATAGATTCTCGGATTCGGCTTGAGAGAGGCTCGACGTCGGCTCGTCGAAAATGATCACGCGCGCGGAGACGGCCAGCGCTTTGGCGATCTCGACCATTTGTTGGCGCCCTACGGAGAGCCGGTTTGTCGGCGTCGTGGGGGCCAGGTGCAAGCCGACGGATTGCAGATGCCGAGAAGCGGCCCGCAGCATGGCGCCGCGCCGTATGAACGGCCCCCAACGAGGTTCGCGCCCCAAAAATATGTTTTCGGCGACATTCAGGTTGGAACATAGATTGAGTTCCTGGTGTATTAACACGATCCCCAGTTGGACCGCACGGCGACTGGAGTGAAGGTGGATGCGTTCACCCGCCAAGAAGATTTGGCCGGCATCAGGAGCCTGCAAGCCAGCCAAAATTTTCATCAACGTGCTTTTGCCGGCACCGTTTTCTCCCACGATTCCCAAGACTTCACCGGCGTGCAGAGTCAGGCTCACGTCGCGCAAGGCTTGAACACCGGGAAAACTCTTGCTGACGTCTTCGACCCGTAACAGACAGGGTGTTTGCGCCGTACAGGTCGCAGAAGGGGCAGACATCGGCGGCTTCGGGGAATGAATTTCGTAACCGTTCACGAGTAATCGTTGATGGTATTGGTCTGATCGAAGTAAACGAAGGGTTCCTCGTGAACCGTTACCCAAATACCTTGCCGCCGACGAAATCGTCAGTCCGCTGCGGCACAGCTCATATGCTGCACTCCACTGCCGACCGACGCCAGCCGTTAATTGGCTGATCCGGATTTCGCTTTCAAATCTGCCCAAAACTCATCGACGTTCGATCTGGTAATCGCTCGCGGGGGAATATCGATGTATTTGGATTCCGGGATGATCGACCGATCGCCGCGCAGCAATTTAGCTAACACTTCTACGGATCGATAACCGTATTGGTAGGGATCTTGAACCACCGTCCCAAACACATAGCCATCCTTGATGCCCTGCAGCGTATCGGCGTTTTCATCAAAGCCCACGACTTTGATTTGGCCGAGTTTGCCGCTTTGTCGGAGGGCCTGAATAATGGCCGGAGGATTGTATTCAAACAAGCCGACCATGACCTTCATATCGGGATTGCTGTGGATGGCATCCTCAGCCTTTTGTTTGGCGGTGTCAAATTTGCCTTGATCCAAGATCGTATCGAGGATGGTGTATTCGTCACCGACGATGGGGGCGCCAACCGGATCCATCGCGATTTGACCGCCGCTGGGCAGAGGGCGTCCCAACAACTCGTCGATCACGCCTTGCCGTCGTTTCTGCGAGTTGTCTTGCTCCAGCCGACCGATAAACAAGCAAACCTGACCACCCTCGGG
>JACTND010000038.1 GCA_014584305.1 Planctomycetota bacterium | reverse complement strand
AGCCGCTGCGGGGCGAGGTTCTGACGATGATGATGAACCCGCAAACGTGGAATTCCGCGGAGGCGCGTCGGATTCTCGACCGGCGGAATCGCAACGGCGGGCCGATGTTTGTGTTGGAGGAGGGGCAGTATATGCCCATGGGGGACAATAGTCCGCAGAGCTTCGATTCGCGCGTTTGGAACGGGCCCAATTACGTGGAGCGCGCGATGCTGATCGGGCGGGCGCTATATGTCTTCTGGCCACATCCGTTGAATCGCCCCATACCGATGTTTCCCAATTTCGGAAAAATGCGGCGCATTCGATAGGCCTGCAAATCGAGAGGAACTCACGATCAAGGAACGGTCCATGAACATCTTGGAAGCGAACCTCTTGGCCAAGTCCTACGGACGGCGGCGAGTCGTCGATGGCGTCTCGCTGACGGTCACGCGCGGCGAAGTTGTCGGACTGTTGGGGCCCAATGGCGCTGGAAAAACAACGACGTTTCGGATGATTTGCGGGTTGCTGAAGCCGGACTCTGGAACGGTTCTGCTTCGCGGCGAGGACGTGACCGAATGGCCGATGCATGTCCGCGCGAAACAAGGCGGAATGGGCTATCTTCCACAACAATCGAGCGTTTTCGCCAAACTTTCGACGCAGGACAATCTGTTGGGAATCATGCAGCTTCTCGGCTTTTCCCGCAAATTGCAAAAGGCCCGCTGCCAGGAACTGCTCGATCAGTTCAAAATTGCACACGTCCGTAAAACAACGGCCGGGCGTTTGTCCGGTGGCGAACGCCGACGCTTGGAAATCGCCCGTTCGTTGATCTCATCCCCGGAAATCATCATGTTGGATGAACCGTTTGCCGGCATCGATCCGGTTACGGTCCAGAACATTCAACAGATCATCCGTGAATTGGCCGAGCAAGGTATCTCAATTTTGATCACGGATCACGCAGCGCGCGAAATTCTACAAATCACGGATCGGACGTATGTCGTGAGCGAAGGCAAAATTCTTTGCCACGGGACCACGGACGAAATCGTCCGCCACGCTGAAGTCAAGGAAAAATATTTGGGGGAAATCGACTTCGCGCGCCAAGCCCGCGCGAAAGCGGTTCCCGTTCCGAGACCGCACGTGCTCGGCATGACCTCTCGCGACAAGGCGGGCGACCACTTCATCGGTCAACGCCAATAACACGCGTGTCGACTGCTGCCAATTGCTACGCTAATAAACCCATTCCCTTGGGAACTCTGTTCCGGAAAATTGACGTCGCTAGTAGCTGCTAGACACGGGACAGGCGAATACGCCGCGCGCTCATAGTAACCCAGTTCCTTCGGTCGAAGAACTGGTGTCCCTTGTCTAACCCCGATGACAGGCCTCAAAGTCCCAGTGCATCGGCAATGTCTCTTGTTCGAACTCGCCGCGCGCCTCGCGACGCTGAAATTCCTCGATCACGGTTGTGGGGATTTGCGGCATCGGATTTTTCAACCAGCTATCGCCGGCGTTCCGATCAAAATTCGGTTGACTAGCTAACCGCAAGTTTCGTAACGCCGCACGCGTCAGGCACTCATCCAGCGGACAATCGGCCAGCAAGCGCCAATACTTGTCGTCGGGCGATACCATCACCCTGCCTACTTGAAGCACGCGATCGCCCGGGGCAATTTCGCGCCACGTGTAATGCATCATCTTCTGGGCTCGTTTGGCCGCCAGAACGATTCGCTCACACGTCAAGGACGCCAATTCCGAAAAACTGCTCATTACGAAGTAGGTCTTCTGAAATTCGCTGATCAGATAATCGGTGATTGCCAACCGCAACAGGTCGCCGTCGTCTGATGGGTTGATGAGAATTCTATTCGATTCGGGGGAGTCGATACTAAAAACCGTTTCCCCCGGCGATGACAAAATGCCGGCGCCAAAATCGCGGACCTCACCGTCTTGCATGACCAGTCCGAATTCCACGGTGAACCAATAAATGCGGCCGGCGTACAACAACAATTCATCGGCCCAAGCCTGAATTCGTGCTCGCTCCTGGTCGTCCCGAGCCCTTGCCAACAACGTATCGCGTTCGGAATAGATCTGGTCACGAGCGTCGCCATGATTCTTCATCACCCCGGCGACGGCCGGTATGGTGAACGTGGCGACGTGCCCAGCGATGTCATGGCCGATGTCGGGTTCTTGCAAATAATCCTGTTCCAATTCCCTCATGAACGTCGTGACGGGGAAAAATCGATGGCTATGACAAGTAAAGAACAACTCGGCCGGAATTATTTCGCTGACTGTAGCCAACTGCCATCCGGTTTGTTGGTATATCTGGGCATTGAGCAAGTAGTACTCCGGGATCACTTGCTCGCCGATGGCAAACATTTGCTCGCCTTCCAAATATTCGCGACAGGCGTACCGATGTTTGGTTCGTTGTTGATCGGCCACCAAGCAGGCCCAGCTCAGATGTTCTTCCAGCGTGTATTGATCGTAGTGCTGGAAATCTTCATATGGGCCCAAGTCAACTGTCTGTCCAGTCAACGTCCCCACACCGAATGGAAGTCGCTCGGCCGCCCGGCGATAATAGTCGCGTGCGATGTCGGGCGCGATCGGAAAGGGAACATCCCGTTTTTCCAGAACGCGTGCTAATTGCTCCAACCGCTCGGTATGGTCCAACGGACGAACCGCTTCCAGTTCGACGCCGTGTCGCACCGCTATTTCGCGAAAGTTTTTGTCAACCGTCGCCATGATATTCGCTGGTTTATGGTTGGATTTACCCGTTGGCACCCGCCGGTACCGGAAAACGACCACATTTAGGTATTATGCCAGATCGCGGTCTTCAAATAGAACCAAGGCCAACAGAATCGCCATCGCTCCGTACAAACCAGTATAGACAATCAGCCACCCCAAGTAATCCAACGGCACACTGGCGTCGGTGTTGATCGCGGTCTGCATATCAAAATGGTCGAGTACGGGAACGACAATGGAAATGACTTGGCTGAACAGCACGACCGGCTCAAATGCCTCGACCACGCGCGCCGAATTGACCAGGTTGGCCGTCAAATGGCCCAGCACGTAGATGGAAAAGCAAATGATCAAGCTAGGCAGAACATTGAGGCGCGTCGAAATCGCGACGGCGATGGCGACAAAGATGATCACTTCTAGGAAACTCAAAAACAGCGGCGGAATCATATTGATCGCCGCCACGTAACACTCCGACCACTCTAGCGACGATCGCACCGATTCGACCGAGTCGTACACCGGTTTGTACGCCACCCAAAAAATAAACCACAACCCCAGGACCAAAAACAACAGGGCCACGGCCAAAGATATGCCAAGAAACTTGCCCAAAATAAACTGGCGACGCGAAACGGGCTTGCTTAATACGGTCAACGCCGTCCGGCCGTCGATCTCCTCGGCCACGGACTTTCCGGCCGCCCAGACGGCGACAAAAATGGCCATCACGCGCAGCAACGTCAGTCCGGAATCTTTATACATTTTCACGTCTTCGCCGAACGTGTTATACGGAATATAGATGGAAACCACCACAAACAGCGCCCCCAGAATCATGATTAACATGTACAAGGGTTGCGTTACCTCGGACTTAAACGTCGCTAAACTGATCGCCGAAATCTTAGGCATCAGCACCAGCCCGCACAACAAGAGGACATAGCTGAACGCCACAAAACCGACGATCCAAGGGATAACGCGAATTTCCGGATAAACCGGCAGCAGCAACCACTTGATTTCCACCGTGGCCGTGTTCGCTCCGCGATTCACGACGTAGAGATTCTCGACGTATTCGTTGCCGACCGAAGCACCTTTTGGTATGCGTACCTCTTGGACGGCGGAGGTCGAAGGGACGCGGATGATACGCTGACTGGGGATCAACGCTGTGATCGGTACAGCCGATACCTCCAATTCTTGATTGGACTTGAACGAAAAACCCCGCAACTCGGCTCCAGAAAAATCAACGCGAATCGGTTTTCCTTGGTCGGTGGCGCTCGATGGCGGTAGCTCAAAAACTCCGGTGGTTTTTTCCCCCGTATAGGGAATACGCATCAATGATTGAACAAGGCCGCGCGGGTCGTCAACGATCCGCGGGACGCCAAATCCCGGAAAAAATCCCAGAATCAAACCCAACGCCGCGAAAATCGTCAGCCCAGTAAAAACGTACGAAACCCACGACAAAAAACCCTCGCTGGTCAGGATGTTCGTTTCCTCCAATCCTCGCGGAGTTAGGATTTTCCACAATCCAAAACCTACAACGAGCGAGGTCAACAAAGCAAAACCGGCAAAGAGGGCCGTTTGCGTCGGCAAACGCTCGCGAACTTGATCTGTGTAGCGGGTAACGTCGCCAAGAGAAAAGTAAAAGAGCAACATCGCTAGGCCAAACACCACGATAGACGTTACGGCCCCCGCGATAATCCAACCCTTGGTCGTCGTGCCCACGCGACGGAGCAACGACAATCGGCCCAAGCCGTTGATCAATCCCAAAAACAATAAGATTACGATGTAGCCCAAAGCAATACCGGCGGCGATAATCCAGACCGGCGTCAACCACGTGACGAGTTTGTCAATTTGAGCGATCAACATTGCTTCGAGAGTAAACCTAAACTCCTGCTCGACAGGTGGGTGGACCCCTCCTCGATACGCCCATTATGCCGATCCAGTTCGAATTTCGGAACGGGGGGGGCGACGCGGGTGATATGCCGATCCCCAATTGCTAATAGCTTGTCTGTTTGCCGTTCGGGAAGCCGAACCGCGCAGCCGTTCCAACCCGAAATACCAAACGCGTGGCAGCGACTTCGTGCAAACGCAATATGCTGACCCGTTGTTCAGCCAGGTAGCAACTGACCGCTAATGTGCCCAAATCACGAAGGTGCACATCCTCGCCGGTCAGCTTCTTGATAAACCCCTTTCGCGAATGACCAACCAAAATCGGGCTCCTCAAGCTGTGAAACTCGGCGATTCTTCGCACCAATTCCCAATTGTGCTCATGGGTCTTACCAAAGCCAATTCCAGGATCGAGCGCGATCTTCTCGAGGGCAATTCCCCGATCGGTAAGCGATTGTTGGCGACGTTTGAGGTAGGTATAAATATCGGTCACGACGTCGTCATATTGCGGATTGTCCTGCATGGTGCGCGGGTTTCCCTGCATGTGCATGACGCACACGCCGGCGCCAGTTTCAACGGCAACCTGTTCCATGTCGGGATCGCCCGTGAGGCCCGTTACGTCGTTGATGATCTCCGCTCCAGCCGCAATCGCTTCGCGCGCCACGCGCGCCTTCGCCGTGTCAATCGAGATCACGGCGTTTGGAATCCTGGCGAGACCTTCCACGACTGGAATCGTACGCTTCAGCTCCTGTTCCACATCGACCGGGTGACTATACGGTCGCGTGCTTTCGCCGCCGATGTCCAACAAGTCCGCGCCTTGATCCAACAAACGGCGACCGTGGTCCACAGCACGTTGAGGTTCCTGCCAATGACCACCATCCGAAAAGCTGTCTGGCGTCACATTGATGATACCCATCAATAAAGGAAGCCGATCCCATGACAATCGTCTCGTGCGCGTGGCCCATGTCTTGACCGGCTTGTCGAGCATGTCATCCATCGTCAAAATCTAGCAAAAATCATTCAAGTGCACGGCAATTGTTTCTCATCTGTGTGCGATTGTATTCAATTATTTCACGGCATGTTGTCTTGTCGAACCAGACCGCGAGGCGATAAGATCGCTTGTGCGCTGGAAGTCACCGAAGGTGCGAACTGCCGTAAAGTTGCGAATGTATCGGTTGAGTTCCTTGGTCTGCGAAATTGGGTTTACCGCCCGAATAGTCACAATTCCTTGGGCGCCGGGCTATTGCCGGTCCTGTACGGCTGTCTTGCATGTTGCTGATAATCGATAATTACGACTCGTTTACATACAACCTGGTCCAACGATTCGGCGAACTGGATCGTGCAGTGGACATTCGCGTCGTGCGCAACGATCAGATAACTGCTGATGAAGTCGAAGACTTGGCTCCGACACATTTGGTCATTTCACCTGGACCGTGCACGCCAAGAGAAGCTGGGATTTCCATTGAATTGGTCAGACGTTGGAGCGGACGCATACCTGTACTGGGGGTCTGTTTAGGGCACCAAGCGATTGGTCAGGCGAACGGAGGCATTATTGTCCGGGCCCGCCGGTTAATGCATGGGAAAACCGACGCGATCGAACACAATGGGGAAGGTATTTTCTGCGGTATTCCATCTCCAATGACCGCGACGCGGTATCATTCGTTGGTCATCGCCCCAGAGTCAATATCGGCCGACTACGTGGTCACCGCATGGAGCCACGACCCAGCCGGCAACTTTGAGATTATGGGAATTCAACATCAGCGCCATCCGACCTTTGGCGTGCAATTTCATCCAGAGAGTTTCCTGACCGACCGCGGTCCCGAACTCCTCCTCAACTTCCTCCGCCTCTAACCCCCACCAAAAAGGACAGGCATTATTATGGCGCCAAGATTTGCCTGGAAAAATCGCAATTAGTAATCGATCCACAGGCTAACGTGCCAAATTGGCACAGTTAATTCGGGCGGGTCTATGGGGCGCGGATTGCCGAGTTGCCGCGACTGCCGCGCAATCTGGCATTTAAGGAAACCGTCCGAGCGCTGGAGTTGATTTCAGCAGGTCAGCCAGCTATTGGTGCGAAATTGCGGCCAAAACATGATGACCTAATTATGCCTGTCCTTTTTGGTTTGGGGTGAGGTGGATTGAGGGTTAGGGGGACAGTAACATAGGGTGGAAGCGCGTTGGTAGGTAATATCGAAGGCGAAGGTACCATGGCAAGGCTGCTCGATGGGTGAGGATACCAGCAGGATTTGGCACTTCTGGTGGGCCGCTGCCGCGGTTTTCCTTGGGATTTCTCTTGATTCCGGAAGCCAAATTGCAGGTCAGGAGGTTGGGAGCAATCTGACGATTTCACCGGAGTTCACGCCTGAAGACATCGCGTTTTTTGAAAGTCAGGTTCGGCCACTTCTTATCAATCGCTGTCACGAATGTCATTCCGGGTCCACAGTTCAGGGAGGTTTGCGGCTGGATAGCCGAAGCGCGATTTTGCGCGGGGGCGATTCGGGCCAAGCGGTTGTCCCTTACCAACCTGGCGACAGTCTCGTGATTGCGGCGGTGCGCTACGAAGGTGACTACGAAATGCCGCCCGACTCGAAATTGCCTCGCAGCGATGTGAAGATTTTGGAAGAGTGGGTGCGGCGCGGCGTGCCGTGGACGGCGGAGGAAGTGGAAGAAGCCTCGCGTGCGTTAACCGAGTTTGACTTGGATGGGCGGAAAGCAGCGCACTGGTGTTGGCATCCAATTGAGCGACCGGTCGTTCCTGAATCGGCCAAGGCTTGGCAACGGGACGCAATCGATGCGTTTGTTTGGCACGAAATGGACCGGCGTGGGCTGCAACCTGCTGAAACCGCCGATCGTTTAACTTTGGTTCGGCGGCTGTATTTTGACCTTATTGGATTGCCTCCGCCCAGCGAGGTGTTGCATCGCATCGCTTCGACCGCCGATGAGGAATGGATGACTGAGATAGTGGACGAATTGTTGGCATCTCCCCATTTTGGCGAGCGTTGGGGGCGGCATTGGTTGGATTTGGTCCGCTACGCGGAAACCAGCGGACACGAGTTTGATTATCCCATCGCCGATGCGCATGCCTATCGCGACTATGTGATTCGCGCGCTGAATATCGATGTTCCCTACGATCAGTTTTTGACGGAGCACTTGGCCGGCGACTTGATGGAGTCCCCGCGCGGCAATCCTGTTGACGGAACGAACGAGTCGATATTGGCCACCGGCTTTTGGTTTTTAGGAGAAGCAGTCCATGCGCCGGTCGATATTCGGGCGGACCAAGCGACTAGAATAGATAATCAATTGGATGTCGCCTGCAAAACGTTTCTTGGTCTGACAGTGGCTTGTGCGCGTTGCCACGATCACAAGTTCGACGCCATCTCCACGGCTGATTACTATGCGTTGACCGGCTATTTATTGAGCAGTCATCGTCAACGGGCCATGTTGGATCCCGGCGGTGCTATCGCCGAAGCGCATGAGTCCATCGATTCGATCCGCGCCGAAACGAACGCTGCCTTTGTCGATTGGGCGCGGGCTGTCGGCAATGGGGATCAACTCAAGTTCGCCGACTATTTGTCAGCCACGATCCAGTTTTTGAATCAGCATCCGCGCCCGACGTACCAGGAGACGCTCAGCGTTTCTGGTGAGTCGTTAACCGTAAAACGACTTCCCGGTGGGTCCGTCCAAAAAATGGCCATTGGACCGCAAAGCAACACGGTGTGGGAGGGAGACCAGCATCTGCTGTGGATCGACGCGGCGCCGGGGCAAGAGTTGATATTGGAGTTTTCCGTTCCTGAGACTGGCGAGTTCGATGTGTCTTTGGATTTGACGCGCGGCGTCGATTTTGGAATCGTCGAGATTGGAATTGATGAAGTCGGCGAGCTGCGCCATTTTGACGGTTACTCACCCCGATTGGAGCTGGCGCGCAACATCCATCTGGGGTCGTTCGTGTTGACCGGAGGCGTTCATGAACTGCGGCTCCGCGTCGCCGGTCGCAACCCTCAGGCCAACGCGCGGTTTATGCTAGGAATCGATCGATGTGTGTTGACGGCGACATCGATCCGCCAGTCGCGGAACGAGTGGCTTCAGCGACTTGCCGAGTACGCCGACGAGCGTACGTTGCGTGTTGACTGGCTGGAGCGATTGACCCAAGCGGTGCTCGATGGCCCAGCGTTGGCCGATCCCCGCCATCCGCTACACGGTGTGCAATTCCAAGCGTTGCATGGAGCACTTCCATTGTTAACACGTTCTGACCAGCGTCAGGCAACGCCCGATGGTGGGTTGGGAATCGATCGAACGGCGCCAACAGCGATGTTGTTCGAGGATTTCAGCGCCGATCGGTCGGGGTGGCGTTTCACCGGATGGGCCATTGACGCTGAGTGCATCGGCCGGGCGCGAATCGCTGCTGACGGTACGCTAATTCCGCCGCATGTCATTTCCAGTCGCGAGTTTGGTGAGCAGTTTCAGGGCATTGCGTTTTCGCCGACATTTGTGATCTCGCATCCGTATATCCACTACCGCATTCGGGGCCGGAATTGCCAGGTGCGAGTGATCGTCGAAGGCTATCAATTGGATGTGTTCAATCCGTTGCTGTTTGAGGGATTGACCTTTGCACTCCAGCGTTCCGGCGAGTTTGAATGGGTGGTACAAGCAGGCGACTTAAAGAACCACCTGGGACGTCGCGCGCACTTAGAATTTATCGATTTAGGTGACGGCTGGTTTGAAGTGGACCAAATCTGGTTTTCCAACCAGCATGAGGCCAAAGCCGTTCCTTTGCACCGCAGACCTGAGGAAGGCGCGCGCACGGACCAATCGCACGATTTTGGCGATGCCGAATTTGCCGAGCAGGCTGCCGAGCGCATCCGTGAATCGCTGCTGCGCTTGGCCGACTCAATGGAAGGTGGGGTGTGTTCTCAGGGCGATGTGTTCATTGCCGCATGGTTGTTCGAACACAACTTCGAGGAGTTGTTTGGAGAGGGGCAAGCAACGGCCGCGCTCAAATATCGCGAACGGTGTTTGGAACGTGTTCAACAGATGAAGGTGCTCGGTGAGTCAGTTGCCGCGCCGCGTTACGGATTAGCCATGGTGACCGGTTCGCCCGAGGACGGTCGCATTCTTGTGCGCGGCAATCCGAAGGTTGAGGGGAACGTTGTTCCGCGGCGCGATTTGACCGCCTTTGGTATCGAAAGCCTTGACGGCGGCGTCAACGACCGCCTGGCTTTGGCCAGACGCTGGGCCAGCGGGCAAAATCCACTGACAGCCAGAGTTATTGTCAATCGGATATGGCATCATTTGATGGGACAGGGGATCGTGACCTCGGTCGATGATTTTGGCGTGATGGGGGAACCTCCGTCGCATCCGGAATTGTTGGACTACTTGGCGGCGGAGTTTATCGCCGACGGTTGGTCGCTCAAGCGGATGATTCGCCGCATCGTGTTGACGAACACCTACCGCTTGTCGTCTGTCGCGCGCGAACGCGAACAATTGGCCGACCCCGCGCGGATCTGGCTGCATGCGAGGCAGGTTAAACGCTTGGAAGGTGAGATCGTGCGGGATGCGCTGTTGGCCGTCAGCGGCCAGCTGGATCGGGAGATGTTTGGCGATCCGGTACCGGTCCATTTGACCGACTTCATGGATGGTCGGGGGCGGCCGGAGATCAGTGGGCCGTTGGACGGGGGTTGTCGTCGCTCGATTTACCTGAGCGTCCGGAGAAATTTTCTCAACCCCATGTTTGTCGCCTTTGACACACCGACGCCTTTCAATACCGTAGGGCGTCGCAATGTGTCGAATGTCCCGGCACAGGCCTTGATTATGATGAATGATCCCTTGGTGCATTGGTGCGCCACCGCATGGGCGGAACGTTTGGTTGATAATCCGGAATCGATCGAGGATCGCATCGAACGGATGTTTTGGGAAGCGCTCGGTCGCGCGCCGACCAGCGAGGAATTGGCCGCTTGCCGCACGTTTGTGTGGCGATCGTGTGAGGAACGTCAGGCGGACTTGGAGCACATCATGGATTTGACTGGCGTGTGGGCTGATTTAGGCCATGTGATTTTCAATATGAAAGATTTCATTTACGTTCGATGAACACCTATTCGATTGGCGGTTGAATGTCGGAAAAACTGCTGGTGACGAACTCAAATGCGGAATTTCCTTGCGGTCGCATGTGGCCGGGTGCGCTTAGCCGCCGCGAGTGGTTAGCGCGATCGGCGGTCGGGTTTGCCTCCGTCGCTTGGTCGGCGTTGTTGTTTAGCGACCAACGGGCGGCAAGCGGAGCTGGCCCAGGCGCAGCCGGTACCTCGGTGGCATCGAAAAGTTCCAAAGCGCGGCGAATCATTTTCTTATACATGGACGGCGGTCCGTCTCAAGTGGACACGTTTGATCCCAAACCGCGATTGGCCAAGGAGCACGGATTGCCTTTCAAAATGAAGATCGAGCCGACGCAGTTCAACAATGTTGGGCTCACGTTGTCCAGCCCCTGGAAGTTCCATCCGTATGGCGAGTCGGGTATTCCGGTCAGCGAACTGTTTCCTCACGTGGCTCAGCACGCGGACAAGTTGTGTGTAATCCGATCGATGACGAGCAATTTTTCCGAACACACGTCGGCGAACTATTTCCTGCACACGGGGTCAGGACTTCAAGGCCGCCCCAGTATGGGGGCCTGGATCGGTTACGGTCTGGGTAGCGAGTGCCAAGATTTACCAGGATTTGTCATCCTCAATGGCGGGTTGATTCCGTCGGGGGGAATCGATTGTTTTGCAAGTGGCTTTTTACCGGCCGCGTTTCAAGGTTCCGTTTTCAAGTCGAGTCAACAGCCTTTGGCGAACATCGCTCCGGCAGAATCCGTTACTCGCCAACGGGCCAAACTGGATTTGCTGGATCGATTGGATCGCCTGAGTCTCCAACGCGACGGTGCTCACGATGCGATTGAGTCGGCGATTGCTAATTATGAGCTGGCGTTTCGGATGCAAACCGCCGTACCGAACTTGACCAACATCGATGATGAAACGTTGCTGACACAGCGCATGTACGGACTCGAAACCGGTCATACTCCGACAGTAATCTTCGGTCGGCAGTGTTTGATTGCCCGGCGGTTGATTGAGCGCGGTGTGCGATTTGTGGAATTGACTTGTCCCAGCGTTGGGCATGATCGTTGGGACCAACACAACAATTTGCAGCAAGGTCATTTCGACAACGCGCGGGCTGTGGACCAGCCCATTGCGGCACTATTGACCGACTTGGCGCAACGCGGGTTACTGGACGACACGTTAGTGGTCTGGTCGGGCGAGTTTGGGCGGACGCCGTTTGCGCAAGGGGCCGACGGTCGCGATCACAATCCATTTGGTTTTTCCTTGTGGATGTGCGGCGGGGGCGTGCGCGGCGGGACCATTTACGGTGCCACGGACGAGTTCGGCTATAAAGCCATTGAGAAGCGCACGGAGATTCATGACTTGCACGCCACCATGTTGCATCTGCTGGGAATCGACCACCAACAGCTGACCTATCGTTGGTCGGGCCGCGACATGCGGCTGACCGACGTCCATGGGAAAGTGTTGCACGATATTATTGCGTAAATCCGTGCGGGGTGGCTATTAAATGCGGGGCAGAATGCCGTTCCGCCCTACCAACGGGTATGCACGCATTGCACATCGGACGCTAAACGACGCTCACGGATTTGATTCACCGGTCCGTTGCTTTTCCAACAGGGGCACCGGCGGCCGTATTGGCGCGACCGGGACCCCAGTAATCATGGGGGCGGTGCATTGGCAGAACCATTGGTTCTTCGAATGGTCGCCCGGGGACTTGCGCGGCAATTTCATCGAGTCGCTCCAACACATCGCGCGGCAAGGGCCCTTTTTGAATCGCGGTGACCGATTCCTGCACTTGGTCCGCTGTCTTCGGGCCGATCAAAATAGTATGCGCGACATTGCGGGAGATGGCAAAGCGCAACCCTAGCTCGACGATTGGAATGCCCGATTGATCGAGCAGTTCGTAGAATGCGAGGAATTGCTGCTGCCGCGCTCGTGCCAGCCACGCAGGTTTGGCGCGTACCACGTCGTCGTAGCGGCGGGCCAAACTCCCCTGTTGGAGTACTGATCCCAGCACGACCCCCATCTGTCGGCGTTCCGCCACGGGGAAGATTTCGAGCGTGGCTTCGCGGAATA
>JACTND010000156.1 GCA_014584305.1 Planctomycetota bacterium | reverse complement strand
CCGATAATGACAATGCCCACAAAGAAGGCCATCAACAATCCGTAAATCCATGGATAGTGGTCCAAGAACGAAAACTCGGTCCGGACAATACCCAACGACTGGCCGACTTGGAACGCGTTGCCGCCGCCCAAAGAACCGCCAATACACAAAATGGCGAAGACGACCGCCAATATTTTCCCCAAACCGCCCAAACCCATTTCGGCCAAGCCGTCGCGCAAATAGTGCATCGGTCCCCCGGAGACGACCCCATCCGGTGAGACTTTGCGATACATCTGCCCCAACGTGCATTCGGCGAACTTGGTCGTCATCCCCAAGAAACCGGCCAAGATCATCCAAAACGTCGCTCCCGGACCACCTAGTCCAATCGCAATCGCGACCCCGGCGATATTCCCCAAACCAACAGTGGCGGACAGGGCCGATGCCAAGGCTTGGAAATGCGATACCTCACCGGGATTGTTCGGATCGTCATACTTGCCCCGAATCAAATTGATGCTGTGACCGAAAGCGCGCAAATTAATAAAGCGCATGAACAGTGTGAAGAATATCCCCGCCCCCAACAGCCAAACCACAACAAAGGGAATGGCTACGCCAACTCGGTTCTCCGGCACGGCATACAACTGGAACCGTTTGAACAACTCGGCATCCGATTGACGAAGAGATTCGGCGCTGGCGAACTCGTGGCGCTTGACCTCTAACTGGTCGCGCCCCAGCGACCGGATGACTTCGATACGGATACTGCCGTCGGGTTTCTGCGCGATGCGATACCGCGTTCCCGTCGCGTCGTCGGTTCCTTGATAATTTCCCTGTAACTTGATATTCCTTTCGGTGCCGAAGTCAAAAAAAATCACGCGGGCCATCGGACCGACAAGGTAAGTGCCGAACCAAGCATCGACGGAGTCGATCCAGGTCCGCGTTACGGCGGGCGCTGCGGCAGCCTGTTCCGAGGATGCAGCCGGCGTCGGATCTTGGGGTTGCTCATCCTGGCGGGACCAAGCCCATCCCAAACCAATACCTAGTGCACCTAGTCCGAGAACCCACATTCCCAACTGCCGTAGAGACCGTTTTCGTTGCATCGCGCGCGCTTTCGGTTCTTGATTCTGTGCCGGATCCCAGGGTCGGTCGCATCCTACAACCGCGCTCCCCTTCCATTTTCATGGCCGCTGTTGGGGCTATTCACCGATTGGGCCCCGCGAACCATGGAGCCCTTTTATCCCAGCCTGCTGCATGTGTCAATCCAACGCAGGGTAGTCAATTCGCCCCCCGCCCCCCGAAGAATTTTGGTATCTTATTCGCTTTGTTCGTTGTTGAATGTCGGGCCTTGTTACGGCTGATCCATTTTGTGAGCAATGCTCAAACGTTTCCGGAACCTTCGCGGGAGGCAGGATTCTCGGCAACCAGCGAATGGGACGAATCGCCACCCAAGCGCCGCAAACTCATCCCTTTTATCCTGTTTCTCCTGACTTGCCTGTCCACGTTTTGGGTCGGCATCACGGCCTGGCAACCACTGCCGGCATTGCAGGTAGCCGCCAGCCAAGGGGACACGATCTACCTCCGACAACTGGCGATCGCCCACTGGTCCGACGGCCTAATTTATATGACCTGCGTCCTGGCCATCCTGCTGTGTCATGAGTTGGGACATTTCGTGATGACGATCATCTATCGGGTTCCGGCTACGGTGCCGATCTTTTTGCCTTTCCCGTTCAACCCCATCGGTACCCTGGGTGCCGTGATCGGCATGAAGGGAATCGCCGGCAACCGCAAACAGATTTTTGATATCGGAATCGCCGGTCCGTTAGCAGGATTAGTGGTCGCCGTGCCGATCGCGCTCATCGGTGTCGCGCAGCTGGACGTTGGGCAACCGATTTGGTTGAATCAATTGAACCCCTATTTTGCAGCGGCGTGGGTGGGGTTTTTCGTCACTGGTTTGAACATGATTCCGGTCGGCCAGCTCGATGGCGGGCACATCACGTACACGCTATTTGGGCGCTACGCCCGTTTTCTGGCACAAGCCATCCTGGTTGCTGCCATTGCGGCCATGGTGTACTTCCGCAGTTATGTCCTGATTGTCATGGTTGCGCTGTTGCTCGTGATCGGGACCGGACACCCGCCAACGCGCGATGAGGTCAGTCCCATGGGCTGGACGCGCTGTGTCTTAGGCTTCATTTCACTGGTCATTCCCATCCTCTGTTTTCCCCCCATGGTGTTCGAGTTCGTCGATTGAATCGCATCGTGCGAACCTATGTTCACGACTCTATACATCAGTTAATTCGTACTCGCACTCAAGCAACGGTACTCGTACTCGAACGAACGCCAACCTAGTTCCGATCTTTTTCCGTGAGCCAATGGACAGTTACCGGCGTGCGTTTGCACGTATTGTGTTCGCGCATTTCCGTTGCCGTAGAGTCTTCGGTCGTCAGATGCGCGCGTGGTGGGCACATGTTAGTTTGCGGGCGGAGCCCGCTTTAGGACAGCGTCCTTCACGTGCGCTCGTTTGTCTCTGTCGTTGAACCGTTTCCCATCGCGTACTCGTCGCCATCGACGCGATGCAGGTTCCCATCGTATTCATTCCGCCTTGGGCGGTGGGGTGTCTGCGACGTGCCAGATAGTTTTTGTTGTCCCCGCCGTGCGATCGAAGGCTTGGCAATCACTCGTGAATCGATTCCAATATTTTGCTCGACGTTTATCGAAAGAACATTGCCCAATTGAGGACGACCGATGTCTCGACTTGTAACATTATTCACCGGCCAGTGGGCCGATCTGCCGCTAACCGACATGGCGCAAAAAGCCAAATCTTTCGGCTACGACGGGATCGAATTGGCATGTTGGGGAGACCACTTTGACGTCCCCCGCGCGCTGGCCGAATCGAATTACTGCGACCAGAAACGCAAGTTGCTCGAATCGCACGGATTGAAGTGCGTAGCGATCAGCACCCATTTGGTCGGACAAGCGGTCCTCGACTCGATCGATGTGCGGCACCAAGCGATTTTGCCTCCGCATGTATGGGGGGATGGTCAACCGTCGGGCGTCAACGCGCGGGCCGCCGATGAAATGAAGAAAACCGCCCGGGCGGCGAAAAAGTTCGGCGTCTCCGTCGTCAACGGTTTCACCGGTTCCAGCATCTGGCACCTGAACTACTCGTTCCCCCCGGTGCCGTCATCGATGATCGACGATGGTTTCAAGCTGTTCGCCGAACGCTGGAATCCCATCCTCGATGTGTTTGGAGAATGCGGTGTTCGTTTTGCGTTGGAAGTCCACCCAACGGAAATCGCGTTCGATCTGCACACCGCCGAGCGGGCGCTGGACGCGATCGGACACCGGCCGGAGTTCGGTTTCAATTTCGACCCCAGCCATTTGTTGTGGCAAGGCGTCGATCCCGCGCGGTTTGTCCGCCATTTCCCGGACCGGATTTATCACGTGCATATCAAGGACGCGATTCGTCGTTTGGATGGCCGGAGCGGCATCTTGGCCAGCCATCTCAACTTCGGCGACGCCCGCCGCGGTTGGGATTTTCGTTCTCCCGGTCGCGGCGAAGTTCCATTCGAGGAGATCATCCGCGCGCTGAACGATATTGGATACAACGGACCGCTGTCGGTCGAGTGGGAAGATTGCGGTATGGAGCGCGAATTCGGAGCCCGGGAAGCTTGCCAGTTCGTCCGGCGAATGGATTTCGCCCCCAGCGGCCGGGCATTTGATGCGGCGTTTGAAAAGGCCTAATACGTATGTCCGGGACCGTGCGCGTCCGCAAAGACATTCCTAGTGGGACGATCATCATCAATCGCCCCGAGGTCCGCAACGCGCTGAATCGCCAGGCGATTGCGGAGCTGATTCAAGCTCTGGAGGATTTTCACGGCGAACGAAAAGTGCGCGCCGTGGTCATCACTGGCGCGGGGGAATCATTCTGTGCCGGTTCGGACCTCCACGAGCTCCTGGCAACCTCCGAAAGCGAAGAGTCGCTCCAACAATGGCAGGTGGATGTGGAACAGTATCAGTCGCTATTCGAGTTGCTGCTCCGTTATCCCAAGCCCGTGATTGCCGCGACCAGCGGCTGGGTGGTTGGTTTGGGTGTTGGCTTGGTCGCCGCGTGCGACTTGGTAATCGCCGGGCGATCGACCCGGTTTTGGCTACCCGAGTCGCTGCGCGGATTGTCGGCGGGATTGACCGTGCCATTGCTCCATTTTCGATTGAGCGCGGCGCGGGCCAATCGGCTATTGCTGACGAACCAACCGGCAACGGCGGACGAAGCGCAGGATTTGGGTCTGGTCACACACACGGTCGATGACGCCTTGGTTTGGGCCAAATCGCAGGAGGCCGCCGCCGAGATTGCCCGTGGGGCGCGCGAATCGTTTCAAGCGACGAAGCAGTTGCTCAATGAGACGGTCGGCGAATGGTTGTTTACGCAACTTTCGATTGGCGCAGCCCAGATGGCCGCCGCGCGAACCACGCCCGCGGCCCAGGATGGCCTCCGCGCGTTCTTGGAAAAAAGAACACAAGAGTTTTAGCCAGAGTACGTTTCGGGTACGTGCATGAAATTCATTCGCGGAGAATCGATTCCGTTTGTTCCTGCCTCGCATGAAGACCCGCGAGACCCCGGCGTGCTGAAACGTGTGTTGGCCGGCAAATCAGAGTTGCTGAACGGCCGTGTCCAAATGGTCAATTGGTCCTGGCTCCCCGCAGGCCGGGCCTTCCGCGCCCATTATCACGAAGACCTGCAGGAAGTCTTCGTCATCATCAGCGGCCGCGCGAAAATGACGGTGGACGGTGATACCACCGAGTTGGTGGCTGGCGATGCCATTGTCATTGAGCCTCGCGAGGTCCACTCGATGAGCGCCAGCGGTAAACAGGACGTCTTCTATGTCGTATTCGGCATTTCCACCGAACAAGGGGGCCGGACAGTCGTGGTCGAGACTTGAACTGGCCGATCGGTCGGGAATCGCGTACAATCGGGGGCTATGACAACTCATCGATCCGAGCTTCCTTCGATTCTCGATTCGGCAGCGCGCGCGTTGGCCGCATGCTGTCGGATGGAGCTGACTGAATCGTAGCGCCTTCTCTCGATGCGATTCGCTGCGGAATCGCTCTGGCATGGTTCTTGGCCGCTCGGTTACCTTATTGATACCAGGATTTGGTTCCCATGATACGCAAAACACTGGATGACAAACTCGAACGTTTTGAATTGCTCGAACGCCAACTCGGCGACCCGGAGGTTCTGTCGAATTCTTCCAAGATGGCCGCTGTGGCGCGCGAGCACGGCTCGTTGGCCAAACTCGCCACCAAGTACCGCCGGTTTCGCGACGTCCTGAAAGAGATCGAAGACGTTCGCGAAATGGCAACCAGCGCCGATGCCGAGGAACGAGAGTTGGCCGACGCCGAATTGCCGCAATTGATCGAAACTCGCGAGCAGTTATGGAGCGAACTGTTGGACATGACTGTGGGTGGTGAAGACGCCAACCGCGACCGCTGTGTGATGGAAATTCGCGCCGGCACTGGAGGAGACGAAGCGGCCCTGTTCGCCCGCGATCTGGCGGAAATGTACCAACGTTATTGCGATCTCAAAGGCTGGAAGTTCACCTTGCTTGATATCAGCCCGTCGGATATGGGTGGTTATAAAGAAGCGACCGCGTCGATCGAAGGCGAAGGCTGCTACCGGTCACTTCAATACGAAAGCGGCGGGCACCGCGTGCAACGGGTCCCCGAAACCGAAGCCAAAGGCCGCGTCCACACGTCGGCCGCGACCGTGGCCGTCCTGCCTGAACCCGAGGATGTCGAAGTCGATCTCAAACCTGCGGACTACGAAGTCGAACGCTACTGCGCGTCGAGCGGCGCCGGTGGCCAGCACGTCAACAAAACGGCCTCCGCCGTACGATTGATCCACCATGAAACCGGAATCGTCGTGAAATGTATCGATGAGCGAAGCCAACACAAAAATCTGGCCCGCGCCGTTCGGATTCTCAAATCCCGACTCTACGATTTCTACCGTCAGCGCGATGCCCAAGCCCGGGCGCAAGAACGCAAGACACTCATTGGCTCTGGCGACCGCAGCCAACGTATTCGCACCTACAATTTTCCCGATAACCGCATCACCGATCACCGCATCAACTTGACGCTGTACCAACTCGATCGCGTCATGGCCGGCGATTTGACCCCCGTCACCGATGCCCTGATCGACTATGATCGGCAACAACTGCGCGACTCGATGGGCGATCTGGATTGAGCCGATGAATCAGACCCAAACGGATGCTTGGACGATCAAACGGCTGTTGGAATGGACCGCTGACTATTTCAAAAAACAGGGGCGCGACGCGCCGCGATTGGCGGCGGAGGTCTTACTCGCCGAAGCTCTCGATTGCCAGCGTATTGATCTCTACGCGCAGTTTGACCAAATACCAGGCGAACCTCAATTGGCGCGATACCGCGATTGGGTGCGGCGGCACGCCCAGGGCGAACCCGTCGCCTACTTGGTCGGCCACCGCGATTTTTACTCGATGCGTTTTGAAGTTACGCCCGACGTGTTGATCCCGCGACCGGAAACCGAAGAGTTGGTCTTGATGGCTTTGGACGAAATCAAGTCGTGGCCGAATCGCCGTGGGTTGGTTTTGGACCTGGGAACGGGCAGCGGCTGCATCGCCGTGACGCTGGCCAATCAAGTCCCCGAGCTTTCTGTAGTCGCGGTTGACGTCTCGCCTGCCGCCCTGTCTGTGGCGCGCCGCAACGCCGCGACGCATGGCGTCGAGTCCCGCATTCAGTTCGTCGAGTCCGACTGGTTCGCGAATCTTCCCCCTGGTTGGCGATTTCCCTTGATCGTCTCGAATCCACCCTACGTCGGCGTCGATGACGATGCGCTCGACCCGCACGTGCGCCAGTACGAACCGCAGATCGCGTTGTTTGGAGGCCAGCGCGGCGCGGAGCCCTCGCAGCGGCTAATCGATAAGTCAGTTGCCTGGCTCACTCCCGGTGGCCTGCTGCTGATGGAAACCAGCCCGATGCTGGCTCAAGAACTATTGTCCTATGCCGAATCGGCAGATCGCTATGCCGCTTGCCACTTGCGTCAGGACCTGGCCAAGAAACCCCGCATCTTGGTCTGCCGCGCCCACAAATAGCACGTCAACAAGGGACACCCAGCGATTCGGCGATTTGCCCCCAAATGTGGGTTTCCCTTTTTGTTGTCGCTGGCGCTACATTCCACTACGGATGGACAGAACCGCGGCTAACCCAACAAGCATTGTTGCCTGGCCCTGAATCCGGCCGGACATTCGACCGACCGAAGTGGCGCGACAAAAAAATGCCTCGGATGTCAACTTGGTGACACCGAGGCATGGTACTTTAACGCAGCGGCGAATGATGTTGAATGGAAAGCGTTACTTCGCTCGGGTGTAATGGATTTCCATGGCCCGTATTTCTTCCCCGTCGGGCATCAGCATATACATCGTGAACAGTCGGCTGCCATCGGCCTTGTGGGCGCTAGTCATTTTCATTTTCATTTCATTGCCAGATTCGTCCTTGCCTGTCCCGATCTGAGTCAAGGTCTTCGTCTTCTCGTCCCAAGTTCCTTCAATTCTCATGGCATAAGGGCTCATCGAATCCACCCAGGTGCCGGTGTATTTTTTGCTTGCAGGATCGAAACTCATCTGACTGCTGCCTTCAAACTTCATCCCCATCATTTCGCCTTTGAAATGGCTGATCAACCACATGTCTCCCAACATGAAGTTCGTTTCCGTTCCCTTAGAGATTTGGGGCTCGCCACTGGGATCACCAAAAATCCGGATTTCCGCATCCCAGTTTCCAACATCCTCCATGAGATGTTTCATTTCCACGGGTGCGGGCTGTTGCGCCTGACTGATCCCCGCCATTAATAACAAGGCAACGGCTGCAAATTTCAAACACGGAAATCTCATCGATTCACCTTTCTGTACGTTCCAATCCCGACAAGCGGAAGTCGCTCACCATCGTTGTTTGGCGGTCGCAACTATACTCGGGCCGATTGAGGGCGGCAAGGCCACCGAAACATGGCCTTATCAGAGAAATCACGTGTTCGATAATCCCAGCATTGATGCGGTCGCTCGATCAGCCGCCTATCTCCCGACCCGATCCATCGGGTCACTACAAACACCCAGGAGTTTGAAAGGGGACAGACCAGTTTTGCCATTGTGCGCCAAATTGTGGGTGTCCCCTTATTATTTTGAGGAAGTTTGCGGCCAAGTGCGACACTCATCGAACAAAGGAGATGGTTGAAATGAAGCATGTGTTGGGCATTTTGGTGATGGCCTGGGTATTGGCCGGGTCAAATGGTGTCGCAATCCCAGCGGATATTGGTCGAGAAGAGCCCGCATTGAGCTATGATCTCGCATTGCTGCCTGGCCCTAAGGTGCAGGTGACCATTCGCTTTCAATCGGGTGAACAATCGGAAACGGCGCTGAGTCTGCGCCCGGATTGGGGAGGCATTGAAAACGACGGCGCCGATGTGACCGAATTGTCGGTCGTCGATGCGCAGCAACGGAACTGCCCCGTCGAACGCACCTCCCCTACTTCGTGGATTGTTCGACACGCACCTACTTCGTCATTGGTTCTCAGCTACTACATACCCGCAACTGGAGCGCGGTCCGCCGTTCGCGGCAACGATTATCGCACGCGATTGAGCTCCGAATTGTTTCAAATGATCGGCAATCTGGCGTGGTTAATGCCACAACGGGGCGAAACAGAAGTTCCTGCACTGTTTCGCCTGAGTTTCAGTGGATTTCAGGAAGCCGGTTGGGAAGTCGTCAGCTCCTTTGGCCAGGGACAGGGGCCCTTCGATATTGAGACCACTCCCAGCCGTTTTTTGCAATCGATTGTTATGGCCGGACGATTGCAAGTCATGACCCGCACGATCGGAGCCAATCCAATCGGCGTCGCCATTTCCGGGTCTGAATGGAACTTTCGCGGCGACGAATTGGCCGATGCGGTCGAGCAGGTGGTACAGACCCAACGAAACTTTTTCGACGATCACTCCGATCCGTGGTACCTGGTCACCTTAACACCCAACTCCGTTGGCCCGCCAGGATCGATGTCGCTAGGTGGAACAGCCTTGACCAACTGCTTTGCCCTGTACTGCTCGCCTAACTTGAGCCTCGATCGACGTTCGCCGCATTCGATGCGAACGTTGTTGCTGTTATCTCACGAATACTTCCACAATTGGAACGGTTTGAAGATCCCGACTGCCAGCGAAGATCCTTCGACGTATTGGTTCTCCGAAGGCTTTACGAACTTCTACGCGCGGCGGCAGTTGTATTTGGCCGGATTGATGTCGGGTGACGCCTTGGCCGGCGAATTGAGCCAGGCGGTCCAAGCCTATGATGCTAACCCTCATCGACTTGCGCCCAACGCGCTCATTGCCCAAGCCTTTTGGCAACAACGCGAGGTCGGCGAATTGCCCTACCATCGTGGCGATTTGGTTGCGTTGCTATTGGATGAACACATTCGGCACCGCAGTGATGGGCGGCAGTCGTTGGACGACTTCATGCTGGACTTGTTCCGCCGCCCAATAGCTGGAGCGCCGATCACGTCGGATGTGTTGCTCCGAAGGATCGGCGAGTGGGCCGACGAGGAGGTAGTTCAGGAGATTCGCCGCATCGTCGTGGACGGCGCCGAAGTTCCCTTGCCAGAGCGATTGACGGACCCTGCCCTGGAATTGACTCAAGGCCAAGTCGCTCGCTTCGATCCCGGTTTTGACCTAGCGGCAACCAACGAATCCCAACAACTTGTGGGTGTACGAGAGGACGGTCCAGCCTACAGCGCCGGCCTGCGCAACGGCCAGTCGCTGCAACGTTTTTCATTCCAGTCCGGGCAGAGCCCCCCGCGAGCGCACATTGTCGTCCTCATTGACGGAGAACCCACAACGATCGAATACGAAGCCGTTGGCCCGCCGCAGCCCGTTCGCATGTATCGTCCGCCGCAGTGAACGACCAATGCAGGCGATCCGGGTACTCACTTGCTTCTGTTTTTGCTTGGCGTGTCCTTGCGGATACCCGCAGTCTGTCCGGAAATTCCATTAGAGCCTACCCCATATCCTACAAGTCAAGCACGAAGCGCAAGCAAGTGAACCCCGTGCTAGCGCTGTTGGCTGGTATTGAGATAGGCTCGTAGCGAAACTCGAAACGATCGACAGAGGGATCAGGAATCATCGAGTCAGAGGCGTCCCGGTTACCGTCAGTGGATTGCCGCAAACTGTATGGCACTGTCGGCGATGTCCTTGCGGCACCAGGCGCCGTCCCAGCGAATGGCCTTCACGGCGCGGTAGGCGTTGAGCTTGGCCTGCGGAACGCTGTCTCCCAGCGCAGTGACTGTCAGCACCCGACCACCGGAGGTCGTGACCTGGCCATCGCGCAGTTGTGTCCCGCCGTGGAAGACTTTGACATCGGGAATCGCCGCAGCGTCGTCCAAGCCGCGGATGATGTCCCCTTTCCGCACTTGGTTTGGGTAGCCATCGGCTGCCATGACCACGCTGACGGCCGGGCGCTGGTCAAATTCGACGTCGCGCAATTCTTCCAGCCGACCGGCGATGGTCAGTTCCATGATCTCCACCAAATCGCTCCGCAAACGCATCAACAGCGGCTGGCATTCCGGGTCGCCGAAACGGACGTTGTATTCCAAAACGCGAGGCCCCACGGGAGTCAACATCAATCCCGCATACAAGACGCCGCGGAACGGCATGCGATGCCGTTTCATGTAGTGGATCGTGGGTACGAAGACGTGTTCTTCGATCCAAGCCAGTGTTTCGCCATCGACGACGGGAGCTGGCGAGTACGCGCCCATGCCTCCGGTGTTGGGTCCTCGATCACCATCGTATGCCCGCTTGTGGTCCTGGGCCGGAGGCAAGGTGAGGATCGCCTGCCCATCCGTGATCGCCAACACGCTGCATTCCGGTCCGCGCAAACGCTGTTCGATAATAAAATGGTTGCCGGCGGCGCCGAATTCGCGGTCGATGGCCACGCGGCGAATGGCCGCTTCGACTTCGTCCATTGCGCCGCAGACGATGGCCCCTTTGCCGGCCGCCAGCCCGTCCGCTTTGACGACCAACGGCACGTCTCCTGGAGTTTCACCGAACCGCTCGTGAACAAAATCGAGTGCTGGACCGGCCGCTTCGAATACCCAGAACTCGGCCGTGGGAATATCGGCCGCACGGAGCATCCGCTTGCAAAAGACTTTGCTCCCCTCCAACTGCGCGGCCGCTTTTGTTGGACCGAAGATCGGAAGATGCTGTTCCTGGAAATAATCGACGATCCCCTCGCACAGCGGACCTTCGGGGCCAACAACGGTCAGTCCGACGCGCTGCTGATGCGCGAAATCGGCCAGCGCCGCGAAATCATCCAGCGGGAGATCGACGTTCTCCGCGTCGAGGGCAGTGCCCGCATTGCCGGGCGCTACAAAGACTCGCGCCACGCGCGGACTTTGCGCCAATTTCCAGGCCAAAGCATGTTCGCGCCCGCCGCTGCCGATGACCATTACATTCATTGTCCGTTTCCCTCTCGTCGCCCCCGTTGCGGCTTGTGATTCTAAGCCCGCCTGGCACCGGTCGCAACGGATCGTTGTTATAATGCATGGGCAGCGGACGCCGAGTGAGGATCGGGCGCCCGGCAGACGGTAACGAGCGCAATCGCGCAACGGAAGAATGAGGAAATGATGTCGATTCGATGGATTTTGTGTTGGGTCACGCTGGCCTTCGTGATGGCAAGCGGAGTCGCTCAGGCGGAAGATGGCGGTTGGGGGCATTTGAGCGGGCGCTTTCAAGTCGTCGGTGAAGTTGCGGCGCCGGCGAAAAAATCGGTGGACAAGGACCAGTCCTTTTGCTTGAAAGATGGCGACGTCCTGGACGAGAATCTGCTCGTGGACGCCAACGGCCATTTGCAAGATGTGTTCGTGATGATGTTTCTGCGCCCCGACGAGAAGGTCCCGGTGCATCCGTCCTACGACGCGTTGTTGGATCAGGCGGTGGTGCTGGATAACGTCCGCTGCCGTTTTGCGCCACACGCCGTGTTTGTGCGAACGGGGCAGCGCTTGACGCTGAAAAACAGTGACGAGATCGGGCACAATTGCCATATCATCACCTTCGCCAATGAAGAGAACGTGAACTTGCCCAGCGGTGGCTCAGTGGACGTGCGCCTGAAAAATCCTGATCGGACACCCGGAAATGTCGTGTGTGACATCCATAAATGGATGGATGCCATCGTGCTGGTGCGCGAGGAACCGTATGCGGCCATCTCGGCGCAGGACGGAACGTTCCGGATTGAGAACATTCCTGCCGGGTCGTGGAAATTCCAATTCTGGCACAAGAAAGCGGGCTATTTGAGCAAACTAGAAATCGACGGTTATGAAATTGGACGCCGCGGCGAAATCGACGTCACGATCGCTGATGGTGCGGAGTTGAACTTGGGCACGATGAAAATTGGCGCCGAACATCTCAACAAATGAACGTTCGCGCGTGCTTGTTGTGGATCGGCCTGGCTCTCGCGGCGCTGGCAGGATGTCAATCGCGAACGATCGCACCGCCGATTGAGTACGATGCGCGCGATGTGCAGTGCCTGCAGGAACAGATCAACCGCATGGAATGGGACTAATTCGGTCAGTGAACAATCCACGCGGGGGCGGTGGGAGTGCCGTCATGAATGCGCGGGCCAGTTCGTCGTCGGCGAATTCTAGGCTCCGCGACCACATTTTGAGATTCCGCTCGACCGTGCGCTGCATACACTCATCCAAGGGCTGCCCCGCCAGGTACCGATAGTATTTTTCATTGGCCGACATGGCCGCGCGTCCCACGTTCAACACGTGGTCGCCGGGAACGAGTTCCGTCCAGGTGTGATGGGGCAAGCGTTGGGCCGTATGGACGATGTGCAGTATCCGCTGCGGAGTCAATGTGGTGAGGGCGTCGAACTCCTTCATGACAAAATACGTTTTCTGGTATTCGCTAATCAAGTAATCCGTTGTTGCCAACCGCAACAAGTCGCGATCGTTGCGGGGATCGATCAGGACGCGATTGGAATCCGGCGAGGTGACGCTGTAACGGGTTTCTCCCGGCGAGGAGAGGATGCCGGCTCCGAATACTTTGAGCGTTCCGTTTTGCATGACCAATCCAAACTCGACCGTAAACCAATAGAGTCGTCCCGCGTACAGCAGCAGTTCGCAGGCTTCGTCGTGGATGCGGCGAATGTCATGGTCCGACCTAGCCGTTTGCAGCTTGAGTTCCTTCTCCCGATGGATCAGGTCGTTGGCTAGGCCGTGGTTGTTCATGACCTGTGCGACTTGGGGAATAGTAAACGTGGCGACGTGTCCCGCCACATCGTGCCCCACATCCGGTTCAGGCAAATAGTCCGTTTCCAACGGGCGCATGAACGTCGTTACCGGAAAGAACTTGCGGCTGTGACAATGAAAAAAGACCTCGGCCGGAATGATCATATTCACCGTCGCCAATTGCCAGCCGGTTTGCTGAAAGATCCGGGCGTTGAGCAGGTAGTAATCGGGGATCGTTGCACCGCCGATCTCGAACATTTCTTCTCCCAGTAAATACTCGCGACAAGCGTAAGCGTGTTTTGTCGCCTGTTGGTCGGCGACCAAGCACGCCCAACTGAGGTGGTCTTCCAGGCGCAACGATTCGTACACCTGCTCGTTGCGGTACTCGCCGAGTTCGACGGTCTGGCCGCTCAGAGAACCGATTCCAAAGGGGACGCCGGAGGCCGCCCGCTCATAATAGACGCGCGCTGTTTCGCTCCCGATCGGATGCGGCACGTCCTTCCGATCGAGAATCCATCTGAGTTGCCGCAATCGCTCCTGCTTGGACAGCGGTACCACGGCGGGCAAACGAACTCCGTGTTTTCGGGCCACTTCTTCCAAACTCGTCGTGATGTCCGGCATTGAAATTACTCCTACCTGGTTACCCATCGGTCGATGGTCTGGTGTGCGGAAGCGCGCGGAGCGCGCTTGAATCCGCACGCGCACCCGACGCCTGCGCGATCAACTCACGGCAAACGGTAACGGAATGAAACTTGCTCTCAAACGTGCAAACAACGTTCCGTTTGACAAGAGATCCTTGGGAGGGCATTTGTCCATGCCGCAAACGCAGACAACCGCGCCGCAAACCGGCGCACGGACCGCCGATCCCTTGCGATTGATCGATGTCGATCATGTCCATTTGTACGTGGGAAATGCCAAGCAGGCGGCATTTTTCTACGCTTATTGTTTTGGGTTTGAGATCGAACAAGTTTCCGATTTAACGACGGGCAGCCGCGCGTCGGCGTCGTATGTATTGACGCAGGGGAATATTCGGCTGCTGCTGACCAGCGGATTGACGGCCGACCATCCAGCCAGCCGCGAAGTGGTTCGATACGGCGACGGCATCAAGGATATCGCTTTCACCGTGGATGACGCGGCAGCGGCTTTCGAAAAGGCGGTGGCGAACGGTGCCCAGCCAGACTATGAACCGCGGGAAATGACCGACGGCAACGGTACTGTCGTCATGGCGGGAATCAAGACCTTTGGGCGCGTCGTGCATTCCTTCGTGTCGCGCGCCGGGGACTATGAGTTGCCGCGACTCAAACAGCGCGGACCGTTTGCGCCTCAATTTGCGCCGACCGTCGGGTTGG